>JASBUL010000120.1 GCA_030147945.1 Oceanococcus sp. | reverse complement strand
TCGACGCGTTTACAGACCCGCTGATGGGGGTGATATCGGACAATACGCGCTCCCGTCTGGGCCGACGCCATCCCTACATGTACCTGGCGGTGTTGCCGGTTGCGCTGTCGTTCGCCCTGCTTTTCGCGCCGCCGGATGATCTGAGCCACCCGGCGCTGTTCTGCTGGCTGCTCGGCTTTACGGTGTTGCTGCGCGTGAGCCTGACGCTGTACGCCGTACCCAGCAACGCCATGGCAGCCGAAATGACGGCCGATTACGACGAGCGCACCGAAATCATCGGCATCCGCTTTCTGTTCGGCTGGCTGGCCGGCTTGGGCGCTGCTGTGGTTGGCTTCACTGCATTTTTCAATGAGGGGCCGGGCGGCGTCGACGGTCGCATGCAGGCCTCTGCCTACGCCGAATTTGCACTGTACTGCGCGATTTTCGCCGGCCTTGCCATCCTGCTGTGCGCCTGGGGTACCCGCGACGTGGCGCGGCTCAATCCGCATGCGCCGGATGCCAGGCGCAGCCTGCGCGCCGATTTTGCCGTGGTCTGGGCCAATCGCTCGTTTCGGGCCCTGATCATCAGCGCCATTTTTTCATCCAGCGCCTGGGGTTACATCAACGCCGTGGGCTACTACGTGAACACGTATTTCTGGGGGCTGGATGGTGATCAGCTGGGCATACTCACGCTGGGCATGGTGATCTCGGTGATCATCGCGGCCAGCGTGTCACCCATGCTCGGCAAATTGTGGGACAAGAAACGTTCGGCCATGGCCCTGGCCCTCTTCGCCGTGCTTTTCGGCCCGCTACCGATCGGCTTGCGCCTGCTCGGATGGTTTCCGGAAAACGGCACGCGGGACCTGGTCACCGCGCTGTTCTTTTTCACCATCATCCTGACCGCCGCGCTGATCAGCATCAACATCATCACCGCATCGATGATCGCCGATCTCACCGATCAGGGGGAAGCCGATTCCGGGCGCCGCCTGGAGGGTGCGTTCACATCGCTGATCGTGTTTTCGGTTAAAGCCTCGTCAGGCGTCGGGGCCTTGCTGGCTGGCGTCACTCTGGATCTGATTGCGTTTCCACGCCAGCAACCCGAGCTGGCCGAGCAAAGTGCGCAAACCCTGGCCACGGCCTACGCACCCGCCATCATGGTGCTGTACGCGGTGAGCCTGTACTTCCTCAATCGCTATCAGCTGACGCGGCGCCAGCACAGCCAGATTCTGGCTACGCTGGCGCAGCAGCGTGGCTAGGATTTCCGGAACAGGCTACCCAGCTTGATCATGCCGTTGATGGTGTTGACCACCGCATTGGGGACCACAATCGGCCGTTTGAGCATGTCGCCGACCATCTTCTTGTACTTGTCCGAATACGGCGGGAACATCAGCTTGGGGTCACCAACCGGCGGACCGTCCTCAACCACCGAGCGGGGATTGGAGCATTCCAGGAAGGTGGCATGCCCGCCGATCCGGCCCATACCGCTGTGGTTGACGCCGCCAAAGGCCAGGCACGGATTGGTGCCCGACTGAATCACGTTGTGATTGACCACCGTGCTGCCCGCACTGGTGCGCGCCAGATACCAGTCCTTGGCCGCGCTGTCCTTGGCGAAGATGTACAGGCTGAGCGGCTTGGGGCGACGCCGGATAATGCTTGGCACCTCGGCCCGGTCGGCAAACGGCACGATGCAGATGATCGGTGCAAAAATTTCCTCCTGCATGATCTTCATGTCCTCGCTGACCCCGGACAGGATGGTCGGCGCGATGAACAGATCATCGGCATCGGTCTGGCCGCCGAATTCGACCTTGGCGCCCTTGTCCAAGGCATCCTGCAGCAATGCATGGATGCGCTCGAAATGCCTGGCATTGATAATGCGCGGAAGATGATTGGAGGCTTGAAAGCCCTCACCTTGCGGGTTGTACATCTCATTGAACGCATCGCCCATGGCGCTGACAAACGCGCTCTGTACGCTTTCATGCACCAGCGCGTAGTCCGGCGCGACACACACCTGGCCTGCGTTGGCCGCACGTCCCCAGGCGGTCTTGAATGCGGCGTCTTTGACGTCTGCACTGGCATCGATGATGGTCGGGTTCTTACCGCCCATCTCCAGCGTCACCGTGGCGAAGTGATCCGCCGCAGCTTTCATGATCAAACGCCCGACACCATGACCACCGATGTAGAACATATGGTTGAACGGACAGGCCAGCAGCGCCTGGGCGACTTCGGCCCCACCCTGGAACACAGCAAACTCATCATCCGGCAGCGCCTTGGCCACGATATCCGCCAGCACCTGGGCCGAATGTGGCGCCAGCTCGGACGGTTTGAGCACAAACGCATTGCCCGCGGCGATGGCGCCGGCGGCCATCACAAACGCTTCGGCAATGGGCGCATTCCAGGTCGAAACGTGCAGCACCATGCCTTTGGCTTCGTGGCGCACGTAACTTTTCTTGCCCAGGGTCATTAAGGAACCCTGCACCGGTTGCGGCGCCATCCAGCTGGCCAGGTGCTTGCTGATGAACTCGATCTCGGCCTTGATCATCAGCAGCTGACCGTCGATGTCGGTCTCGTGAACCCGCAGCTCCTGCTGACCGGCGGCAACAATCTCGGCGCGGCTGGCCAGCACCACGTCAAGCAGTTTTTTGAGCTTGGCGATACGTTCATCCGCGGTGGTCAGCGCAAGCTCGGGCGTGCGTGCGGCCATGCGCTCGAAATGGGCGCGAATCTGCGCGCCGTCCTGCAATTCTGCATTCATGTTCATCAGCCCTTGTAGCTGGGAATCTTGAAGGCTGAGCGCATCATCTTCTCCAGACTGCTGTCGGAGAACATACGGCGCATGATGCCCATGGGTTTGACGTCCTTGCCCAGCAACTCCATCGGCTTCCATTTTTTCTTGGCCAGAATGTCCAGGGTGCCTTTGAGCGCTTCCTCCGGCGTGCTGCCGGTTTTGTTGAGCATCTCAGGCAGGACATTGAGGATGGTGTTGGACAGATACGGATCGTAGATCTCGCGGATTTCGGCCGGCTGCATATTCCAGGTGCGGGTGACTTGTTCCTTGGCATTGGCTGACATACCGGTGAGCACCCCACCCGGCACGATCGAGGTGACTTGAATACCCAGAGGCGCCAGCTCGTGGCGCAGCGTCAAGGTCATGCCGTGGATGGCATGCTTGCTCATGTTGTAGCCGCCCGAGCCGATCGGGTTGGCAATGATCGCGCCGGAACTGTAGTTGGCGATGCGTGAACGTGGCGCATTCTTGCGGATCAGCGGCAAGAAGGCCTGGACCACACGCAGCTGACCAAAGGTGTTGATCTGGAAAATGCGCTCCAGCTGCTGCTGATCAACCGCCTCGATCACCCCGACCGCAATATTGGCCACGCCGGCCACATTCATCAGCAGGTCCAGACCCTGCCCGTTAAGCGCCTCGGTGACCACACGTGCGCTCTCCCGCACCGATTCCTCGGATGAAACATCCTGATCCACCACCGTGATGTTGCCGCCACTTTCCAGATCGGTCGGCGCGCCGGGCAGCACCCCTGCAAACACCCGCCAGCCGCTGGACGCCAGTGATTTCACCAACAAGTTGGCCTGTCCGACATTGGCGCCGGTAATGAATGCTGTCTGCATCGTCATCCCCTCGAAGTTTTGATAGCTGCCGCGCAGTCTGACCGCATACGCCGGCCCCTTCCTCATACAAAAGCGTGAGATTGCCTGCATCGAAGGCCCGCGCCCGGGCCGCCGGCTGTTCTACACTGTGTGCGTCAGCAGCCGCGAGGGCGCTGAGCACGCCGATACCAACAGGCCGGGCGCAGCGCGTCCGCCGCAACGCCAGCGCGCGCCACCAGGGGAAACACATGATCGCAACGCCGGAGACGGCTTTTCTGGTTGTCGGCCTGATGACGGCCGGTACTGGCTTGATCTTTCTTCTCAATGACCGCGCCAACCCGGCCAGTCGGGCGCTTTCGGCCTGCCTGATGGCGATCGGGTTGCGTCTGTTTCTGAGTGGCAACGACACCCTGGCGCCGCACATCGAGGTCACGCTGGGGCTGTGGCTGATCGATGCGCTGACCACCACACTGGAATCACTGGCCATACTCTGCGGCCTGGAATGGGGGCTGCGCATCGGCCGCACCGGCCCGCCCGGACGGCTGCGTCTGACCTCCACCGCACTGTTTCGCGCGGCACAGATCCTGATCATCGTGTACTGGGGCCTGAGCCTGGGCTATCTGGCCATTTTCCCTGAGCAGGCGATGTCCGATGTGGCCGGCAATGTGCGCGTGCGCGGGGTTGAGTTTGCAGTGTTCGCCCCGGTGCTGGGGACCAGCATTCTGCTTGCGGGCATCGCCATCACCACCTTGCGTTTCAGCCGCATCGACCGCGCCGAAATCGTGCGCCTGCGCGCCCTGGCCATTGCCGGCCCGTTTCTGCTCGGTGGTCTGATTTTCGGCAACCACATCGTTCCCATCACCCTGACCCTGGGTTTGCTGGCCTTTCTCGCCGGCTCGGTGCGTTACTTGCTGATTCAGAACCAGCGCGGGCAATTCATGCGCCAGTTTCTGTCACCTGAGGTGGCTCGACTGGTCCAGCAGGAAGGCATGGATGAAGCGCTTAAGCGCCAGCGCCGCGTGCTCAGCGTGGTCATCTGCGATCTGCGCGGCTTCACCGACTATGCCCGTCAGCATGATTCAGACGCGGTGGTCGGTCTGCTCGAGCGCTTTTACAACAGTGTCGGTGAGGTCGCGGCGCGCCATGGTGGCACGGTCAAGGATCACGCCGGAGACGGCGTACTGATTCTGGTCGGCGCCCCACTGGCCATGCCCGACCACACCACCCGGGCCCTGCAGCTGGCTGATGATTTGCGCCAGGTTGGCATTGCTTTGCTGGCCGGGAGCACGCCCGAGCTGGGTCTGGGTGTTGGCGTTGCCACCGGGCGCACCACCATCGGTGCGATACGCGGTGCCCGGCGGCTGGAATATGTCGCGGTCGGCAGCGCGGTCAATCTGGCCGCACGGTTGTGCGATCGTGCCCGCGCCGGGGAAGTGCTGTGCGATCAGCGCACGTTGCAGGGGCTGGATGCGGCCACTGCCTTGCACGCTGAACCGCGCCAAGCAGAAAGTCTTAAAGGGTTTCCCGAACCCGTCGCTGTGTTCGCCCTTGCACCGCGTGCCGCTAGCGCACCAGCGCAGCCGACTTGACCTGCGCCCACACGGACATGCCGGCTTCAAGCCCGAGATGATCCAGTGAGCGAGCGGTGGTGCGTGCCAGGATGTCGGCCTGACCACTGCTCAGGCGAATCACCGCCATGGCGTCTTCCGCGCTGCTGTTGATCTCACTGATCTGCACCGGCAGACGATTGACGATGCTGGTGTCGACATGCTCGCTCAGGGTCAGGCTCACGTCGCGAGCGAGAATCCGCACACGCACTGCACTGCCGAGGGCTTCGCCACTGTCGCGCAACCACAACTGGCCGTTGTCCCAGCGCACCTGCATCAGCCGCCAACGTGGATCACGTGCGCTGACCTGGGCCTCGATCACCACACCGGCCTGATCGCCCAGGCGATGGGCCAGATCGGTGCGCGCCAGCACCGTTCGCAACGGCCCCTGCGCCACAACGTGGCCCTGCTCCAGCAAAACCAGATGATCGGCCAGCCGGGTCAGTTCATCCAGTGCATGTGTGACGTAGATCAACGGCGCCTCGATCAGATCGCGCAAGGTATCCAACAGCTCGAGAATGTCACGTTTATGGGTACCATCCAGCGCCGCCAGCGGCTCATCCAGCAGCAACAGCTTTGGCTGCACCACCAGTGCACGGGCCAGCGCTACACGCTGGCGTTCGCCACCCGAGAGCAGCGCGGCCGGTCGTGGCAACAGCTCACCCACACGCAAGATATCCAGCAACTCGGCGTAACGGGCTTGCGACACCGGTGCGGCGGCCCGTTTCATGGCGAAGTCGAGGTTGCCCTGCACACTGAGATGGCTGAGCAGGCTGTTCTCCTGAAACACATAGGCCAGCTGGCGTCGGTGCGTTGGCATACAGCTTGTTGCGTCCTGCCAGATGACACCATTGATACGGATGTCCGCGCGGCAGGCTTGCAGCCCCGCCAGACACCGCAGCAAGGATGATTTGCCCGCGCCGGATGGGCCGAATATGGCGCTGACACCCTGCCCCGGCAAGTTCAGGTCGAGCTGCAGCGCATCATCCGCAGCGCCCGGATAGCGCAATGTCACGGCGGCCTTGATCATGCGCGGACACGCACGCCGCGTGGTTGCAGCAGATACAGGGCCAGCAACATGCTGAACGAAAGTCCCAGCATCACCGCCGACAAGCCATGGGCCTCGGCGTAAGCCAGGGCTTCAACGTGATCGTAAATCTGCACCGAAACCACGCGGGTTTCGCCCTCGATGTTGCCGCCAATCATCAGCACCACGCCGAACTCGCCCAGGGTATGGGCAAAACCCAGCACCGCAGCGGTGATCAGGCCTGGCCTGATCAGCGGCAGTACCACGCTGAAAAAGCGGTCGAGTGGCCCGGCGCCCAGCGTGGCGGCGATTTCCAACGGGCGATCGCCCAGCGAGGCCATGGCAGCTTGCAGCGGCTGCACCACGAAGGGCAAGGAATACAGCATGGAGCCAATGACCAGCCCGGAGAAACTGAACGCCAAGCTCCCAAGCCCCAGAGCATCGGTGAGTTGGCCAAGCGGCCCCTGCGGCCCCAGCGCCAGCAGCAGATAAAAGCCCAGCACGGTCGGCGGTAATACCAGCGGCAATGCCACCAGCGCGGCTACGGGCGCCTGCCAGCGCGAGCGGGTGCGCGCCAGCCACCAGGCCAGCGGCAGGCCCACAAGCAACAGCAATGCGGTGACGGTGGCGGCCAGGCGCAGGGTCAGCAGCAGCGCCGTAAGGTCCGCGCTGGATATGTTCAAAACAGTGCGGGATAACCCGGGCAGTCATCCATCGGGCCGCTCACGCTGAAGCTGGAGCTGACGCCGCTGAACGGCGTGCGCGGTCCCAGGCTGTCGCCACCCAGCAGCGGTACCGCCGTGCCTTCATGACGAATCCGGTAGCGCCCGGGCGGCAGATTGCGTGGCAAATGCCACAGCGCTTCAATCTGCGAACTGCGCAAGGCAATCAGCTGCCCCGCCACCGGCGCCTCCGGGCTGGCGTGCCAGCGCATGATCAGTTCCGGATCGCGCTCGCGCGCGACCACTTGCCACTGCCCGTCCGCTTGTTCGCGTTCGGCCAGCAGATAAGCCTGATTCAGCTTGTCCAGCGCATCATTGCGCGGGTGCGCCGACGCAAACACCACCTGCACGGTGTCACCCGCGGTGTAGGCTTCGGCCGCATCTGTCAGCACCTCACCGTAGGCGGTGCCGGGCATCAGCGCATCGGCCGCCAGGTACGGCAATCGCGGTGGCAGCGCTGGTGTGGTCTGCGGTGCCGGCACGCCCTCGGGCGCATCGGTGTTGTCACGCAGGCTGATGGCCAAAGGTCGCAGCGCCTGCTGCACGGCGGCCAGCGTCCACGGTCCGAAGTGCGTTGAGGCGCCTTCGTACTGCTGGGTGGCGTACTCCTCGCGGGTGGTCAGGTACTGCACGAAATCGTTGCTCAAACCGGCCACCACGGCATGTTCGATACCCGCCTCGGCCAGTTCAGCCATCACCGTGGCACGAATACGCCGCGCCGAGGTGGTGGTGACTTCCCACGGCAGGGCTACGATGGCCAACTGCCCGAGCGTCATGATCTGCATAGGCAGATCAGCGTTGCTGATCAGCTCGGTGGAGCCGATCGGAAACAGGATGGGCTTTTCGGCATGGCAGCCGTAATCCACATCGGGCAAGGCTGGCAGCACATCACTGCCTACGGTCAGCCCACAGCCCAGCAATGTGCCGACGGTGCGTGCCGGCAACGCCGGATAGCCGGAACCGGTCGCGCCGCTGGCGATGGTCGCCAGTGCGGTCTCGATGTCACCGGCCAGATTGGCCGCCGGATCGACATCGCTGCACGCGATGCCCTCCTGACTGGGACCACGATTGTCCTCGGCGCCGGCCGCCATGGAGAACCCCAGTGCTGCGGTGCAGGTGCGTTTGATCGCGCTGTCCAGCTCGGCCGGATGATCAAGACTGGCCAACACCACCGGATCATTGATCTCGATGTCATCCATACGCACATGGGTCAGCCGGCTGCGCAATCCGCCACGCAGCTCAACCCCACCTGCGTCATACAGTTCGATCGCCCGGGCCAGTTGCTTGACCCCACTGGCGGCGGTGCTTTCCAGCGTGTCCACCCCGCAACCGATACTGATGTCCGGATAGGGGTTTTCGCGAAAGCACAGATTGGGCGAGGAATCGCCCTCATCGGATTGCGCGAATGCGGCGACGAAGCGATCCTCACCATCCGGGGCCAGATAGTCCGTGCCCATCATGCGTTCAACGCTGATCGCCGCCAGTCCCTTGTTGTCGCTGCTGATCAGCGGTTCATGAGTGCCGACCGAAGTGGTGTGCACACCAAACCAGTTGAGCAGGCCAATCGAGCGGCCATCGGCGCGGTCAAAACGCAACTGCAGCATGCGCTTGTTAACCCGCACCTCTTCGCCCGCGCTGTCCAGCCAGGCTTCACGCTCGGCCTGCGGATTGTTGGCGTAGGCCGGCTCGGAGCGGTTGGTATTGACGTCAAGCAACTCGCCCACTGCCAGGCGAACATGCCCCGGCTCCGGATGCGCTTCCAGATTGCGATGGGCCTGCTGTATCGCGCGGAACAAGGCGGTGCTGTAAATCTCGTGGACCAGCGCGTCATAACCCAGCCGGAACAGGTTGTAAGCGCTGTGATGAGCTTCGCCGCCGGGGCCGGAATGGGTATGCGTGGCCGACATCATGATGTTTTCGCCGGCATAGTGAGCCGACAATTCCGGATCGGCTGCAATTTTCTCCAGCACGCTCTGGCGCAGCCCCTGGGTCAGGAAGCCAGTTTCGGTGACGGCCAGGATCACACGCTCGCCATTGCACGGCGATTCCAGCGCGAAAGCCCGCGCGAACTGGCGCAAGTGTATGCCCCGCAGCACGTGGGTGGGGTCTTCATAGCCCGCTGAAATGCTGTCACCGGCGGGGCCGGTCATGTCATGCACCCCTGAGCCCATACGAAAAGCGTTGCTATCTGCACAGGCCGAGCCATACAGCGCAGCACCGGCAGTCGCGGCTTGTGCGCTCATCATTGCCTGCAGGCGCGCATCGCCGGCCCTGTCATGCCCGGCATGCAACTGGCGCAACGGGCTGGCCAGCGCACACGCCCCCAACTCGGTTTTGGCCAGGGCGGCACCGCCCGGGTTGCTATCAATGGTGTCGCGCCCACCGGACTGACAGCCCGCCAGGGCGGTCAGCGCGATCAGTATCAAACTCAGATGTTTTAGTGTCATGGTGCAGAAGAGTACTTGAAGGCGGCCAGGCAACAGATGCCGCTTATTCCAGAAAATTATCAATGATTCCATTTTGCGCCATGCGTGGAGCAATCGCCTACAAGCGTGGTCTGATGCCCTCGATTATCCACCCATGGAGGACACTCATGGCATTGCAGCTTGGCGACATCGCCCCCGATTTTTCCGCAGACACCACGCAGGGCCCTATCCAGTTCCACGACTGGGCCGGCGACAGCTGGGTGATCCTGTTTTCCCACCCCAAGGACTTCACGCCGGTGTGCACCACCGAGCTGGGCTTGACCGGCAAGCTCAAGGATGAATTTGCCCAGCGCAACGCCAAAGCGATCGCCCTGTCGGTGGATTCGGTAGAGGACCACAAGGCGTGGTCCAGCGACATCGAAGAAACCCAGGGCACGGCGGTGAACTTCCCCATCATCGCCGACCCGCAGCGCAGCGTCGCCAATCTGTACGGCATGATTCACCCCAAGGCCTCAGACACCTTGACCGTGCGCTCCTTGTTCGTGATCGACCCGAACAAGAAAGTGCGCCTGACCATCACCTACCCGGCCAGCACCGGGCGCAACTTCAACGAGGTGTTGCGGGTGCTGGATTCCTTGCAGCTGACCGATCGCGAAAAGCTTGCCACCCCGGGCAACTGGCAACCGGGCGATGAAGCCATCATCGTGCCGGCGGTGAGCGACGAGCAAGCCCGCGAACTGTTCCCACAGGGTTTCAAGACCATCAAACCCTACCTGCGCACCGTTCAGCCGAAGTAGCTTGAACAGGCGGCCGCCCAGCGCGGCCGCTTTTCCTCATAATGCAGGCGGGCCGGCGCGTGCCAATCCAGCGCCCGGGTCTGCTACTGTTTGCGCCCCCTTTCATGATTCAGGAACGCGCAATGAAAACGCAGGCTGCCGTGGCCTTTGCCGCCGGAAAACCGCTGGAAATTGTTGAACTCGACCTGCAGGGCCCGCAGGCCGGCGAAGTGCTGGTCGAAATCAAGGCCACCGGGGTCTGCCACACCGACGCGTTCACCCTCTCGGGCGATGACCCGGAAGGTGCTTTCCCCGCCGTACTGGGGCATGAGGGCGCGGGTATCGTGCGCGAAGTTGGCGCCGGTGTGACGTCACTCAAACCGGGTGATCACGTCATTCCGCTGTACACCCCGGAATGCCGCGAATGTGAATACTGCCTGCACCCGAAAACCAATCTGTGCCAGTCAATCCGCTCGACCCAGGGCCAGGGCGTGATGCCGGACGGCACCAGCCGGTTCAGCTTTGAAGGCAAACCGGTGCTGCACTACATGGGCTGCTCGACCTTTTCCAACTACACCGTGTTGCCGGAAATTGCCCTGGCCAAGGTGCGTGAAGACGCCCCCTTCGACAAGATCTGCTACATCGGTTGCGGCGTCACCACCGGCATCGGGGCCGTGGCCTTCACCATGAAGGTTGAGCCGGGTTCGACCGTGGCGGTGTTCGGTCTCGGCGGTATCGGCCTGAACGTGATCCAGGGCGCCCGCATGGTCGGCGCGGATCGCATCATCGGGGTCGATCTCAACCCGGCGCGCGAGGCACTGGGCCGCCAGTTCGGCATGACTGACTTCGTCAATCCCAAAGATGTGGACGACGTGACCCAGCACATCATCGAAATGACCGGTGGCGGTGTGGACTACAGCTTCGAGTGCATCGGCAACGTCAACGTGATGCGTCAGGCGCTGGAATGCGCACACAAAGGCTGGGGCCAGAGCTGCATCATCGGCGTGGCCGGGGCCGGGCAGGAAATCTCCACCCGCCCCTTCCAGCTGGTCACCGGGCGCAGCTGGCGTGGCAGCGCCTTTGGTGGCGCACGCGGTCGCACCGATGTGCCCAAAATTGTTGACTGGTACATGGACAACAAGATCGACATCGACACGCTGATCACCCACACCATGCCACTGTCCGACATCAACACCGCTTTCGACCTGATGCACAAGGGCGAAAGCATCCGTTCAGTGGTGGTTTACGACTGATCATGAGTGCTTTGCAAACCCTGGCGGAGAACCGCTGCTTTGGCGGTCGGCAGCTGCGCTTCGAACATGCCGCCGAAAGCGTCAACTGCACCATGCGCTTTTCGGTCTATCTGCCCGAACAGGCCGAGCACAGCCGCTTGCCCGTGCTGTATTGGCTGTCCGGGCTGACCTGCACGGACGAAAACTTCGTAACCAAGGCCGGGGCGCAGCGCGCCGCGGCCAAGCACGGCGTGATCGTCGTTGCGCCTGACACCAGTCCGCGTGGTGACGGCGTGCCTGATGACCCCGATGGCGCCTACGACTTCGGTCTTGGCGCTGGCTTTTACCTCAATGCCACGCAGGCGCCATGGTCGACCCATTACAACATGGAGGATTACCTGCGCCATGAGCTGGCTGATCTGGTCGAGGCCGAATTTCCGGTCGATGCTCAGCGCAGCGGCATCTTTGGTCACTCCATGGGCGGCCACGGCGCGATCACGCTGGGGCTGAAGAACGCCGAACGTTTTCGCTCGATTTCGGCTTTTGCCCCGATCGCCTCACCGACCCGATGCGCCTGGGGCGAAAAGGCACTGTCGCGTTATCTGGGGCCGGATCGCGGCGCCTGGAAGGACTATGACAGCAGCCTGCTGATCGAACGCGGCGTGGCCAAGACGCCGATCCTGGTTGATCAGGGTGAGGCCGACAACTTCCTGCGTGAGCAGCTCAAACCGGAGTTGCTGGAACACGCCGCGCAGCAGGCCGGGCATGCGCTGCAGTTGCGTCGGCGCCCGGGCTACGACCACAGCTATTTCTTCATCGCCAGTTTCATCGACGAACATATCGCCTGGCATCACGACAGGCTCTGCGCCGTTTAGACGATTTGCATGTCCGCGCCGCAGCCCACAATGAGCACAGATTCAGGGGATACGACGCACGATGGGCAAATGGACAAAACGCGACATGCCGTCGCTGCAGGGAAAAACGGCGCTGGTCACTGGCGCCAACAGCGGACTGGGGCTGGAAACGGCTCTCGGGCTGGCCGAGGCCGGCGCTCGCGTCATTCTGGCCTGCCGCAGTCCTGACAAGGCGCAGCAGGCCGCTACAACGATCCACAACACCTGCCCGCAGGCTGAGCTCGACAGCCTGCAGCTTGATCTGGCCAGCCTGGACAGCGTACGCCAGGCCGCGCAGCAAGTTGTCGAGCGCTACAGCCAGCTCGATCTGCTGATCAACAACGCCGGGGTCATGGGCTTGCCGCTGAGTCAAACGGTGGACGGCTTCGAAACCTTGTTCGGGACCAATCACCTCGGCCATTTCGCCCTGACCGGGCAGCTGTTCGAGCTGATCTCACAGACCCCGGGCGCGCGAATCGTAAGTGTGGCCAGCGTGGCGCACAAAAGCGGCCAGTTGCCGCTGGACGACCTGAACTGGCAACGCCGCGCCTATTCGATGCCCGGCGCCTACGCGCAGTCAAAACTGGCCAATCTGCTGTTCGCGCTGGAACTCGAACGGCGTTTGCGCCGCAGCGGTGTGGATACGATCAGCGTGGCCGCCCATCCGGGTTATGCCGCCACCAACGTGTTTTACGCCCGCGAGGCGCAGATCTCGCTGGCCCGGCGCATCTGGAACGCAATGTCCTGGGTTGGCGCTTTCATGGCTCAGTCGGCTGCCAAAGGGGCTTTGCCCACCTTGTATGCGGCCAGCGCGGCTGACGTGAAGGGGGGTGAATATTACGGCCCGAAAGGACCGTTGGAATTCTGGGGCTATCCCGACCACGCGGCACCGCGGGGGCTGGCGATGGATGAGCAGCTGGCAGCTGGACTGTGGCAGGCCTCCGCCAGCATGACGGGCGTCAACTGGTTGTGAGCGCGGCGGCCTATGCACCGTGGCGACTCGGCCCGCTGTCGCTGCGCAACCGACTGATCAAATCAGCAACCAATGAAGGCATGGCTGACGGCGCCCGGGTTACCGACCGGTTGATCGAGTTTCACCGGCGCATGGCCGCCGGTGGTGTGGGCATGACCACCCTGGCCTACTGTGCAGTCAGCCGTGATGGGCGCACTTTTGAAGATCAGGTGTGCCTGGATGCGCAGACCTTGCCCCGGCTGCGCGCATTGACCGACGCGGTGCATGCCGAAGGGGCCGCGGCCTGCGCCCAGATTACCCATGGCGGCGCGTTCTGCTTCCTGCCACAGCTGGAGGAACGCCGCTATCCGCTGAGCGCGCGGGGCGGTTTGAATCCGCCCGGCATGATGATTGGACGCTGGTTCAAGCGCGCCGCCACCGCAGCCGATCTTGAACATCTCACCGCGCAGTTCGTCAACGCCGCCCGGCTCGCCCGTGAAGCCGGCTTTGATGCGCTGGAGATCCACATGGGGCACGGCTATCTGCTCAGCCAGTTTCTCTCCCCCTTGTACAATCACGAGCCCGATGCGCGTGCACGTGCGCGCTTGCCGCGGCGGGTGCTGGAAGCGGTGCTGGATGCGGTCGGCAACGACCTCGCCGTGTTGTGCAAGCTCAGCGTGGTCGAAGGCCACCGGCGCGGCAACAGCATCGAAGACATGATCCAGATCTGTCGCGAGCTGGAACAGGCCGGAGCGCATCAGCTCGTACTCTCCGCGGGCATGAATGTGGAAGCACCGTGGACCATTTTTGGCAATCGTTTACCGGTGGCCTCGATGACGGCCGCCGCCAAAGGCCTGTTTCGCCCGATTGCGGCGCTGATGGCTTTGCGCCAGCCGCGCAAGCCGTTTCAGCCGCTGTATCTGATGCCGTGGTCAAGTCGTATTCGCGCGGCGGTGGACATACCGCTGGCCTATGTCGGCGGTGTGACCTCACCTGACGACGTGACCCAGGTGCTTGCGGAGGGCTTCGACAGCATCGCTCTGGGGCGCGTGCTGATCCATGATTCCGATCTGCCCAGGCGCTGGGCCGCCGGTGAGCAGGCCGCCTCCGGATGCACCGCCTGCAATCTGTGCGTGGCCAGCATGTACAGCGCACGTGGCACCCATTGCGCACTGACCGATCAGCCCGTGCCAGCAGGCTTCTCTCACGCATGACACGGCTGGCCGGAAAAACCGCGTTGATCACCGGCGCCGCCAGCGGCCTCGGGCGGGAGACCGCCATCGAGCTGGCCCAGCGCGGCGCTCGGGTGTATATCGCTGACCGCAATCGCGAGTCTGGCGTGGCCGTGGCCCACGATCTGGCGGGCCAAGGTCTAAGCGCCGAATTTGTCGCGCTCGATCTGGCCGATCTGACGGCCGTGACCAAGGCCGCCGAGACGCTGCTTGGCCGACTCCACCAGCTGGACATCCTGATCAACAACGCCGGCTTGCTGCCGCCGCATGTCAGGACCACCACGCATGATGGTTTCGAACTGGCCCTGGGCATCAGTTTTTATGGCCATTTTGCGCTTACCGCACAGCTGCTGCCGCTGTTGCTGGCGGCGCCGGCCGCACGTGTGGTGACCTTGTCGAGCATCGCCCATGCCGGCGCGGTGCTGGATACCGAGGATCCCAAAGGGCTCAGGGATTATGACGCCACCCGGGCCTACGCACGTTCCAAGCTGGCCGGTCTGCTGTTCGCTCGTGAGCTGCAGGCCCAGTCGCAGGCGGTCGGTGCGACTGTGATCAGTGTTGCTGCCCACCCCGGCATCGCCCGCACACCCATAGGCAGCAACTGGGAGCAGCATCCCAGCCGCAACTGGCGCGGCCGTCTGGCTCAGGCTGCCATGCATTTCGCCATGCGTTATCTGGGGCAGGATGCGCGAGCCGGTGCACAGCCCATCATTCTGGCCGCAAGCACGGCGCAGCCGTCACCCGGTGGGTTCTACGGGCCCGCCGGATTGCGCCAGTTTCGCGGCCCGGCGGTGGAGGTCAAACCTCACCGCCGAACCCTGGCGCGACATGACGCAGCCCAGTGGTGGCGGATTGCCGAAGCGCAAACCGGGCTGAGCTATCGCTGGGCTTAGCTTAGGCCCGGCTCGGCGCAAACTGCGGCCATGGCGCGGCCTCTTCCAGCGCGAAGGCCAGCTCCAGCAAGCGCCGCTCCTGGCCTGGACCGGCCGAGAAATGCACACCGATTGGCAAACCACTGGCACTGGCGCCTAAGGGCAGCGTGATGGCGGGTGTGCCGCACACGTTGTCCGAGGGGGTGAAAGCGGCGAACGCACGCAAACGCTGCCAGGCGTCATCAAATTCGATGTCCGGCTTGAGCCAGCCCAGTTCAGGCGGCGGATGGCCCAGCGTGGGCGTGAGCATCACGTCAAAACCGCGGGTCAGGCGCTCATGCAACTGCGGGCCACGTTTCAGTCGCCAAAGCGCGCCGGGCATGCGGTGCATATTGCGCCGGAAATGGCCGGCCAGCTGCCAGGTCAAAGGTTCCAGTTGATCGCCGTCGAGCCCACGAGCCACGGTCATGCCCCCGGCCCAGGCCACGCCGGCCGCCAGCATCGCCCAGTACAGCAGAAAATCGTCGGCGCGTTGCTGGGTCAATGGCGATGCCATCGGCTCGACACTGTGGCCCAGGCTTTCGCACAGACGTGCGGCCTGCTGGACCGCCGCTACGCATTCATCGTCAGCCATGCCGCCATCGGGCAGCTCGGTGACGATACCGATGCGCAAACGTTCCTTGCCCGGACCTTCAACCCGCCCGATCGCGGGCAGGGCCGGATTGCGGTGTTGCGTTTCCATGGCCGCCAGAAAACCGGCCGTATCACGCACACTGCGGCTAACCACCCCATCGGCCACGATATTGACCGGCAGACGCTTGGCCATCGGGTTGTCGACCAGCCGCCCGCGGGAGGGCTTCATGCCGACCAGACCGCAGCAGGAGGCCGGAATGCGGATCGATCCGCCGCCGTCGTTGGCGTGTGCAATCGGCACCACACCGGCGGCGACCAGCGCAGCCGAACCGCCGGATGAGCCACCGGTTGAGTGCCCCAAATGCCAGGGGTTGTGAACCGCCTCGCCTTGCGAATACTCGGTGGTTGCGGTGAGGCCGAATTCCGGCAGCTTGGACTTGCCCAGAGGGATCAGGCCCAGCGCCTTGAACTGACGACAGAATTCCGAATCACTGGCGGCTTTGGCGGGCGGCACCGCGCGGCTGCCGTGACGGGTTGGCAGCCCGGTCAGATCGAGATTGTCCTTGATCAGTGAAGGCACACCCGCAAACGCCAGAGCGGCGTCCGTGGCAGAACTTTGCCGGGCCTGTGCACGGGCCAGCTCGTAGGCCGGCTCGGCCAGGCCATGCACCACAGGCTGGGCTTTTTGCAGGCGCGCGATGGCCGCATCCACCAGTTCCAGCGCACTGATCTCACCCGCGGCCACACGCGCGGCCAGCGCGGTGGCATCGTCCCGGCCCAAAGCGTCGTCACAGACGACATTGAAAGTGTTATTGGTCATCCGCCGATGATAGCGGATCAGCCCATCCACAAGCGCCGCACGGAGGCCAGCATCAGACCACAACCGGCCAGCGCCAGGATGCGGTAAATCCACACACGAAAGCGCGCTTCATCAACCTGGTGATGAAAACGCTCACCCAGCCAGATTCCCAAGGGAATCAGTGGCAAATAGGCGGCCAGCGCCCACCAGGACTGCTGAATACGCCCCTGCACCAGCAGCAGCACGGTGAGCAGGCTGTTCAGCGAAAACCACACCACGATCAGCGTTGCGCGAAAACGGGCCTTGTCCAGTGCGGTGGCAGCCAGCCCATAGACCAGCAGTGGACCGCCCGAGGCAAACAGGCCGTGGGTGATGCCGGCCAGCGTGATAACGCAGCGACTCCACCACATCGGTTTGACCCTGATCGCCGTGTTGCCCCGCAGACGCCACAGCTCGCGGCCCGAAAACCACAGGATCAACACCGCGAATGCGAGTTTCAGGCCATCACCTCCCAGATACGGCTGCAGCCAGAATCCGGCCAACGTACCCACCAGCATGAAGGGCATGATCAGGCGCAGTAGCAATCGCCCGTCGATGTGGCGGCGGTGACGCCAGGCCAGAAAGCCGGTCATGCAGATGTTCAGCGGCACCAGCACTGCTTGCAGCCATTCAATCGGAAACAGCAATGCACCCAGTGATATGGCGATCACGATGCTGCCAAAACCGGTCATGGCTTCGGCGGTATAGGCGAACAGGATAAAAACGCCGAGGACGATATAGGCCAGACTCACGCGCTCAATTCCACGGCGAAACGCTTGCGCACGATACGCAAGTAGCGCGCGGGCCAGACACGCCACAGCACACTGCCGAACCACGACAGGCGGTCACCGAATATCCAGGCTTTGCCGCGCGCCTGGGCATCCAGAATACGCTCGGCCATCCAGCCGGCATCGCGCATCACCCCGACGGTGGAGCGTGCATGTTTGGCGGGTTGGCCATCCGCGCCCAGCGCGTTGTGCTCGATCGGCGTGTCGAGAAACGACGGGTACACATTGAGCACTCGAATGCCCTGGTCTTCGACTTCAATACGCAGCACTTCGAAAAACTGCGCAAGCGCGCTCTTGGCCGCGCAGTAGGCCGCCCGTCCCGGCACCGGCATCCAGCCGGCCATGGACCCGATGTTGATGATCTGCCCGCGGCTGGCGCGCAACAACGGCAAGGCCTGGCAGCACAGCTTGACCGGTGCCTGCCAATCCACGGCCATGACTTTGGCAAACACCGCCGGGTCGGTGTCGGCCACGCGCGAGCGATGCGTAATGCCGGCGTTGTTGATCAACACGTCCAGGCGTCCGAAGCTCGTCTGGGTCTGGGCCAGCAGCGTCTGTTGCAGCGTGTCGTCGGTGATGTCACCGGCCACGCAAACCACACGCTGCGCATCGTTCAGTTCATCTCCACGCTGAGCCAGAAGCTGTTCATTCATATCGGTCATGACCAGCTCATGTCCCTGGGCGAAAACCCGCTGGGCCAGCTCCCAACCCAGCCCACTGGCCGCGCCGGTGATGATGTAGACGCTCATAGCACTCCCCGTTGGCGCGCATGTTCAATGAAGTATTCGAACACCTCGCGTGATGTTTTTTGTGGCGTGTAGCCGAACTCGCCTTTCAGGCGCGTGTTGTCGAGCACCGGGCGGTACCGCAGGAAATTGACCTGCGCCGGGCCGTAGCGCCCTAGCCCGCTCAGCTTGCCCAGCGCCAGCACGGTTTTGAGCAGCGGCGCCGGCAGATTGAGCAGAGGCTTGCCCAGCAAGTCCGCAATCTCCCGCATGCTCAGAGCGCCGTCGCCAGCGACGTTGAATATGCCGCTGCACGAACTGCGCACGCCCTGCTCAATAATGCCCAGCAAGTCCTGATCCCAGATGGCGACAAACGGCGACGCGCTGCCGCGCACCGCGATCTGGCGCTTGCGCGCGAACAATGCGGTAATCAAATTGTTGGTGTTGGCGCCCAACACCGTGCCCACGCGCAAAATCAGCTGTCGCAGCTGTGGCTGTTGCGCCCGGTACGCTTCAAGCAACTCCTCGACCTGTCGCTTGTGATCGGAATAGGCAAATTCAGGGTTGCCTCGCAGCGTATCGGTTTCGCTTAACCAGGCTGGGTTGTCCGCGTGATAGCCGTAGGCGGCGCCGGAACTGCTGACGCAGACATGCTGCACCCCGGCCGCCACGCAGGCGTCCAGCACGTTGTGCGTGCCGTTGACATCGATATCGTAATCGCGGGCCCGGTCACCGCTGTCTTCGAGCACTGCGGCCAGATGCACCACATGGGTGATCTGCTCGCGTGCCATCAACTCGGCCAGAGCGGGATCACGGATATCCAGCGCCAGTATGGGAAACCCGGCCTCATCACTGGCGCGCAGATCAATACCGAGCACATATCCGGTCTGTGCCAATCGCTGCCCCAGCTGGCGCCCGATGTAACCGCCGGCGCCCGTGATGAGCACCCGGGCCTGCGCATCGCTCATGCCGCCACCGCGTTGGCAAGGTCAGCTTTGAGCTCGGCGATGTGCCCGTTCAGCGCATCCAGGTACTCCTGCTTGTTGACGTAGTAGGCCATGCGATCAAGCTGAAGATACGCATAGCCGCCGTCGAGCCGTTGGCCGCAGCGCTGCTGCTTGAGCTGTTTGAAACGCTGCGCTGAGGCCGCGCCATCACGCAGCTGACGCAGATACAGGGCGGCCAGTTCAGCCTGCTTGTTGCGCCCTTCCCAGCCCAACCCGGAGGCTTCAACCATGCCCATGACGAACACGTCATCGGCCTGCGGATGGAAGGCGTTCAGATACAGCTGTGGCGCCGCACCCTGCCAGTTGATCTCGACCGGATCGATAAACGGGTAATCCAGGTCATAGCCGGTGGCCAGTACGATCAGATCGTACTCGCCCTGCTCGCCATTTTTGAAGGTGACGCGCTGACCCTCACATTGGGCGATGTCGCCACGCACGCGCACATCACCATGACCGATGTGATGCAGCAGCAGGGTGTTCATGACTGGATGGGATTCGTACAAGCGGTAATCCGGGTCCGGCAGACCGTAATCCGACGGCTTGCCAACCGCCGCGCGAATCAGCGCCGCATCGAGCATCTGCTTGGCCCGGCGCGGCAGCTTGATCAGGCCGCCAAAGGTGTCGATCGGCTTGCCCATGAGGAATTTGGGCAGGAAGTAGTATCCGCGTCGCACCGACAGATCGACCGAACGTGCGGCGTGCACCGCATCGACCGTGATATCCGCCCCGGAGTTACCACAGCCGACCATCAGCACGCGTTTGTCGCGGAAACTGTCGGCCTGTTTGTATTCCGCCGAATGCATGATCTCGCCACTGAATGTGCCGGGCAGCGTCGGGCGATTGGGCTTGTGCAGAGTGCCGTTGCACAGGAATACAGCGTCGAACTGCCGCTGTGTTTCGACCCCCTGGTGGCGGCTGGTGAGCAACCAGCCCTGGCCCTGTCGCACCACCGAAACCACTTCGGTTTCGAATTCGTATTTGTCATACAAGCCAAAGGCTTGTGCATACTTCTGGAAGTAGTTTCGCATCTGTGAATGATGCGGATAGGTGGCCACATCCTCGTCCATGGGAAATTCCGCGAACTCGGTCATGCGCTTGGATGAGATCAGATGGGCCGAGGCGTACATGGTGCTGGTCGGGCTGTCGATATCCCACAGGCCGCCCACGTCCGCATGTATTTCGAACCCCACGAAATCCAGTCCGTATTTGGCCAGATTGCGAGCCATGCTCAAACCCATGGGGCCCGCGCCGATCACTGCGTACATAATGCTCCACCAGAACGATACGATCGATGCACAATACGGACTCCGCCGCTGCCGGTCACGGCTGATTCGGGACAAGCCTCGGTCAAAACGGGACCATGACCACCGCAACCGTCACTTTGCGTTACAGCCAGGCCTTGCTGCAGGCCGCCGACAGACTCGGTCTGCCTGCAACAGAGCTGGCCCTGGACCGCGAACGTATTCCGCTCAGCACCCAGGATGCGCTGTGGCAGCACCTGTGCGCGCACAGCGAAGATCCGCTGATCGGGATCCGTCTCGGCCTGAGTCTGCAAGTTGGTCACCTGGATATCGCGGGTCTGCTGCTGATGAGTTGCGAAACCTGCGGCGAGGCGCTCGAGGCCCTGATCGATTATCTGCCGATCATCGGCGAAGGCGGTGACGCCCCCTTGGTGCAGGAGGCTGACGCGGTGCATCTGCGCTACCGCCCGCAATACGCCACATGCCGGGCCCAGCGGGTCGAGGCCGTGCTGGCCGGAATCGTTCATCTGGGACGCTGGAGTACCGGTGGGCATTTCGGCATTCGGGCCTTGCATCTGGCCCACCCCGCACTCGACGACCCTCAGCGTTATCCGGGCTTGCTCGGTTGCCCGGTGCAGTTCAAATGCGCGGACTACCGCCTGTGCCTGGAACCGCAGACCCTGCGCAGCCCGCTGATTCAGGCCAATGCCCCCTTACGCGATCAGCTGCGCGCACTGGCCGATCAACATCTCGCCAACCTCGGCGAACACAGCCTCAGCGTGCAGGTGAGCCAGGCCATCCGCCAGGCACCGTGCGCATCACGCGAAGAGATCGCTGCGCAGCTTGCCCTGAGCGCCCGCCACATGAACCGGCGACTGGCCGAGGACGGGGTGTCTTTCCGCAGTCTGCGCGAGCACGAACTGCGGCGACTGGCCGAAGATGCCCTGAGTCGGGGCAGCAAAATCCTGGCCATCGCGCAGGACCTGGGCTTTTCTGACGAAAGCGCATTTGCCAAGGCATTTCGGCGCTGGACCGGCCTGTCGCCGGCCCAGTTTCGGGACCGCAGTTCTAACTAGGCGGCATCCTCCCGAATCATATCGGCGGCCTTTTCGCCGATCATGATGGTGGGTGCATTGGTATTGCCGGCCACCAGTGTCGGCATGATCGAGGCATCGGCCACACGCAGTCCGGCGATGCCGTGCACACGCAGCCGATGATCGACCACCGCCCCGTCATCCTGGCCCATTTTGCAGGTGCCTACAGGATGGTACTGGGTGTCGGCGCGATTGCGCAGATCTTCCTCCAGCGCGGCATCGTCGTCCGGATTCAACGGGTACAGCATGTCGCCACGCCAGGGTGACAGCGCCGCCGCGTTGAGCACCGCCAGCTGCTTGCGCGCACCTTCCTTGAACACCCGCATGTCGCGCTCGTTGTCGAGAAAACACGGGTCGATCAGCGGATCCGCCAGCGGGTCATTGCTGGCCAGGCGCACGCTGCCACGAGCCTGTGGGTTGAGCAGCGTGCAATGGCTGCTGAAGCCATGGCCCAGATGCATTTTTCGACCATGATCATCGACCAGGGCGCGGACTAAAATCAGCTGCAGGTCCGGCCGCCCGTCGGCCTCCGAGCTGCGGAAAAACGCCCCGGCCTCAGCGTACGGCGAGGTGATCAGGCCGCTGCGCTGACGTCGCCATTGCAGCATCGCGGCCAGTATCTTGGGCATGAAGCCGAAAGACAGTCCGAAGGTGTCACTGTTGGGTGCCCGGTAGCTGTGCACGATGTCGATGTGGTCTTGCAGGTTTTGGCCGACCCCGGGCAGATCATGAGCAACCGCGATGCCGCGGTCCTGCAGATGCGCGCCCGGACCGATCCCGGAGAGCATCAGCAACTGTGGTGAGTTGAAGGCGCCGCCGCAGACGATGACCTCGCGGCGGGCGCGCAGGTCCAAGGTCTGACCTTCGCGTTTCACCCGCACGCCGGTTGCGGTCTTGCCGTCCAGCAGGATTTGCAGCACCGGGGTCTGGGTCATGACCTCAAGATTAGGGCGCGACAGATTGGGCGTCAGGTAGGCCTTGGCTGCACTGCAACGTTCGCCATTGATGTGGGTCACCTGATATTCCAGCGCCCCGTCCTGCTCGGCGCCGTTGCAGTCGGCGGTCGCGGCTATGCCCTGCTCTTCACAGGCTTTGATGAACTCCGCATTGAGCGCACCTGGCGAGCGCAGATTCATGACATTCAGCGGCCCGCCCTGGCCGTGGAATTCATCGTGGATGTTTTCGTTGTGCTCGGAGCGTTTGAAATACGGCAGCACCTCCGCATACGACCAGCCAGCATTGCCAAGCGCCGACCAGTGATCGTAGTCGGCGCGATGGCCGCGGACATAGAGCATGGCGTTGACCGAACTGGAACCGCCCAGACAGCGCCCGCGCGGCTGATAGCCACGGCGCCCGTTAAGGCCTTTTTGCGGCACAGTCTCGAAGGCATAGTTGAGCTTGTTCTTGCGCGGCATCATGGCTACGACGCCAGCCGGCGCGTGAATCAGCACGCTTTTGTCGACCGGTCCGCTTTCAAGCAGACACACGCTGACGTTTCGGTCCTCACTCAGCCGGCTGGCGACCACCGCCCCGGCTGAACCTCCCCCTACAACGATGTAGTCAAACACCACAGCCCTCGCTTATTACGATCCTGGAATAAAAGCTGTCGCACTGTACCGGAATCAGCCCCCGCGTGCCTTTGTGAACAACTCTCATCCTCACGTTGTTTTCACGCTGCAAATGGCACCGTAAGGGTCATCGAGCCCGTCAACGGACATCAACATGGCACTGAGCGAGTTCATGCAAGCGAACTCCGGATTTCTGCCGCACGGCTACTGCCTGCTGTGGAAACCAGGCCTGTTGTGGACATTGGTCGGCTCCGACATCGTGATCGCGCTGTCGTATTTCTCCATCCCCATGGCCCTGATCTGGTTCATTCGCAAGCAACCCGATCTTCAGTTCCGCGCCATATTTCTGATGTTCGGGGCGTTCATTACGGCCTGCGGCGTGACCCACCTGATCGAGATCGTCAACATCTGGCGACCGATGTACGCCACATCGGCAGGGGTTAAATTCTTTACCGCGCTGGTCTCGGTCATGACCGCCTCGGTGTTGTGGTTTCTGGTCCCCAAGGCATCGGCCTTCATCGACGACCACCGCAACATGAAAAATGAACTGGCGGCACGCAATGACGAGCTGCAGGACGCCCTGGACAAGATGCGTGAGAGCGAAAAGCGCTTCCGCCTGACCCAGGCGGCCGCGCCTATCGGCGTCGCCACGGTCTCGACCGAAGGCCAGTTTGTCACCGTGAACAAAGCGCTGGCCGACATGCTCGGTTACAGCGAAGCCGAGTTGACTGCCCTGACCTTTCAGGAAATTACCCATCCGGATGATCTGGAAGCCGATCTGGCCTACGTCCAGGCCCTGCTGGATGGCCAGCGCGACACCTATCGCATGGAAAAACGCTATTTCCACCGGCACGGCCACATCATTTACATCCAGCTGGATGTCAGCATCGTGCGCGACGAAAGCAACCGTCCTTTGCATTTCATCTCGATGATCCAGGACATCACCCAGCAGAAGTTCAACGAAGCGGCGTTGCGTCGCAGTCGCACCAAGTTCAAAAAACTGCTGGAAAATCTGCCGACAGCGGTTGTGGTGCACAACTATGACACCAGCGTGGAGTACGGCAACCCCACAGCCAAACGCCTGCTCGGCATGTCTCAGGCCGACCGCAGCGTGCCTTTGAACCGCAGCTGGCGCTTGCTCGACGAAGATCTCCGCGTACTCGAACCGCAGGAGTTCCCGGTTCAACGGGTGATACAAAGTGGTCGACCAATACGCGATGCCACGCTGGGTATCGAGCATCCGCATCAGACACAGCCCACATGGGTCAAGGTGGACGCCTTCCCCATGCCCGGTGATGAAGATGACCACCCGCAGGTTGTGGTCGCGTTCACCGATATCACGGATCGCAAGACGCTACAGGACAAGCTCAGCCTGCAGGCGCGTACCGACGGTCTGACCGGTCTGTTCAATCGGCGCCATTTCATGGCCGAGCTGGAGCAGGAGTTCGCTCGCGCCCTGCGCTTCGATCAGGACCTGGCGCTGCTGATGATTGATCTGGATCATTTCAAGCAGATCAACGACACCCACGGCCACCCGGTTGGCGACCAGGTTTTACGCATCGTCGGTGACACCATGCGCCAGCTCATGCGCAAAACCGATATCGCCGCCCGCATAGGGGGCGAAGAGTTTGTTCTGCTGCTGCCTCAAATCGATGGCCACAAGGCCGCTGAAGCGGCCGAACGCCTGCGCCTTGAGCTGCAGAAAAAAGAGCTGCCGCTGGCATCCGGGGTGACCTTGCGCTGGACCGTGTCAATCGGCCTGGCGTCACTGCACCCGGGCGACATTACTCCCACGGACCTGCTGCGCCGGGCCGATTAAGCGCTTTACCTGGCCAAGGATCAGGGGCGCAACAGGGTGCGCCGCGCGCCGGAGTCAAGCCAGCGCAATGTGCGCCGCTTCACCGCGCAGCGTCGCAGCGGCCCGAGCGAGCCGCCCGAAGCGAGCTGAGGCGTGCGAACATAGGCGTCCACCCTCAGCGCACTATCGCACCGATGCAATATCTTCACACCATGGTTCGCGTCGCCAGCCTCGATGACGCCCTGCACTTCTACTGCGACCTGCTTGGCCTGGTCGAAGTTGATCGTTACGATCATGAGCAGGGGCGCTTCACCCTGGTGTTCCTGAGCGCACCGGACGATCTTCAACGCGCGCGCGAGAAAAAAGGCCCCATGGTCGAGCTGACCTACAACTGGCCGGATGAAAATGGTCAGCAGGAGCGCTACGACGGCGGACGCAATTTTGGCCATCTGGCCTACCGGGTCGACGATATCTACGCTGCCTGTCAACGGCTGTCCGACGGTGGTGTAACCATTAACCGCCCGCCGCGTGACGGTCATATGGCCTTTGTGCGTTCACCTGATGGCATTTCCATCGAACTGCTGCAAGCCGGTGATCCGCTGCCACCGCAACAGCCGTGGGTCGATATGCCCAATACCGGCAGCTGGTAGGCCAGGTCATAAAAAAGCCCGCGGTGGGTCCACCGCGGGCCTGATTGTCAGGATCTGCGCCTGTAGCGCGTTAGAACTGCTCTTCTTCGGTCGAGCCTTCCAGCGCCTTGACCGAGGACTGACCGCCCTGGATCACCGTGGTTACGTCGTCAAAATAACCCGCGCCCACTTCCTGCTGATGTGAGACGAAGGTGTAACCGCGCTCGCGCGACGCGAATTCCGGCTCCTGAACCATCTCGGTGTAATGCTTCATGCCTTCGCCACGTGCGTAGTTGTACGCGAAATCGAAGGTGCGGTACCAATTGACGTGGATGCCCGCCAGGGTGATGAACTGGAATTTGTAGCCCAGCGCCGACAGATCTTCCTGGAAGGATGCGATCTGCGAATCGGACAGGTTTTTCTTCCAATTGAAGGACGGCGAGCAGTTGTAGGACAGCAGCTGTCCCGGGCATTCCGCATGCACCGCCTGGGCGAATTCACGTGCAAAGCCGATGTCCGGCGTGCCGGTTTCACACCACACCAGATCCGCATAGGGCGCATAGGCCACACCGCGGCTGATTGCCTGCTCCAGGCCATTCTTGACCCGGTAGAAACCCTCGCTGGTGCGCTCTCCGGTGACGAACGGTTTGTCATTGTCATCGAAATCGCTGGTCAGCAGATTGGCCGCTTCGGCATCGGTCCGGGCCAGAACAATGGTGGGCACGCCCATCACATCAGCGGCAAGGCGCGCCGCAACCAGTTTCTGCACCGCTTCCTGAGTCGGCACCAGCACCTTGCCCCCCATGTGGCCGCACTTCTTGACCGCCGCCAGCTGGTCTTCGAAGTGAGCCGCGGCGGCACCGTTGGCGATCATGTTCTTCATCAGCTCATAGGCGTTCAGAACACCGCCGAAGCCGGCCTCGGCGTCGGCCACGATGGGCAGGAAGTAATCAATGGCATCTTCTTCAGCCATCTTGCCGTCAGCGATGTTCTTCCACTGAATCTCATCGGCGCGCTTGAAGGTGTTGTTGATGCGGCGAACCATGGTCGGAACCGAGTCGTAGGCGTACAACGACTGGTCGGGATACATGGTTTCGGAGGTGTTGCCATCCGCGGCGACCTGCCAACCTGACAGATAAACCGCTTCCAGACCGGCCTTGGCCTGCTGCATGGCCTGGCCCGCGGTAATTGCGCCGAAGGCGTTTACATAGCCTTTCTTGGCCGAACCATTGACCTTGTCCCAGAGCTTTTCCGCACCACGGCGGGCCAGGGTATATTCCGGCTGGATGCTACCGCGTAGACGGACCACGTCAGCGGCGGAGTAGCCGCGCTTGACGTTTTTCCAGCGGGGGTTTTCTGCCCAATCCTTCTCAAGGGCTTTGATTTGCTCGTCGCGTGTCATGATTGACTAAAGTCCTCTTTGTTTGCCGGGCGTAACGCCCATGAGCTGGCAGAGCCAGTGTCGCGTCTACCCATCTGGTGGCAAACGGGCAGACAATTGGAATCGGATACCTTGGCCTGATCGTGCATCGGGCTGCCGGGTCAAACAGCCCTCCGTGAGCAGACCTGACAACGCTCGACATCGTCGAGTTATCCGTTCGATTATACAACGCTTGATTTGTCCAGGAGAGCGCCCTGCCGACCCTAGCCTTTTGCAAACCCTTTCAGGTCTTGTCGCAATTTTCTGCATCTGGCGACAAGCGGACACTGGGCGACTACATCGAGGTGGCCAAGGTTTATCCGGCAGGCCGGCTGGACTACGACAGCGAGGGCCTGATGCTGCTCACCGACGACGGCGTGTTGCAGAACCGGATCAGCTCACCCCGTCACAAACTGGCGAAAACCTACTGGGTGCAGCTTGAAGGCGAAATCTGTGCGAACGCGCTGGAGCAGCTGCGCCGCGGTGTCGAGCTCAAGGATGGCATGACCCGCCCGGCACGGGCGCAGCTGATGCAAGCGCCGACTGTATGGCCCCGCGATCCGCCAATTCGTGAGCGCAAAAGCATTCCGACCTGCTGGGTTGAGCTGCAGATCAGCGAGGGGCGCAACCGCCAGGTGCGGCGCATGACCGCGGCGGTGGGGTATCCGACCCTACGCCTGATACGCGCAGCCATCGGCCCCATAACGCTGGATACCTTGCAGCCCGGCCAATGGCGCGAGGTGGATGTGGCGCGCGAGTTGCCCGCGCAATGGCTCAGGCCGGCTGCAGCTCCTCGGCGCTCACCACAATCCCGTCCGCATCGGCGTACACCCAGGCACCCGGGGCGATCGTCAGACCGGCGAAGCTGACCGTCAGATTTTCTTCGCCGACGCCCTTTTTCAGACTCTTGCGCGGATGCGTGGCCATGGCTTTGACGCCAATCGCCTGTGTTGCGATCACCGCGGAGTCGCGAATGCAGCCATAGACCACAATACCGGCCCAGCCGTTCTTGACCGCCAGCTCGCCGAGCTGATCGCCCACCAGGGCGCAGCGCATGGAACCACCCCCATCAACAACCAGTACCCGTCCTTCGCCCGGTTGTTCAAGACTGGCCCGCACCAGCGTGTTGTCTTCAAACAACTTCAAGGTCTTGGCCGGCCCGTGAAACGCCAGCTTACCGCCATAATCACGAAAGATCGGATCGGCGACCTGCACCGCGTGAGTGTATTTGTCGGAAAGATCAGTGGTGGCGAAGGACATGTTTGGACTCGTGCGAAATGGACTGAAAACCTGGTGATGCCTAGACGTTGGCGTGCTGGCGGCGGGCCAGAATCCTGGGCAGGATGATACACATCAGCGCCCAGTCCGCGAGCAGGAAGAAACCCACCCCTGTCCATGCCGGCAGGCTCAGCCCGAGAAATGACCAATCGATCACCGCGCAATTGCCATCACCGCGCAGTATCGATTGCACCACCTCCCACAGCGGCATAACCTCCATCAGGTAGTTCAGCGCCGGACCACAGGCGGGCACCTGATCAGCCGGCAGCGACTGTAGCCACACATGCCGGGCGGCAATGCCCAGGCCAGCCAGCGCCGACACACCGGCCAGGCCGGTGCAGATCATGCGCCCCAGGCCGCTCGGGCCGAGCACCGCGCCCAGCAGAAAAAACACCCCGGCGGCGATCATGGCCACACGCTGAAACACACACATGGAACATGGCTCCAGGCCCTGCACGTGCTGAAGGTAGAGCGCAAAACCCATCGCGCCGGCGCAGATCAAAGCGCCCAGCAAACTGAGCAGTCGGTACAGAGTGTTTTCGTTCACGTGCAGGGTGTCTTGAGCAAATTGTGAGCTTGGAGAGACGGAACCGGCAGAAGGTTCCCGCCACAGCCGAACGGGCCGATCGACTAGAATAGCGGGTCTGACTTTACAACACGATTCTTCATGCGCCTGAATGCCTTGACTGCTCTGTCCCCGATCGACGGACGCTACGCTGACAAAACCTGGGAACTGCGCGAGATCTTCTCCGAGTACGGCCTGATCCGCCATCGCCTGCTGGTTGAAATCCGCTGGCTGCAAACACTGGCCGCGACGCCGGGTATCGATGAAGTCGCCGCGATCGACGACGAGGCCAATCAAAAACTCGACGATGTGTTCAACAAGTTCACGATGGAAGACGCTCAACGTGTCAAAGCCATCGAGGACACCACCAATCACGATGTCAAAGCGATCGAGTATTTTCTCAAGGAGAAAATCAAACTGATTCCGGAGCTGGCCCAGAACATGGAGTTCATCCATTTCGCCTGCACCTCGGAAGACATCAACAATCTGGCTTATGCCCTGATGTTGGATACCGCGCGACGCGACTGCGTGTTGCCGTACGTGGATGGCCTGATCGACAAGCTGACCTCGCTGGCCCACGATCTGGCCGAGCAGCCGCTGCTGTCGCGCACCCACGGCCAGCCGGCCTCGCCCAGCACCATGGGCAAGGAAATCGGTGTGTTCGTACACCGCTTGCGGCGTCAGCGCGAGCAGCTCGCCAAGGTCGAGATTCTGGGCAAGATCAACGGCGCGGTGGGCAACTTCAACGCGCATTACGCCGCCTATCCGGATGTCGACTGGGATGCCCTGGGACGCACCGTGGTGGGCAGCCTGGGGTTGACCTGGAATCCCGGCACCACCCAGATCGAGCCGCATGATTACATGGCCGAGTACTTCCACGCCCTGATCCGCATCAACACCATCATCATTGATCTGTCGCGCGACATCTGGGGCTATATCTCACTGGGCTACTTCCGCCAGAAAACCGTGGAAGGCGAAGTCGGCTCATCGACCATGCCGCACAAGGTCAACCCGATCGATTTCGAAAACGCCGAGGGCAATCTGGGCATCGCCAATGGTCTGCTCAGCCATCTGGCGGAAAAACTGCCGATTTCCCGTTGGCAGCGTGACCTGACCGATTCCACCGTGCAGCGTAATCTGGGCGTGGGCATCGGTCACATGGTGATCTCCTTCCAGGCCCTCAACAAGGGCTTGGGCAAGCTGGAAGCCAACGCCGATGCCATGGCCGCCGATCTGGACGCCAACTGGGAAGTGCTGGCCGAGCCGATTCAGACCGTCATGCGCCGCTACGGCATTGAACAACCGTATGAAAAACTCAAGGCACTGACCCGCGGACGGCGCATCACGGCCGATCAGCTGGCCACCTTCGTGGATGGTCTGGATATGCCCGATGAGGCCAAGGCACGCCTCAAAGCGATGACCCCGGCCAGCTACATCGGCAACGCCGTCGAGCAAGCCAAGGCGCTGTGAGCGAGACGCGCACTCAGGCTGTGGAGGGCCGCATTGCCTTGCGCGATGCGGCCATCGAGCTTGTGGGGCGTGCACGCGGCAGCCTGTACATCGCCACCATGGCTATGGAACCCGCGTTGTTTCGTGATACGCAGCTGCTGGATGCGCTCAAGTACCAACTTCTGGACGAGCGCCGACTGAAGGTCAAAGTGCTGGTCAGCGAGGCGCGCCGCGCGCGCCCCCATGCCGATCTGTTCATTGCGCTACTGCGTCGCCTGGGTTCACGCTTTAGCGTGCATGAACCGAGCAGCAGCCAGCATGGCTTTACACACGACTGGTGGATCGCCGATCGCAAAGCGCATTTGCAGCGCAATCACCCGGACAATCTGATCAGCAGTTATGCGGCAGATGACCCGATCGGCGCGCACAACCTGCGCGATGATTTTGATGCCGCGTGGCTGGACTCGGTGCCCAGCCTGGAATTTCGCCAGCTCAGCTAGCTACACCCCGAAGCGGTCACGCAAGCGTTGCGGTACGGGCATGGGCTTTTGCGCCTTGTAATCGAACCACACCAAGGTGGTTTCGACGTCCGCCACCGCCTCGTCCTGACCGCGCAGGAAAATCGGACAGGCCAGTACCAGGCTGCTGGTGCCCATGCGTTTGAACCCCACCGCCGCTTCCAGCATGGCCGGATAGTGCACCTGCTGATGGTAGTTGCAACTGATACCGGCCAGGATAGGGCCTTGGCCATTCATGAAGCTCTCGTCGCCGGCAAACACCTCATCGAAGAACGCGATGCGCGCGCTTTCGGTATAGGTCAGATACTTGGCGTTATTGACATGGCCCAGCGTGTCCATGTCGCCCCAGCGCACTTCCACGCTTTTGGCAAAATCAAAATTGCTGCGCAGTGATCGCTCACGACTCATGTTTGTGTTTGTCCTTGTATGCCGCCGGTGGCGGCGTCCTGTATCAGGCGGCGTCGGGCCTGTTCGGCAATCTCACGACGGCGCGCCTCATCTGCGCCGGACCACACCGCGATGTCCTGCAGAGTGCGCCCGCAACCCAGGCAAATCTCCTCGTCGCTGAGCTCGCAAACCCCGATGCACGGGGAGACCACCGGCGTCGCTTCGCTCACTCAAGCCCCAGCACGTGGGTCATGTCGTAAAGACCGGCAGGCTGTTCGCGCAACCAAGCCGCCGCGCGTACCGCACCGGTGGCAAAGTTCATGCGGGAACTGGCTTTGTGGGTGATTTCGACGCGCTCGCCTTCGGCTGCGAACAGCACCGTGTGCTCACCCACGATGTCGCCACCACGCACCGTCGAAAAGCCGATGGTGCCGTCAGGGCGCGGCCCGATGTTGCCATCCCGGCTCTTGACCGCCACCTCATCGAGATTCTGATCCAGCGCATCGCACACGGCCTGGCCCAGACGCAAAGCGGTACCGGATGGCGCATCAACCTTGTGCTTGTGGTGTGCTTCAATGATCTCGATGTCGGCCATGCCGTGCATGATGCGCGCCGCCATTTCGGTCAGCTTGACGCAGACATTGACGCCAACGCTGAAATTGGCCGCCTGCACCACCGGGCGCGACTGCGCCAGTTCAAGCAGTTTGGCCTGCTCGTCCGCCGCCAGCCCGGTTGTCCCGGTGACCAGGGCGACATCACTGGCGGCCAGCGCCTCGACCAGCAACAGGGTGCCTTGCGGGCGACTGAAATCGATGACCACGTCGCACTGGGTAGCGGCCTGATCCAGCTGATCGGTCAGCAGCACGGCATTGCGCCCCACGCCGGCCAGTTCGCCGCTGTCCGCACCAATCAGGCTGGAACCGGGCGCATCCGTGGCGACGCTCAGTAAGAACTGCGGATGCTGATGCAACGCCTGGACC
>JASBUL010000093.1 GCA_030147945.1 Oceanococcus sp. | reverse complement strand
TGGCTCGCATCGAATCCACTGACCTCTCGCAGGAAAATCGCACACTCGTTAATCAGATGTCGCTGGAGCTGCTACAGGCCTCCTGGCCTCAGGGCGCGGGCATGGGCAGCTACGTCTATTTGCAGGAAGGGGTGCGCCCGGCCATTTTGCGTCACGGCGCAAACTACGCGCACAACGATTTCCTCCAGCTGGCCATCGAAGCCGGCGCTTTAGGCGCCGTTCTGCTCGCCGCGCTGTTCGCCTACCACCTGCTGCTGGCGCTACGAAATCTCGGCCGTAAACGGCTGCTATACCGCGCCTATGCGGCGAGTTTCTGCATGGTGTCCACGGCCGGCCTGCTCCACGCCACCGTGGAGTTCAACTTTTACATCCCGGCCTATGCGGCGACCCTGGTCGTACTGATGGCACTGATGCAGACGGTTCACGCAACCGCAAGGAGTTCCCGATGAGCTGGGTGGACCGAGTCAAGATCTGGCGCCACACCTTAAGCCAGCGCATGCTACCGCCGCCGGTGGTGTTTCATCACGTCCCCAAATGTGGCGGCACCTCGATCGGCCGGGCATTGCGTTTGCGCTATCTGCTGTCTCAGGCCACGGTCGACACGCAAGCGACCTTTCAGATGGCTGAGGTCATGCATCCGGACGGCAGCTTTGCCGAGCGCTGGACGCACGCCATGCGCTTTCGTGAAAGCATGCTGATCTACCTGATGCTGCGTCAGGTGCGCTGCATCTCCGCGCATGTCGCCTTCAGCGAAAACGCCCACCGTCAGTTCCATGCCAGCTACGCCTTTGTCACCTTGCTGCGCGACCCTGTTGAACGTTTTGTCTCGCACTATTTCCATGCGCGCAGACCGGATGACTACTTCTCCACCGACATGAGTCTGGAGGCGTTTCTCGACACCCCCGCAGCGGCTCATCTCGGCCGTCGCTACGTGGAGTATTTCGCTGGACCGTTCCATCTGCCAGCCAGCGATGAGGCCTCGGAGATCGAGCGCGCCAAGAACAATCTGGACAAGTTCAGCGTGGTCGGCTTTCTTGATGACCTGGCTGACTTTCGCCAGCGCATGCACGAAACACTGGGGTTGCGCCTGCGTATCGGTCATGAGAACCAGCGTCACGCCGATCAGCGCGATACACGCATCGAACCGGCCCTGATGGCGCGCATCGAAGCCTTGTGCGCCCCCGACATCGCCATCTACCAGCATGCGCGCGCGCAGTTCCACAAGGCCTCAGGTGCACCGGCGTGAGCACCCAGCCGCGTGGCCCGACGTTTTTTATGGTTGGCGCACCCAAATGCGCCACCACCGCCTGGGTCAGCTATCTGTCGCAGAACCCGCGCATCGCTTTTGGTGTGGCCAAGGAACCGCATTATTTCGGCCAGGATCTCAAATGGAAGCGCGCCATCACGCACGCGCAATACCTCGACAACTACCGCGACCTGGCTGACGACTGTGTGGTCGGTGACGGCTCCGTGCTGTCTTTGCTATCCGAACAGGCAGCCCAGCGCATTCATGCCTTTAACCCCCAGGCCCGCATCCTGATCCTGCTGCGTGATCATCTGGCGTTCCTGCGTTCGTATCACAACGAAATGCTTTACCACGGTGTAGAAACCGAAACCTCGCTGGAAACCGCCTGGGCGCTGAGCACGCCGCGCCAGAGCGGCGAGCAGCTCCCCCGCAGCTGCCCGGACGCCCGCCTGCTGGACTATCCTCGCAGCGCGCGCTTCGCCGAACATGTGCAGCGTTTTCTCACCGTTTTCCCGCCCGAGCAGGTGTGCGTGCTGTGGCTGGATGACTGGACCCGCGCACCCGCAGATTATTTTCGCGCCGTGCAAACCTTTATCGGTGTATCGCCCATTGAACTGGACCGTTACGCGCCGGTGGGTGAGGCCAAGCAGCATCGCAATGCGCTGATCGCCCGATTGCTCAACCTGCGCCCGCCCGCTGTCCTGATGACCCTTTACCACCGCCTGCGTCAGCAACTCGGACTGCGCGGACGCAACCAGCTGCTTTACCGCCTGCGCCAGGCCAATCTGAAGCAGGCCGAGGTTGCGCCGGTATCGACAGCCTTCGCGACGCGCATCGCCGAAGAATTTCACGACGACCGGGAGTTTGTTCTGGGACAAGCGGCGCGCAGTCGGCGCCTGCTTGGGTTAGGCTAATACCAGGAGACACGCATGTCGCATGGCCCTTCACCACCAGAGGCCCCAGCCAGGATGACTGCGAGACAAGTGACCCGTCAGCCGGTCCACATCAATAACAGCCGATTGATTCCGCGCCTGCTGCCGGAGTTGATACATCTGCGCCCGTGGTTCCAGATGGTTCTGGATCTGCTCGTGATACTGGCCAGCGCCTATGCCTGCGCCTTCACTCTCGACGGGCTGCGTGAACCGCAAATCTGGCCGATCCCCTCCAGCTACTGGGTCGCGGTGCTGCTGACCCTGATGATGACACCCTGGGTCTTTCACCGCTTCGGCCTGTACCGCGCCCAGCGCAGTGAAAGCATCGTGCCCGAGCTGGTGCAGCTGGTCTCGGCCTGGGTCACCATCGCCATGTTGCTGAGTGTGGTCGCGGTTCTGACCAAGACCAATATTCTGATCTCGCGCGTCTGGCTGGCGAGCTGGGGCTTCAGCGCGCTGGGTGGCATGATGCTCAGCCGTCTGCTCATCGCCAGTGCCTACCACCGCTTGGCCACCAGCGGTATCGACAACCGCAACATCGTGGTGGTCGGCAGTGGCAGCCTGGCCAAGCATGTGGTGGCCAAGATTCACCGCACCCCTTCCGCCGGGCTGTGCGTACTCGGGTATTTCGCCGCCCATGAGGGCGAACCTGCGGCGTCGCTGCCGATCCCTTATCTGGGCGAGTTGGACGAGCTGGCGACCTATCTGAACTCACAGGCCGTGCGCCCGGACGAAATCTGGTTTGCCCTGCCCGGACGCATGACGCACAGGATCGAGGAGTTCTCGGACCTGATCACACGCTCGACCTACGATTTCCGCATCGTGCCCGACACGCTGGATTACGCGCTGCTCAACCAGAAAGTGAAGGATATTGCAGGCCTGCCGACGGTCACCCTGAACAAGGCGCCGACCGACGGGATCAATCGTTTCGTCAAAGCCGTGGAAGATCGCGTGTTGGCCTGCCTGATTCTGATTCTGGTCGCGCCGCTGATGCTGGTGATTGCGCTCGCGGTCAAACTCGGCTCACCTGGCCCGGTGATCTTCAAGCAGAAGCGCCATGGCTGGAACGGCCATGTCATCACCATCTACAAATTCCGCACCATGCAGGTTCACGAAGAGCCGGGCGGACAAGTCACCCTGGCCACACGCAACGACCCGCGTGTGACCCGGGTCGGGCGATTCCTGCGCCGCACCAGCCTGGATGAATTCCCGCAGTTCATCAACGTGCTTCAGGGTCGCCTGTCGATCGTCGGGCCGCGCGCGCAGCCGGTCTCGATCAACGACAAATTCAGCACCCAGATCGCCGGTTACGTGCTGCGCCACAAGGTTAAACCCGGGATCACCGGCTGGGCCCAGGTCAACGGCTGGCGCGGCGACATGAGCAACCTGGATGCCGTTCGCCAGCGCATCGAACATGATCTGTTCTACATCAAGAACTGGTCGGTGTGGTTTGACCTGGCCATCATCCTGCTCACCGTGGTGCGCGGTTTCAACTCACCCAACGCGCACTAGGCCCGGGGGATCCGCCGCGGCATGGCGCTGCGCGCATGCAGCAGAACAACCAGATAAAGCGTGAGCGCAAACACGATCGACGTGCTCAAATCGGTCAGGCTGGGCTTGAAGATCGACAGGGTAATCACCACGCTCATCGCGGTTGCAATCGCCGCAACCAGGCCACGCAAGCTCGGCGGAAGCTGCACGCTGGCGCGCAACAGCAGCCCCAGTGGCAGCAACATCAGCACCAGATAGGCGAGCAGCCCGACCAGACCTGCCGCATGAAAAATCTGCAGAAAAATATTGTGCGCGATGCGCAGCACCTGAAAGCCGGTGCCGAACAGCGGCGACTCCATCGCTTGCTCCCAGGACAAGCGATTGATCAGATCCCGGGCCGCATTGGACGACAACCCACCAAAACGCACCCGATGCAAAACCCCTTCTCCACCACGGTACAGAAACACCAGGCCTGCCCACATCAGCAATCCAACCGACGCCAACACGACCCCGGTCTGCAAACGTTTGCTCCAGCTGCCAGCCAGCATCGACAGATAAACCAGCGGGAACAGGAAAAAGGCACCCGCAGCCGCACGCGAGCCGGAGTAGTCGACGGCCAGCCATATGAGCCAGAACAGCGGTAACACGGCCGCCCGCAGCAAGGCCGGGGCACGCGAAAACAGGATCATGAACAGTCCCGGCATGGCCATGACCGAACTCAGCCCCAGCACGTTGGCGTGTGCCGTCAGCCCGGTTGCCCTACGCAGATGCACCCAGCTCCAGTCATATACCCCCGGCAAATAGCCTTTGACATAGGCCACCGCATAGCCGGCACCGTAGAGACAGCCTGCCGACCAGGCCAGGACCAGGAAACGCATCTCGGCCAGATCACGCCGCGGCAGTACCAGCATGCTCAACGGCACAGCCACGGTATTGATCAGAAAAATCAGGAACAACGGATTTTGCGGTGCGCTGCCGCCAAACAGCAGTGTGGCGGTCTCCGGCAACTTGCCGGGCACCCCGAGCGGACGCTGCTGCTGGAACTGGTAACCCTCCAGGCTGTGCTCGATGGCATTGACCAGAAAGCACACCACGAACACGGCCGCCACCGCCATGTACACCTGCGCGATGCGCGCCTCGAAGCGATTGAGCTGCACCTCGCCGCGCACAACACGCTCCACGATGCCAGCCAGCACTGCGGCAACAAACAGCACATCACAATAGGAGATCACCGAGATCACGCGATACGAGGTCAACGGCACGAAAAACAGGCACGCCGCGAGCAACCAGCCGGATGCCGATCGCGGCAGCTGCCACACCGGCGCGGGCCGGAGCACTGAACTGAACGTGGCGGTCGACATCGGATATTCGTGCATGGGTCAGGGCGAAGCGGGAGCAAGCATACGACGGTACACGGTTTGCGTCGCCGCCAGCATGGCTGATTCGGTAAAGCACTGCTGATAACGGGCACGTCCTGCCTCGCCGAGGCGCTGACGCAGTGCCGGATCATCAATCAAACGCTGCAGTTTGAGCGCCAGATCGGTCTCATCACCCGCGCGATGCAGCAGACCGGTCAGCCCGTCCTGAACCAGCTCATCAACGCCGCCAACAGCGGTCGCAAGCACCGGCATGGCCGCCGACATCGCTTCGATGATCGACAACGGCAAACCTTCATGGTGACTGATCAGCAGGAAGATATCGGAACTTGCGAGCAAGGCCGGCACATCATCGCGCTGACCGATAAACCGAACCCGATCCGGCGGAAGCTCGTCTGCCAGCGCGCGGACGTGATCCAGCGTCTCCCCTTGGCCGACCAGTTCCAGCTGCCAATCACCCTGCACCCGGTGCAGGGCCCTGATCAGCAAGGCATGGTCCTTCTGCTCGACAAAACGCGCCACCATGAGCAGGCGCACGCGCCCGCATGCAGGCCGCCGTTCAGGCACTGCGCGATCCGGCACGCCGTTGTGTATGACCTGCATACGCGCCTCGGGCATGAGCAAAGCACGCCGCGCAACACGGCGATCATAGTCACTGACCAAGATCACGTAGGGATCGCGCAGACGCGCCACCGCAAATTCCAGTACCCAGGCGGCGAGACGTCGCCGCCACGGTATGCCCGGCACGAAATTCCAGCCGTGAACGGTGAGTACACAGGGCAGCGCGCGACGACTGCAGATCCAGCGCGCCACGATGCCGAGAAAGGTCGAATGCACATGCACCAGATCGGGCTTGACCTGCGCCACAACCGCATCGAGCGCGCCGGCGATGCGGCGCATGCCACTCAAGGAAACCGGCTCGCCCAGCGCCTCCACCAGATGGACCGTAAGCCCGGCCTGGCGGGCCTGCTCGGTCACGGGACCGGCCTGGCCGATGCACAGATGGACGTCATAATCCGCACGCATCCGTGTCGCCAGTTGCACGACATGCAAAGGCGCGCCGCCAATTTCGGCATGCTTGAGCAGATACAAGACAACCGGCTTAGCGGACATTGGCCAACCCGTTTCCCGTGGCCTGTGCAGCCACCACATCGCGGTACACCTGGTCGACGCCCCGGCACATCAGCCTGGCCTCGAAACATTCATGAAAGCGGGCCTGACCGGCACGCCCCCAGGCGCGATAAGTCTCGCGTGAGGTGCCCCGCAACACCTGCATCAGCGTTTCAGGCTGATCCAGTGAGAACAGAACACCGGTGTGCCCATCGACAACCAGTTCGGGCAGGGCGCCACGCGTGCTTGCGAGGACCGCCACGCCCAGGCGCATCGCCTCCACCGCGGAGAATCCGAACGCCTCCCAGCGCGACGGCATGACCAGGGCGTCGGCCTGGCTCAGCGCCACGGTCAAGTCCTCGGCGCTGCGCCAGCCCAACACCTGAACATTATCCGGCACCTCACCACACTGCGCGGCATCGGCACCGAAGACACGCAAATCCAGCGCGACATCCTCAAGCTGCCGCATCACCTGCATCAGCCAATCGAGGCCTTTCTGGGCCGTGGCCCGGCCTGCAAACACCAGCTGGATACGCGCTGAAGTTTCGACCCGCGGTGGCGTCTCGCTGAGCGCCGGCAGACCGGACAGCACCGTATGAATCCGCGCTGGCGCAAGCCCCGCCCGCACGGCCTCCTCGTGTTCGGTGCGCGACACTGCGATGACGGCAGCACAGCGGCGCAGCAGCTGGCGCTCCAGCGCGGAGTACAACCGTGCCTGCCACGCCTGCAAGGTGGTCATGGTGTACGACCAGCCATGCGGGTTGTAAATCACCCGGCGCGGCGCCTGCGGCAACGCGACACGCCCCAGGGCACCGGCAAAGCTGCTGTGCAAATGCACCAGGCTCGGCGCGAAATGTCGATCGACCCTCCGCAGGCTGTGCGCCAGCGCCAGCATGCCGGACGCGTTGCGGCCCAGGTCGGTGTCATACACGGCAATGCATTCGCCCAGGTCTGCAGCTAGATGATGTCGGTGCGCGCGCGGGCAGAACAGGGCCACGTTGTCGGCGCCATAGCGTTGAACCTGATCACGCAGCAGGATATTCAGGTAGGTCGCAACGCCGCCGACCAGTGTCTCGGTGGCGTGCAGCACACGCACGCCGGTCACGGTCTGGCCCGCAACTGGCAGACGGTGCCGTACTGATACTGCTCGAAGCGCTGCGGATGCAGCCGCGCCTGCGGCGCTGCCTCGATGTAAATGCAACGGATGCGTGCGGCCAGATCCGGACGGATGGCCTCGACGGTTTCGATCTCGACCCCTTCGGTATCGATCTTGAGGATGTCGATACGCGGAAACGAGCGAAGCGCGTGTTCGATCACCGCGTTGATTTCGTCGCAACGCACGCGAATGCTCTGGCCGGTAACAACACCCAGGCCACCATAGCGCCCACTGGATTCGACGCCGAAGTCGAACTCACCGGCCTGTGCCGCCACAGCCGCCTGGACCAGCGTGTAGCGCGAACGCCACGGCTGCAACGCCTGCTCAAGACGCGCCACATTGCGTGGATCAGGCTCGTACAGGATGCACTGGCTGCGCGTGTTGCGGGTCAGAAAATAGGTGGCGCTGATGCCGATGTTGGATCCCAGATCGAGCACGTACTCAAGCTGTTCATCCGCAGCATAATCCTCGCGGCAGAAAATCTCGTTGACCGTGAGCAAATCATGATGCGAGTACAGCGTGATCGGGATTGGGCCACACGGCGTCCTGACCGTGAGCGTATGTGGGTAGTCACCACGCGCGGTGAAATACCGCCACAGGTTGTCAAAGAACGCCGGGTAGACACGCATCATGTTGATCAGCGCGACGTAATGCCGCCGCTGAAACGGTGCGGCCAGGATCTTGCGGAAACTGCGGTTGCCGATAGCCATGTCAGGCACCGTTCAATGTCGGGGAATCAGGCGGGCGCGGGCCTGAACTGTCGCCACTAGCAGATGCAGCAAGCCCAGGCCGGCGAGATACACCAGCAGCCCTTGTGGCCACCACCACAACACACCGATGCACAGCAGCACAACCGGCGTGTCCTTGAAAGCCAGCAACAGCACCCGCAGGCGGTTGCGCGTGCCACTCAGGCCATGCGCCTGAAAGTCACCCCGGTTGACGTAGGTGACCGTATGCAGGTTGATCAGCTCGCCGCTGCTGTAAATCAGCACGGCCAGCGCAGCCAGATAGGCCGACACCTCACTGGACAGCAGGAACAGCAGCAGGGTCATGGCAATCGCTGCATTGCGGGCGTAATCCACGCTGACATCCAGCCACCCGCCAAAATCGCTGTTGCTGGCCGTGGCACGCGCCAGCTGGCCGTCGGCACAGTCAAACCCGAAGGCGAGCTGAAACAGCAGCATGCTGAGCAGCGCGCCCGAGCTGGATTCAGCGCCCAGATAAACGGCGCAGGCAGCCAGGGTGATCGGCAGGCCCACCAGCGTGACCTGATTGGCGCTGCGCCCCCCACGCCAGGCTAGCCAGGCGATCAACGCGCCCGCGCGCTGGCTCAGCACGCGGGTCATCCAGGCGCACTGACGGGTGGCATAGCGCTGACTCCAGAAACTTTGGAAATCCAGTGAGGTGCGCGCGTTGTTCATCCTGCCTCCGTTCAGCTCTGAATGCGTTCGATCGTTGCGGTGGTCGAAATCGATGGCGTGCGCGTCAGGTACACCACATCGCAGATGTCGGCCAGGTGATCAAAGCGGCCGCGCCAGTCATCGCCCATCACCAGGATGTCGGCCTGTTGCTCACGGATGTAGTCCGCCTTGGCATCCAGCGACTCCTCGGCGAAGACCTGATCAACCACGCGCAGGCCGCGCAGAATAGCCTCGCGCTCCGGATACGCGTAAACCGGTTTGCGTCCCTTCTTGAATTCGTTCAGCTCATCCGTGGACAAGCCGACAATCAGACTTTGGCCGTGTGCGCGCGCGCGCTCGAGTAGGCGCAGGTGGCCATAATGGAACAAATCGAAGGTCCCAAAGGTAATCACGCGAACCGCTGCGGTCTTGTGTTGCATCGTTCAGCTGTCCTTGCCACCGGCGCCAGGCTCACGCCAGATGTACTGCATCGGCCGCAAGCCAAGCAACAGCATGCCCGCGGTGAACCAGACCTTGGGGCTGGCCGGCGTAGTGCTCAGAGCTGGCAGCAGCGCGCGCCAGGCCGCACTGTATTGGCCGTTGATGATGCGGTAGCGCGCCAGCATGTAGTGAAGTCGGCCCAGCAAAGCCCGGTCGCCACTGTCCTGGTGCCGCTGGATCAGGGTTTCTATCGATGCGATGCGGCGCGGCAGATTGTCGGTGACGCTTCCCGGCGTGACATAGGACACCACCTGATACGCATCACAGTATCGAATTTCACAAACCTGGCTGAGCCGCAGCATGGCATCCCAATCGTCCCAGATCTGCAAGGCCGCATCGAAGCCGCCGATGCGTTCGAAGACGTCACGTCGAACCAGCCAGGTCTGGGTGAACCATTTGTCATGAAAACGCACCGCACTGCGCATGTCCGTGGCAATCAGCTTGCGCAGTTGCGGATAGGGATAGACCCACACGCGCTCGTCCAGACAATAGCGAATCCAGCCGCAGAACACGGCTCCGACCTGCGCTCCACAGGCGTCCAGCTCACGCACCTGGTCATCAAGCTTGTTCAGCAGCCACTCATCGTCACTGTCCTGAAAGGCCAGATAGTCACCTCTTGCGGCGGCCAGTCCGGTGGCTCTGGCCGCGCCAGGCCCACGGCACTGCTCATGCCGGATGACCCGCGCCCGCGAATCATCGAACGAGGCCACCAGCGCTGCAATATCCTCGCTGGAGCCATCATCAACCACGATCAGCTCCAGATCACGGTAACTTTGCTGCAACACGCTGGTGATCGAACGACGCAGCAATTCGCTGCGATTCAGGGTGGGCAAAATCACACTGACACGCGGATCGCTCATGCCCGCACTCCACGCAGACGCTGCAGCAGTGCATAGCCGGCATGCCCGCCCAATGCCGCCAGCAGCGTCAGCAGATTGCGCCATGAGCGCGGACAGGCCTGCCAGGCCGCCCTGAAATGCTGTCGTGCAGCGCCCATCTCGCCGGTGCGCGCGTACCAGTGGCCCAGCTCCCGTAGCAGCCCGGCCCGGACCTGCGGTTGCCCGGCCCACAGATCGCGGTGGCGCGACAGGATCAACTGCAGGCTCTGCTGACGCGCGCGGGCGTCCCAGTTGAGGCTGTCTGGCGCACCGTGTTTGAGCACCAACGGTTCATTCAGCACCCGGATACGCGCCTGCTTGTAAAGGCGGAAAGAGAACTCCCAGTCCTCCAGATTGGGCATCTGCTGATCGAAGCCTTGCAGTGCCTCGAACACGCAGCGACGCAGCAGCCAGGTCGGGGTGATGAAACTGAACCGGGCGATGTTGTCATCACCCCACTCACCGCGCTGCATGCGTGTGTCCGCCCCCTGGTACCGCACCGGCTGCGCATCATGAGGCTGAATCAGGTATCCGCAACACAGCAGATCAACCGCCGGATCACGCTCAACTTCGCGCATCTGACGGTACAGCTTGTCGACCAGCCATTCATCATCGCTGTCCTGAAAGGCCAGCCATTCGCCGCGCGCCTGAGCGGCCGCGAAGTTGCGCGCCGCCGCCGCACCATGCGGTGGCGGGTGCTTGAGCACCCGCAATCGCGGATCGTCGAAGCATTGCAGCAGCTCGGCAGTGTTGTCAGTGGAGCCGTCATCGACCACCAGCAACTCCAGATCACGGTAGCTCTGTGCCAGCACCGAACGCACCGCGCGGGCCAGCGTCGCGGCCCGATTGCGGGTCGGCAGGATTACGCTGACCTGCGGCATTCACGCCCTCCTGCCACAGCTTGCTCAGGCGTTGCATGCAGCCGCCGCCGGGCGCGCTGCCAGGCCCGCTGAAGCGTTTCGCTGCGCGACAGCACGTCACGCCGCAGCGCCAGCGTGTCGATCTTGTCCGCGTTGCACAGATAGCCGGCTGAGGTCAGCTGGTCCAGGCACGCGGCATAGTCCGCAGCGCTCAGATGCTTGTGCTCGAACAACACTACCGCGGGTGCAAAGCGGGCCAGATCCACACTTGCCAGTATGGCTGCATCGTAGCCTTCGGCATCGATATGCAGCACATCCAGCTGCTCGATACCGTTGCGCTCGCAAACCTGCTGGAAGGACATGCAGGGCACCACGGTCTGGGTCAGACGCGTGGCAATATCCGGCAGGTCGGGGGCATGCTTGAGGACATTGTCCTTGAGAAACGAGCCGAGCTGGTCGTACCACGGCGGCAGGCTCGGATCGCTGTCAGGACGCAGGTGATAAAACACCCGCTCGCCGGGCTCGCGATCGATGGCCACATTCTCGAAACACAGGCCGTCCATTCCGGCGTAGCGCTGGCGCAACCGCTGATACACGAATGGCAACGGTTCGATCATCAGGCCACGCCAACCGCTGTGCAGGATGTGATAGCGCAGCGGATCACCATAGCCTGCATCATTCGAGCCGACCTGGACGAAACGCACGGCGGGCTTGTCCTGCGCCAGCGCGTTCAGAACCCACGGATGAACAACCTTGAGCGAGCGCGGCAGCAGGCGCCAGTAGAGAAGACGCAACCCACGTCCCAGGTGGGTGTCCGCTGGCAGCCCCAGACGCACCGCGCTCATCGGGTTCATGAGCCGCCTCCGGGCCTGACCACAGGGGCGAAGCGCACCGCGCGCTGGCGCCCGGACAAGGCTTTGAGACGCTGATACAACGGACGCAGGCGGGTGAAACCGGGGATCAGGGCCGCGGCGATCATCATCCAGTGGTTGTAGCGCCAGAACTGCGGGTGCAGACGCCAGCCCCGCCACATATGTGCCCAGACCGTGAAATAGGATGCCCGCGGCGGAAAGCGCATGGCCAGCAGATGCTTGCTCGCCTGGGCCAGTCGCTGGACCCGCGGCTCGGCCTGCCGCAGGTCCTCCGACTCATCAATCATGCGCCAGTAATCATCCCAGATGCGGCGAGCCTGATCCGGACGCGTGCGTTGCTCCGGGTAACGTCGCCAGCCCGACAGCACCCGGTCAATGCGTCGCGCCCGAGTGTGAAACAGCAAGCGCATCCAGTAATCGAGATCGCAGCCGTAGATCTCACCGTTCCAGCCGCCAACCTGTTGTGCGAGCGTGTGGCGGAAGAAGATCGAGCCCTGCGGGATACACATCGACAAACCGAAAAACGCCTCCCACGAGAAGGCCGGCACGTAGCGGGTATAGAGCACCTCGCCATCGGTGGCCACACCCTCGACATGGCCATAGACGAAGCCGCAATCGGGATCATCGCGAAACTGCGCGGCCACCTCGGAAAAGACACCGTCGTAGTAGATGTCGTCGGAACTCATGATCCCGATCACATCACCACGGACGCGGGCCAAGCCTTTGTTCACCGCATCAGCAGGCCCATCGTCAGGTTCGGAGACCCACTCAAGCTGCTCAAAGCGCTGTGCGTAGCGGGCCAGGATGTCACGCGAACCGTCGCTGGAGTTGCCATCCATCACGATGACCTGGAAGGGCGCATAGTCCTGACCCAAGATCGAATCCAGTGCCGCTTCCAGAAAACCGGCCTGATTGAAACTGGGCATCACGATGCTGATGCGCGGCAGACGCTTCGACTCGCTCATGTGCCGCGTCGCCGGTAGAGGAAGAAGTGATCGTTAACGCCGATCAGCTCGCGCAGCTCATCATTGGCGATGACTGGCTCGCGCACCACCAGTTCAAATCCCGCCGCTGCAACATCCTCGTCGCAGGCAATACGGCTGCCGTCGATCTCGCTGCTGACCAGACCATCCGCATCGTTCGGCACGATGAGCAGATGCTCGACCTCAAGCTCCGCCAGGCGCTGCAGCCACCAGACTATGGTTTCACGGGTGCATTCGGTAAAGCTGTGAATATTGACCGCAAGCTGGTACGCGGGGTGCTCGGCGCTGCTGGCGAAGCGGGTCAGCGGCAGGCTTCGGGCGCGCGGCGTCACGCCACGAAAATTCAGGTAGTAATCGCACAGAAAGGTCGATTCCGCGACCGCATCCACGCAGTCATAAGCAACCAGCTTGGGCATGGCCTGGCACATCCGGTAAGCCAGCCGACCGTAACCGGCACCGATGTCGAGCACGCGCAGATCATGCCGACCGGACAGCCCCAGATGACGCTCCAGGAAGTTGATCTCACGCACCGAGTCGAGCAGGTCACGACTGACCGCCGGAGTGTTGGCGTACTCGAATGTCCAGCATCCGAACAGGCCATCCTCACCAAGCTGGTCGAGCAGACTCAGGTGGTCCTGCTCACGCACGTCCAGCAGATTCAGATACTGCTTGAGGCGCGCCTGGGCGCGCAGTTGTCGCAACTGCCAGACATAGGCGTTGTCACCACGAAACCACGGCAGTTCAAGTTCCTGACTGAGTGTCTCATCAGCCCAAAGGCTATGCCTGGTCACCACCAGTCCGCTGTCGCGGTAGGCTCTGCGCAGTTCGATGAGTTGCGGATTGTCAGCCCGCAAGGTTTGCAGTGCACCCTGCGGCAGCGGCACATCAGTGCAGTGTCCACCCAGCAAGTACCGACGGTCCTGTTCGGACAAGCGCGTGACTGACAGGCCCAGTCGGGCCAACAGCTGTTTTACCAATCTCAATTTGTGTCTACCCCACCACACATGCCGCGACTGTCCCTGTAGCGGTTTAAGCCGAGTGCGCAGCCCCACTTTTCATTGGAATTTTTCGGGCCCATGCAATCGCCGGTCGCTCCACAACCACATAGAACACCCAAGCCGCAATCAGGCACAAGGCCAAAGATAGCCATACTGCCAGAAATTTCTCCATATCGGAGTCTGCATAGGGCTTGGCCAGACGCTGAAAGGCAATCCCGACGGGCATGTGGATCAGGTACAGGGAGTAGGAGATCCGCCCCAGAAATTCGGTGAAACGACAACGCCAGCGATCACGCAGCATCAGCAGGAACGCCAGCAGAGCCAGCGGCGCCAGCAAAGGCGTGTAGGTCTTGGCCAGAACAATCAGCGGCGTACTCAGCAAACCCAGTTCCAGCCGGCCGATGATGCCCGCATGCCACTGGAACAGCACAAAGCCCAGCATGAACAGTGGCAGATAGCCACTCAGCAACAGCGTCTGGTTTTGCCCCATGGTCGGCAGGAAGGCCGCCAGACCCAGTGCATAGGTCAGCCAGCGCACCGCCCCCTGGCGATGGGCAATGAAGGGAAAAACCAGCGCCAGCAAGAGATAGAACTGAAACTCGATAGCCAGCGTCCAGAACACCGGGTTGTACCATTCCTGGCCGAGGAATTCGGTGAGATAGGCCACATGACTGAGCAGGCGTGCCCACTCGAAACGCAGGCCGTCGGCGCCGGGCACACCGAGCATGGCCCCCAGCCATTCAAGCACGATCACCAGGGCAATCGTGGCAATGTAGGGCGGATCCAGACGGACCAGACGGCGGGCCAGATAAACCGGAAACATGCGCCAGCGATAACCCACCACATGCAGCGACCATGGCACCACGAAGCCGGACACAATGAAAAACACATGAGGCCCCAACCAGCCTCCGGAAAATATCGTCCGCAGCCAACCCTGTGGCATCAGGTGAGCCCACAGGGCCATGTGAAACAGACACACCGCCAGCGAGGCAAGCCCCCGCACCGAGGTTACCGTGTGAAACTCACGTCGCGGACGCATCTCGCGACTGCTCAACTCCCCATCTCCACCGCCTGCAGACTGTTTCGCTGTTCTTATAGCGCCGGTGCTATCGTTAGCCTTGGCATGACTCACTCGCAGCGCAGAGGCTCAAATGACCGCAACCGTCGAGGATCCACAAGACGCGCCCCAGCCCGCGGCGGAGGATCACCCTGCCCTGGCGGAAAAGCCCGGCATCACCAATCAGTACTTCCACCTGATTCGTGAACTCAAGTCTAGCTTGCGTCAGGCGGTGGAAAAACTCCAACTCGCCGACGACAGCGCGATACTCGACTTCGGCTGCTCAACCATGCGCCACCGCGACCTGTTTGGCGACCGGGTCGAATACCTCGGGGCCGATTTGCCCGACAACCGTCAGGCGCATATCGCCATCCGTGACGACGGCTCACTGCCGGTGGACGACGCACAGTTCGATCTGGTGTTTTCCACCCAGGTTCTGGAGCACGTTGAAAGCCCTGCACTTTATCTCGACGAATGCCGACGCGTCCTCAAAGCTAAAGGGCGCCTGCTGCTGACCACCCACGGCACCTTCGTGTTCCACCCCTGCCCCTACGACTACTGGCGCTGGACCCATATGGGGCTGCAACGCAGCCTGGAGTCCGCCGGCTTCGAAATCGAGCATATCGAAGGGGTCTGCGGCGGCCTGCCAACGGCACTGCAGATGCTGCAGGACGTGACCAGCCATCGTCTGCCGCGACTGCTGCGGCCACTGCTACACGCCGTCATTCAGCCGCTGATGGTGCTGAGCGACCGACTCTATGCGCCCCAGCAAAAGCTGCGCAACGCCACGTTCTTCCTGGTTATTGCCAGAGTTCGGCCAGCCGCCGATGGCGCCACGCCAGCCTGAAGCGCTTACGCAACCGGCGCAGGAACACCTGGGTAAACATCCACATGAATGGCTGCGGCAGCAGCCGTAGCAGCCGGTTCGTCATGCTCTTGCCGTGAATCGCGTGTCCGGCCCACGGTGTCTGTGCCGAATGCCGAAAATAATCCGCGCGATAGGGATGCTTGCACAGATAATCCCACGGCTTGAACGGCGCGATGAAATGCACGATGGCCGGATTATCTCGCACCTCACGCCACTGCCGCGCGCTGATCGGCAATTGCCTGGCAGGCAGATCGAAATAGATGTTCTGCGCGTTCCAGATCGGCTCAAGCATCAGCCACTCTCCCTTCAGCACCGCGTTGAGCGCGTTCTGGTCCGGCCAGTTCTGCTGCTCGGCATGATCGCGAATAAACGCCTGCAGGGCCGCGTCGGTCTTGCGTGCACGCCAGCGTTGCAGATTCATCAGCAACACGCCCGAATTGAAATAGTCCTGCGCCCGGTGAATACCCAGCGCGCGCTGAAATCCGTCATCCATGAATCGGTACAGCGGGTTGACCACCGCCGCCAGCGTGACGTCACTGAGGCCGGTGGACCAGAGCGGCTCGATCGAGCGACGCACAATGGTGTCGGCGTCCAGGTACAGCACCTTGTCCTGGTCAGCCAGCAGTTGCGGCAACAAGGTGCGATACCAGGCTTCGCGCCCAAAACGCCGGTTCGGCGGAAACATCTGCAACTGCTCGGTGCCGATGCAATGGCTTTGCCAGCCCTCTGCGCCGCAGCCCAGCACCATCTCGCGCAAGCGCTCAAGCTCAGCTTCGGGCAGCTGTGCGTCATGCATGAAATGCACGGTCAGCGGCATGCGGCGTGGCTGCGCCAGGAGCGAGTGCAGCATCGCGGCCACGTACGGCATGTACGCCGCGTTGGCCCCACAGGCCACATGCATCATCGCTTCAACCTGCGCCGAATCCACTGCTGCCAGGACATCGGCAACACCTTTTTAACCAGATTGATCGCCGTGATGCCTTCCGGCAAGCATTTCGGCCACGGGGTCTGGCGGCGATGCTTCCAGTACAGGCCGCGCAAGGGGTGTGGCGACAGCAAGTGCCACGGCTTGGCCCACACACCACCTTCAAAATGGATGATGGCCGGCGTCTCAAGCGCCTCGCTCACCTCGTTCGGCGCAAACAGCTGCACACCCCAGCTGCCGTAGTAAATCCCGTTCTGGCAGTTCCAGCGTGGGTGCAAAGGCAGCCGACGCTGATGGTAAAGCCGGTTGAGGATGTCCTGCTCCAGCCAGCGCAACTCATCGCGATGCTGGTGCCAGCAGTCCAGCACCTCGTCGATGAATGCGGTGCCGCGTAACGCGGCCAGATTCCACACCGCAACGCCGGCATTGAAGTAGCTGCCGGGCCCTGGCAGGCCGAGTTCCTCAGCGCGGTGAGCAAAGTAGTCAGGCACCGCGTTGGTGACTGCGGCAAAGTAGTTGTCGGCCAGATCAAGCTGCCACAGCGGCAGCAGTGAATCGACCACCAGCACGTCGCTGTCGAGATAGATCACGCGGTCCAGATCGGGCAACAGACGCGGCATGAAAATCCGGTACCAGACCACCGGCGGGATATACCCCTGGCCACTCAGGCCGGCCATCAGCTGATCCTCGACCACCACCCAGTGCAGGGTCATTCCCAGCTTGCGCACCATCCCATCAAGCCGCTGACGCAGCGCCATGGGCAGCTCCGGCGCATGCATGAAATGCACATGAATCGAGACCCTGGGATGCGCCGTCCACAGCGAATGCAGCATGGTCGCGGTGTGCGCGATGTAGTTCTGGTCGGCCGCGCAGACGATGTGCATGGGCGTGCCGGTATGGCGTTCGGACGGAGCGGTCATTCTTGTATTGTAGACTCTGATTTTTCGGCCACAACGGGCGTCGTCCCGCGGTTCAATACGTGACAAGCGATCATCCCACATTCCCTGGCTGCCCGGTGTGCCGGAGCCCCTCGCGTCTTGTCCGCGAACTGCCCGGCGACTTTGTCGGCACAGCCCTGGCCGACTACACCGAATCGCGCGTCCCCTCCGATGTGCAGATTGCCGACTACACCCTGCTGCGCTGCACGCAATGCGAACTGGAGTTCTCAGATCCGCCTGAGCCTGCCGCCGATGCCTTCTACGAGTGGCTGGACCGGGTTCAGGAGTACTACCCGGGCGAACGCTGGGAATGGGGCGAGGTGGCCCGTCAGGTGTCCGAGCATGTGCGCCGTCACGGCCAGTGCCGGGTGCTGGAGCTGGGCGCAGGCGCCGGTTTCTTTCTGAATCAGCTCAAGACCGAATATGGCGCGCAGGCCACCGCCATCGAACGGTCCGAAGATGCGGCGGCCAAGCTCCGCGCCCAGGGCATCGAATGCCTGACCCCGCAGCAGGCAGCCAGCGCATTGACGCATCGAACCTTCGATTTCGTCGTAGCTTTCCACTGCCTGGAGCACGTGGCCGACCCACTGAGCATGATCGTCGACATGAACCGCTGGGCCGGTCCGGACGGACGCATTTTTGTCAGCGTGCCCTACTCGCCGATGTTCTACGAATCACAGTGGTTCGACCCGCTGAATCACCCCCCTCACCACATGACGCGCTGGAACCAGCACGCACTTGCAGCGCTGGCCCGGCAGATCAAGGGCGAGGCACAGTTGTACATGCCACCGGCGCTGTCGCTGACCGCGCGCGCGCGCATGGCCCTGTGCATCGTTTACCAGGGGCCGCGCTGGTATCTGCATCGCCGCCGCGCTTTGCTGGTGCCACTGCAACACCCGCTGCGTTACCTGCGGGAACTGTTTGTGCAGGCGCGACGCGACAGGGTCAATGCGCAAGCGGCCAGCGATGTGGTGCTGGCCGAAATCCGCCGCTAGGGTTTACGCGCCACCACCACATAGACCATGGCATTGTGGCGCCGGCTCTGGGCGGAATGCAGGCGATCAAACAGCGCCACCAGACGCTGCAGCACAAAGCCGTAGGCCCCGCGCAGCAGACGCGGCAAGTGACCCAGCGTGGCGTCCTGGAAAAGCTGCACCGCAACCGCCGCCAGGCCCATCAGACCGCTCACCCGCTCAATTTCAAAGCCACCCCGTTGCAGTTGCAGGCACAGACCATCAGCGGTCCAGCGCCAGTAATCAACCGGGTCACGGTGATAAATCCACAATCCGTGGGTGGTCAGGATCAGCTGACCACCGGGCTTGAGCACACGAAAGGCTTCGGCCACATAGGCGGCCGGATCCTCGACGTGCTCCAGCACCTGTGTCGACATCACCGCCGACACCGTGTTGTCGTCAAGCGGCAAACGCCCGTCGGGCTGAATCTGCACATCAGCGTGGGGATTTCCGGGCAAATCCGCGCCCAGATAGGTCATGCCCTGAGGAATCAGCCCACGGTAGGGTTGATTGGCACAACCAAAATCAAGAACACCTTCTCCTTCGCCACCCGGCAGGCGCCCCAGCTCGGCTGCCAAGGCCTGACGCAGCGCACGCATGATGAACCACGACGGGTTGTTCCAGCGCAATTCGTGCTGCCGTTCAGGGCGCTGGGTTACAAAACGCCCGGGGGTTTGTGTCATCGGATTCGAGCTCGCCGGGATGTCTGCCTCATAGCATCGGAGCATAACGCACCGGACACGCAGCGCCTATCTGGCTTACAGCCCACAGTCAGTTTACGATCAGTGCCTGAGCGCGAGGCCCAAACCGCGCCTTCCAGATCCTAGGAGAGAGACCCACCATGAGCCCGAGCCGCGTACGCAAGATCAAAACCTCACTACAGAGGTTGACGGGAAAAAAAGGCGGCGGCGACATGCCTGTTTTTCACTCCTCGGATGCGCGTCGCGCAACCTATGAGAGCGAGCTGGAGGCCCTGTTTGCCCGTTACACCACAGACCAGCTGGTGAATGTGGAAGCCGACGCGTTCGAACGTGAAATCACCTCACGCATCGGCAGCACGGATGCCGCCATCAAGCATTTCCGCCCCGAGGAGCTGGATAAACAGCGCGATCTTTCGATCAAGTTCCACTGGGGCCATGATCACGATTTCGGCAGCTTCAAGATGCCCGGACGCATGGCTCGCCGGCATATTCAACTGATGGCCGATTTTCACGAGCAGTTCGGGGTCGCGCCGGAGTCCTACGTCGGACGCGACGTGCTCGACGTCGGCTGCTGGACGGGAGGCACGACCTTGCTGCTGGCCGCGCTGGGAAGTCGCATCGACGCGCTGGAAGAAGTGCCCATGTATGCCGACACCACACGCTACCTGCTGCACGCATTTGACCTGGAAAAACAGGCCAGCGTGAGCGGCACGTCGCTGTACAAGTGCGATGACGCCGCCTTCAAGAACAAATATGACAGGGTCTATTTCCCCGGGGTGATCTACCACCTTTCAGACCCTGTTCTGGCTTTGCGCGTGCTCTACAACACCTTGCGCGAAGGCGGCGACATTCTGGTCGAGTCGGCCGGCATCGAACACCACGATGCCATGTGTCTCTTTGAAGGCAATGCCATCTACCACTCCGGGACCAAGGAAGAGCTTAGCCGTGGCGGCTGGAACTGGTTCCTGCCCTCCCCACTGGCGCTGTATCGGATGCTTGCCGAAGCCGGTTTCGAGGACATCACCACCTACTGGCATGCACAGCGCAAACGCGTTTTCGCTTACGGTCGCAAGACCTCCCACAACGGCATCTGCAAAGCCGGCCTATCGGTGCCGGAAATCGACTAGCCTGGGCGGCGTCCGCGCGCCGTTCGGGCCAGCCCGAACAGCCAGCCGGCCAGGCGCGGGAAACGCCCTCGCAGGCGCTGGCGCACGCGCCCCGTAGGGTCGGTGAACAGGTCGCGCAGAAGCAGTGGCGGGTAGGCCCGCAAATAGCGACTGAAGGGCGCGCCGCTGGCGCCCCGCACGCTGGCGTCTGGCCACTGTGACAGACGTGCGCTCAACGCACCGTACATCGCATTGAGCTGGGCTCGCGTCGTCTCATCCATCTGCTGCACGCTGGCCTGGCGTGGCCGCTGCGGCGGAAAATCATCGAAGGCACCAGGCGGCAGAGCGAGAAATTCGGCGACCTGATCAAGCTGCTCCCACATTTTTTCGTAGCGCAAAAACAAGGTTGGCCGGACCAGATAACGCGCCGACCAATTGTCGAAATGGCGCTCGAACTGAAAGCGATCCACTCCCAGGCTGGCGTACTCGGCCAGTGATACCGACGGCGCAATCGGCCCCGGTGGATGCGGATGAAAGCGCTGCAGCTTCATCGACTGCCAGCGCTGGTAATCACGCCTGAACAGCGACACGGCCGCATCGACCGGATCACCGAACACATAAATGAAGCGAACATCGCGGCGCCGCGTCACAGGCGGAACCGTCAGGTGCTTCCATCCGTCTGTGTCATCGGGGTCGTTGAGCTTGCGAAAGCGAGCGAGATGTTTCATCAGCAGCGTTGTGCCGACGCCGCCGTAAGACACCACAACAACATCAATGGTGTTCGGCAGTGAGAGTCCCAGCATGTCCTTTTCCAGTCTGTGACGCGTGCGTACATCGCTAGATTTATAGAATGCAATGACGGATACAAGTCGGGTCATCACAATTCACGCCGGGCTGCCAAAAACAGGCTCGACCTATCTTCAGCAGAACGTGTTTCCGTTCGCTGCCGGCGGGACCTACTGCACACCACGTTTCGGCTTCACCGGGGTTGTCGAAGCACTGGCCAGAGACGCCCGCCCTGCGCTGATTTCCGACGAGCGCTTGACCTGGCCACCGCTCGACGAACCGCAGTGCACGCATGACCCGCGCCTCAAGAAACTCGCGCTGCTGCGCCACTCCTGGCCCGATGCGGGACTGATCCTGATGCTGCGCGAGCCCTGGCAGATGATCTGCAGCCACTACGCGCAGTACCTGCATCACGGCGGCACGGCCGGGTTTGCCGAGTTCCACCGCCAGCATATTCAGCCCGAGGTGTTCTACCTGGATCGCTTCCTCGAACGCATTCTGGCGCAACGCTGGCGTGATCTGCTGATTCTGGATCATCGTGAACTGCGTGCCGACCCCAGCAGCGTGATCCGCAAGATCGAGATGTTCAGCCAGCTGCGCTTTCGTTGCCCGCAAGCCGCATCGCAATCACCCAGCAACCCGTCCGTGGCAGCCACCGGCGCCCGCGTGCTGCGGATATGCAACCGTCGCATGGCCCAACACTACGCCCGTCGCCAGACCCCGCTGGCACGCCAGCGCACCCGACGTGCGGTACGCTGGCTGGTGCAAAGCGGGCCGCTGAAGTTTCTCAACCGGGTCGGCAAGCCGGTGATCGAAGCGCATGACATTGAGCCTCTCAAAGCCCTCTACGGCGCCTCCTGGGAACGCGCCTGCACGATCCGCGCCGGGCTGAATCAGAGCGGATAGAACTTGCGGAAAACCTTGTTCTCGGAAAGGCTGAACACCCGCTCGGGATCCTGGTTGAGCAACGCGCCGACGCGGAACAGGCAGGAACTGTTGCAGCCCACCAGATAGTCCGCACGGCGGAATATCTCGACCACTTTCTGCGCGGTCAGCACCTCGGCAACCATGGTCTGCACATCTTCGATCTGACCCTGGCGCTGCAACGCGCAATAGCCATTCCAGCGCACCTCACCGGTGTCATAGTGAATACGCAGTTCGCCATCACGCACCGCAGGTGCGGCCAGCGCGTGTTCGATCACGGCATCGTCGTCCGTGCAGATCACCACATCACGCGGGGCCTGTGGATCGCGCCGGATGATCTCGCGGGCCAGGTCGAAATAGGCCGGCAACGCCACCGGGTCATCTTCGCGCCAGATCCCCGAAGTTTTGTCCCCCCGCCGCACATGCCAGGCCATGTAGCGCGCGGGCAGAAACTGCAGATGCGGCGCGATGCTCTGTTGCGCAAAGGTGGTGGGCTGGTAGCAGCGCGCAAACACCTCCCGACGGTAGGCCTCCAACTCATCAAAGCCCTCGGGCACGAAACCGAACAGGCAGGTCGGCCAGTGCGCCTTGTCGTAATACCCCCACCGCTCCAGGTTGGAAAAATCGCAGCTTTCCATCGGCAATGTGCCGGGCACCCTGTGATCAACCATCCGGGCATGCGGAAACGCGATGAAGCGATCCATGGAACAGTCCGGGTGACGACCACCAAATGGCCACAGCTGGGGATTGCGAATGTACAGAGGCACCTGCAGGGCGTCGCTGGCCAGGTAAGCCGCCTGCAGCCAGCCTATCGAGGCACCGAACCCCATGTAGGCGAACTTGCCGATATCCAGATCAACTCCGGCGGCTTCGGTTTCTCGCAGGTAGCGCTGACCAAAACGGGCACCCCAATGCACCGCGGCCCGGTGCTTCAGCGCACGCAGTCGCTTGAATTGTCGTTTAGCCGTCATGCCACATTTTGTGTGTTGGATGAACGTCCCGCCCTCAGCTCTTGCAGCGTGCCGAGAATCAGACTGCGGTGCGAGGGGATGCCCAGGGACAGTGCCGCATACACCGCGCAGAACGTCCCCAGCCCGACGCCAAAGCGTAGCCATTCTGCTTGCGTCTGCACAGCCTGCAAGGCGCCCCAGGCGAGCACAGCGGCGCAGGCACCTGCCGCGATCGGTTTGGCGACGTAGCTGCACAAAGGCCATAGCCGCAACGGCGTACCACGGAAGGCAAACAGCAGTCCCGGCACCAGCAGCAGAGTATTGGCCAGTGACGCACCCAGGGCGATACCAAGGATGCCGAACCAGGCCCCGACGGCAATCCCCACAATGAACCCGGTCCAACCAATCAAACCCCACCACAGCATCAGCTTAGGGTTGCCCACCGACAGATAGACCCAGCCGGTGGAATTGCTGATGACCTGCGGTACGACGCCGATCGAGAGCAACTGGAAAATATGCGCCGCCTGATCCCACTGATCGCCCAGCAGCAGGGCGATGAACTCTTGCGGCAGGACCAGCCCGACGAAGGCCACCGGCAAAGCCATGGAGACCACCAGTGCGCAGGCCTTGTAGTAGAAGTTGCACAGCCGCTGCGGCGTCTCGGACAGGCGCGCCATGCTCGCCGGAATGACCAGCGCCGAAGGCTCGGTCACGCCGCCCAGGGTCAGCGCATGCAAGGTCGCAGCGCGGCTGTACTGCCCCACCGCTGCGGCGCCCCACAGGCGTCCAACCAGCACGTTATGCAGGTTCAGCGCGCAAAACCCGAGCAGGTTGAAGCCCAGCATGCGCACACCAAACTGAACCAGTTCTGCACCTTCTCGTCCCTGCCTGGGGCCGCCCGGACGCCAGGAACAGCACCACCAGGTCAGGATCAGAGCAACCAGATGCCCGCCCAGCACACCCCAGATCAAGGCCCAGAACTGGTATCCGGCACGCGCCAGCATGATCGACAGCAGCGCCGTGCTGATGGCCTTGGCCAGGGTGATCAGGGCCAGCTTGCGGAATCCATGGGCGCGCCGCAACAGGGCCTGATGCTGGGCGCATGCGGCCTCAAACGGCAGGCTGAGGGCCAGCACCCAGGCCGCGCTGACAAGCCGCGGATCATTGAAGAACGTTGCCAGCAACGGTGCGCCGAGCATCACCAGCAGCATCCACACCAGACCGGCCAGCTGATTGATCCAGAACAGCTGGGTCACTGAGGCGTGGCTGATACGCGGAAAGCGCAGGGTCGCACTGGGCAAGCCCATATCCTTGAGCAGGCTGGCCGCGCCGACAACGGCACTCAGCATCGCGACCAGACCAAAGTCCTCCGGCACCAGCAGCCGAGCCAACACCGCCATGCTGGCAAAACGCACCAGCTTGGTACCGACATTGCTGCCCAGGCTGACCACCACCCCGCGAACGGCGCGCTGCCGCAGCGAAGTGCGTTGCTGGCCATCCGAAAACCAGTCCGTGGCGGCCACAACGCGGCGCGCGGTCATCCGTCGTTGTGTGACTTGATCGCCAGACGCCCGGTGTAATCGATGCGCTGGAGCAAAACGGGGGACACAGCAGGCTGGGCAAAGTAATCATCAACGGCTTTGCGGCAACCGTCCCAGTGACCGTAGTCGTCAATGATCAGCACGCCACCTGTCGCAATGCGCGGGTACATGTGCTCCAGCTCATGTCGCGTGGAGGCGTACCAATCGGTGTCCAGACGCAACAAGGCCAGCTGCTCGGCCAGCACCTGCGGCACGGTCTGCTCCACTGGCCCCTGCACGAAATGCAGGCGCTGCGGCGGGTATCCGGTGGCCAGCAGCACGGCCTTGACGTCGCCCATGTTGAACACGTCACGATTGAAGAAGCTGCCCCACGGTTGCGAACCCTGACTGAGAAATTCGCGCCAGGTGTCCATGGCCGACTCTTCGTAGGAGGACGTGTCCTCCGCTGTCGGCTCGGTCATGCCCTCGAAGGTGTCGTACAGGTAGATGTCGCGCTCGGTCTGTCCGATTTCAAGCAGTGTCAGCAGCATGGCCAGCACCGAACCGCCCCGCCACACGCCACATTCCGCGAACGCGCCTGGCACCTGGGCGTGCTCGCAGTAACGCACCGCCTGAATCAGCGCTTCGATGCGCCGCGGCGAGGTCATGGTGTACGGCCCGACCCGCTCGATGATGCGCCGGTCCTGCGCGGCATAGTCGTTGTCGCCGGGGCGCGCGGCTGCCGCCTTGCGCGTTCGTCCCGGGCTCAGTCGCCGCAGCAGTGCTCTCACTGCGCGCTCCCTGACAGCGTGTCCATCAAGCCCAGCCAGCGGCGCATGCAGGCCGCCGTGTCACGCAGGAAATCACAGCCCCCCTGATCCCACACGAAGCCACTCATATGCCCGGCCTGCTCGTCCAGCGCATCAGCCAGCGCGGCATAGGCCTGCGCGTATCCACCGCCAGGCAGCTTGAGGTCCTGCAGCCAGGGCAACAAATCCTCGACAATGACCATGCCGGCCAGTTCGAAGTAGAGATCCTTGAACAGATTGTGCGGGCTGCGTCGATGGTCCGCCACCGGCCCGCCAAAGCACACGGCATGGCCCTGAGCCTTGGCGCAGGCCTGCAGGAAATAGCCTGACAGGATGTCGCCATAGCGATCGATACGCAGACCTTCGATCGGGAACCCCATGCGCGTGTAGTAATAGGCCGGAATGGCCTCGCGCAACAGCGCCGTATTCTGGGTATTGACCGGACACCAGGTGTTTTCGGCCAGCGCGATTCGTTGCGTGGCGGCCGATTCGACCCGCGGCGCCTGAACCAGGCGCGACACCGCGTCAACATCCGGGTCATCCAGCCACAACCCGGCATTGACCGAGATCATGCGTTGATCATCCGGCGCAATCTCCGCGACCCGGGCCTGCGCCTGCGCATGACGTGCTTCGATCGGGTAGCCGCGTGGATAGAAGGCATCCTTGAGCTGACTGTGCAACAGACTGCAGTTGTTGAACCAGCGCCCGCCATCCGCTGACCGGGTGGTCTGAGCATCCAGCGCGCTGCCGACTACCGCATGTTCGCCGATGAAATCGCTGTCGTCGCGGCAGTAGTTGTCGTCATCGATCGAGATAAGCACGTCCGCACCGGACTCCCAGGCGCGCAGAAAGCCGATGTTGCGCCGGTTGTCGGTATTCCAGGGAATGAAATCAGCCGGCACGCCCAACCGCTCAAGAAAGGCGCTTTGCTCATCCAGATCCGGACAATCCACCGAGAAGCCCGCCGCCTGCGCCTCACGCGCTGCAGCGAGCACACTGGCGGGTGTCTTGCGATCGATGATGATCCGGATGGTGGTGCTGCGGTCGTGACCGTGCCGACGCAGATTCTCAAGATAACCCTGCAGCCACTGCGGCTCGAAGATCGTGGTGACAACAATGTCGAATTGGCGACTCATGCAGTCCCCTTGGTCAGTTTGGTAAACATGTACAAGCCGCTGAACTGCGAGAACTGACGCGCAAAATCCTTGCGCCCGTCCATCACCTCATGCACGGCCACGCGATTGCCCAGCAGCGCGGGGTGTCCATAGTCCTCGCAGATCATCAAGCCGCCTGGCTCGATGTAATCGTCCGGCAGGGTGTCGAGCAGATAACGGGTGGCGCGGTAGCTGTCACAGTCGATATAGGCCAGGGCCAGCGACTGCACCGCGCTGTCGCGCAGGGTCTGCGTGAAATCGCCCTTGACCAGCCTGACATTGGGAAACGCCGCCAGCTTGTCGCGGACGTCGCCGAAATCGACCGCGTGGGTGCTCGACCAGAACTGGTCCACCCCCCACTGCTCGTCGGGAAATGCTTCGAACATGTCGAACATCCACAGCTGCTTGTCGCTGCCCAGCGCCTGCAGGCTGCGCGCAATAAGCCAGCCGCTGTGGCCCTTGTAGGAGCCGAACTCGGCGATGTCACCGGGCACCTCGCGACGGACCAGTTCCGTCAGCATCTGGAACAGATCAAGGAAGTCGCGCAGGCCACATTTCTGCTCGAAATGGTGCAGCGACTCTGCGTAGATCGAATAGGGGTTGGGGTCCTGCAACAGCACCGGCGAAACAAAGAATGTCTCGGCGTACTCGTCCCACTGCGCAAAGCGCCGCTGGGCCGGATCCAGTCCGTAGACATACTCGAAGCGCAGGAAGGCCAGTTGCGGATGAGCATTGATCAGGCCTGCAATGCGCGCCTGGCCGAGCACGTCCACAGCGGTACACAGCACGCCGGCCACCGGCGTATCGGCATCGTAGTGCGCCAGCTCGTCCTCGCTCAGCACCGCAAGCGCCACGCCGCTCTTGCTTAGCTCGCGCATGACCAGACGGCGCACACCGTCGTCACTGCCGACGAGCAAAATGGTGCCGGGCTTGTCGCGCACCATCTCGCGACCCCAGGTGGTCAACGCCTGAACGGCATCACCCTGATCCGCAGCGCCGTGCCAGCGCACATGATTGGCCACCGGGCGACGCTTGATGCGATTGCCGATAACCTGCAGCAGCCGGCCCTCACGCGTCGCCCGCACAAGACGACTGACAGCGCCCTCTCGCCTCATGGTCGCGCCACCTGTGTCTGCCACGCACCACCACGGTTGCGCTGGGTCATGGCATCCACCGCACGCTCGAGTTCAGCCTGCCCCTCACCCTGCGCCCAGCAGGGCCGGTGAGCGGCAATATTGGTGCCGGCCAGGTGCACCACCGGGCGCTCGCGTGACAGCTCGGCCAGATACTCGGGCACCCCGCAGGCACCTGAAAAATAGCCCCAGTTGGAATAGTCATGCCACAACAGCCAGCCATCCGGCTTGAGCAATCGCAGCACGGCTTCGGTATCCGAACGCGCCGCTTCATAGCGGTGATCGGCATCGACAAACACCAGATCGAAACTGGCATCGGGCTCGTGCGCGGTCTGCTCATCGATCGTGCCGATACGCCTTTCGATGCGGGCAGCCAATGCGCTGTCGCGGTAGACGCTGCCGTGCTGCGGATCAATGTCGACGGTCACCAGCTGCCCGGCGGATGGCAAATGGGCGGCGATGGCAGCTGCGGTATAGCCGCGAAAGCTGCCCAGCTCCAGCGCACGGCGCGGTTGTGCCGCCGCCACAATGCGCGCCATGGCAACCATGTCGACCACCGGACTGGACCACGAACCACGCGGCAAACGCTCGATCGACACCGCCGGCACAGGCTGTTCAAACAGGTCTTCAAGCTCGACCCGTTGCAGGCTGAGACGGCGCGGTTTGAGCATCAGACACGCCGCATACTCAAATGACGGGTCACGTTTGAGCTTGGCACCGAACAGCAGGCGCACGACCGGCTCCGCCAGTGATCGCAGCAGATTGCCCAGTCGGGTCCTCATGGTGATTGCGCTCATAGGCTCCAGCTTCCTCTACGCTCCGGTGCGGGCCGGCTCACCGACCTCGCTCATGTTTCGCGTGTACCAGCGCCAAGCGCTGGCCACGATAGTCTGCGGACTGCTGTGGCGCGCGCACCAACCCAGATCACGCTGCGCCGCCCGCGGGTCGGCCACCAGTTGGGCCGGATCGCCCGGCCGCCGGGGATGAATGGCGTAGGGCACTCGGCACCCGGTCTCGCGCTCGACCACGCCGATCATCTCGAGCACGGAAACACCCGCGCCGGTGCCGAGGTTGTAGACGCCCCCGGCCGCACCATCAAGCAAGCCCTGCATGCCCAGCACGTGGGCATCGGCCAGATCGCTGACATGGATGTAATCACGGATACATGAACCATCCGCCGTCGGGTAGTCGGCACCGTAGACCTGGGCTTGCGCAACGCGCCCTGCCGCAACGTCCAGCAAGCGCGGTATCAGGTGCGGCTCGGGATCATGTTGCTCGCCGATCTCGCCGTCGGCATCCGCACCCGAGGCATTGAAATAGCGAAACACCGTGGCCTGCAAACCATAGGCAGCGCGGTAGTCGGCCAGCATGCGCTCAACCATGAGCTTGCTCGCGCCGTAAGGGTTGATCGGATTCTGCGGCTGGTCTTCACGGATCGGCACCGCACAGACGTTGCCATAGGTGGCGCAGGTGCTGGAAAACACTAGGCGCAGACAGCCCGCCCGACGCATCGCATCCAGCAAGGTCCAGCTGCCGACCACATTGTTGTGATAGTACGTGGCCGGATCAGCGACCGATTCACCCACATAGCAGCTGGCGGCGAAATGAATCACGCCATCGATCTGATAGCGTGCAAACACCTGATCCAGGGCTTCGCCATCAAGGATGTCACCGCGGACCAGTGGCCCCCACTTGACGGCCCAGTCATGCCCCTGGCTCAGGTTGTCGTAGGCGATCGGGGTATGCCCTGCAGCGACCAGAGCCTTGCAGGTATGGGAACCAATGTAGCCCGCTCCGCCTACAACCAGAATATTCATTGACCGCGCCGCCCCGGACTCAGCCCTGGCTTAACAATTCACGGAAATAGCGAACCGTCCTTTCAAGCCCCTCATCCAGCGGCACCTGAGGCGACCACCCCAGCACCTCACGAGCCACCGCAATATCCGGCTGGCGCTGCCGCGGGTCATCCTGCGGCAAGGGTTTCTGTTCCAGCTGTGAGTCCCCACCGACACGCTGCACAACCTTTTCAGCCAGCTGACGTACGGTGAATTCCCCGGGGTTACCGAGATTGATGGGGTTGGGGGTTGCCGACGGCGAGTTCATCAAGCGAATCAAACCTTCAACCAGGTCATCGACATAGCAGAACGAACGCGTCTGCGAGCCGTCACCATAGATCGTGACCGGTTTGCCACTGAGTGCCTGAACGATGAAATTGGAAACCACGCGCCCGTCATTGGGCATCATGCGCGGGCCGTAGGTGTTGAAGATGCGCGCGACCTTGATATCCAGCCCATGCTGACGCTGGTAGTCAAAAAACAGCGTTTCCGCGCAGCGCTTGCCCTCGTCGTAACACGAACGTGGGCCGATCGGATTCACATTGCCCCAGTAGCCTTCCGGCTGCGGGTGCACCGTCGGGTCACCGTACACCTCGCTGGTCGAGGCCTGCAGAATCTTGGCTTTGACCCGCTTGGCCAGCCCGAGCATGTTGATGGCGCCAAGCACGCTGGTCTTGGTCGTCTGCACCGGATCATGCTGGTAGTGAATCGGCGAGGCCGGACAGGCCATGTTGTAGATTTCGTCGACTTCCACATACAGCGGGAAGCACACATCGTGACGCATCAACTCGAAATACGGGTTGTCCATGAGATGGACCACATTGCGCTTCGAGCCGGTAAAGAAATTGTCGACGCAGATGACTTCGTTGCCATCGTTCAAAAGGCGCTCACACAGGTGGGAGCCGATGAACCCCGCGCCACCCGTTACCAAAATTCGCTTCAATGTCCGCTCCATGGCCGCCGCTAGGCGGGTTACCTCAACTCGCTCTTCCTGCTACTGCCGAGCCGAATCTCGATTGTTCCTATACCAGGCGTAGGTCTCGACCAGGCCCTGCTGCAGCGTGATCGATGGCCGCCAGCCCAGTGTGGTGGCTCTTGACGTATCCAGCAGCTTACGTGGCGTGCCGTCCGGCTTGCTCGCGTCAAACTGCAAGACCCCATCATAACCCACTACTTCGGCAACGGCGCGCGCCAGTTCGGCGATGGAAATGTCCTCGCCCCAGCCGATGTTGACGGTCTGCTCATCTGCATATTCGTGCATGAAATGGAGGCACGCACCGGCCAGGTCATCGACATGCAAAAACTCGCGGCGCGGTGTCCCGCTGCCCCACACCTCGACCGCGTCACGGCCCTGTTCGCGAGCCTCGTGGAACTTGCGCATCAGGGCCGGTAAGACATGCGAGTTGTGCAGGTCGAAATTGTCACCGGGACCGTACAGATTCGTCGGCATCAGGGAAATGGCGTCAAAACCATACTGTCGTCGGTAGGCCTGACACATCTTCAGGCCGGCGATCTTGGCAATCGCATACCACTCGTTGGTTGGCTCGAGCGCACCACTCAGCAGGTACTCCTCCTTGAGCGGCTGTGGCGCCAGTTTGGGATAGATGCATGACGACCCCAGAAACAGCAACTTGCGCGCAGCGTGCCGCCACGCGGCGTCGATCACATTGGTCTGAATCAGCAGATTGTCGCGCAGGAAATCGGCGGGATACTCGTTGTTGGCTAGGATGCCACCGACCTTGGCCGCGGCCAAAAAGACGTACTCGGGCTTGTGCTGCTCGAACACTGCTTCCACCGCGTCGCGCTCACGCAGATCCAGGGCTTGGCGATCCGGCAGCAACAGGTTGTCATAGCCTGCGGCGCGCAGCGCGCGAACGATGGCGGAACCGACCATGCCACGATGGCCAGCGACAAAAATGCGACTGTCGGGCTGCATGGTGTTGCTCACTCGTGGTAGTCGAAGGCTTTGAAGCCCGCCGATTTGATCAGATGATCACGCTTGGCCAGGCTGAGGTCTTCATCCACCATTTCGTTGACCAGCTCCTCGAAACTGGTGGTCGGCTCCCAGCCGAGCTTGGTCTTGGCCTTGCCCGGGTCGCCCAGCAAGGTGTCGACCTCGGTCGGACGGAAGTAGCGTGGATCCACCTCCACGATGCGATCACCGGCTCGCACTGCAGCCTGTTTGGGGGCCGCACTGACAACTGCATGCTCGGCGCGGCCTTCACCACGCCACTCCAGCTCGATCTCCAGACGGCGCGCGGCGCGGCTGACAAATTCACGCACGGTGTGCTGTTCCCCGGTGGCGATAACGAAATCCTCCGGCGCCTCCTGCTGCAGCATCATCCACTGCATGCGCACGTAGTCCCGGGCGTGACCCCAGTCCCGTTTGGACGACAGATTGCCCAGGTACAGACAGTCCTGCAGACCGAGAAAAATACGCGCCAGGGCCCGCGTGATCTTGCGCGTGACGAAGGTCTCGCCACGCACCGGCGATTCATGATTGAAAAGAATCCCGTTGCAGGCATAAAGCCCGTAGGCCTCACGGTAGTTGACCGTGATCCAGTAGGCGTAGAGCTTGGCCACGGCATAAGGCGAACGCGGATAGAACGGCGTGTCCTCGGTCTGCGGTATCTGCTGCACCTTGCCGTACAACTCGGACGTGGAGGCCTGATAGAAGCGGGTCTTGTCTTCCAGGCCGAGGATGCGGATAGCCTCCAGCAAACGCAGGGTGCCCATGGCGTCCGAGTTGGCGGTGTATTCCGGGCTCTCGAACGAGACCGCCACGTGACTTTGCGCACCGAGGTTGTAGACCTCATCCGGTTGCACTTCCTGCACCACGCGAATCAGATTGGTCGCATCGGTGAGGTCACCGTAGTGCAATATGAAGCGCCGATCCTTGACGTGCGGCTCTTCATAAAGATGGTCGATACGATCGGTATTGAATGACGAAGAGCGGCGTTTGATGCCGTGTACCTCGTAGCCTTTCTCGAGCAGAAACTCGGACAGGTAGGCTCCATCCTGACCTGTGGTCCCGGTGATCAGCGCGCGCTTCATCTCTCCCCCGCTTCGCCAAATAGGCAACTATAGCGCAGCCCTCTACAATAGCGAGCACGCCGCCCACCCCATCGCTGAGGACTCATGACCGACCAAATCGACCATCTCCGACAAGCGCTGGACAGCGGTCGCCAAGGGCCGGTTCAGCGAGTGCTGTCCTCCCTGCACCCGGCGGAAATCGCGGTACTGATCGAATCGCTGCCCCTGGGCGAGCGCGAGATCGTGTGGAATCTGGTCAGCGATGAGGATCGCGGTGAAGTCCTGCTGCACCTCGGCGAGGAACTGCGCGCCTGGCTGATCAAGGCCATGGACGTGGAAGCGGTCATTTCGGCCTCCGAAGGTCTGGAGATCGATGACCTCGCCGACTTCATCGATGACCTGCCGGAAACCCTGACCCAGCGGGTCATGAGTTCGATGGACGAGGCCCGACGCACCCGCGTCGAAGCGGTGATGTCGTACCCCTACGACACTGCCGGCGGCCTCATGAACACCGACCCGGTCAGTGTGCGGCCCAATGTGACACTGGAGGTGGTGCTGCGCTATCTGCGCATGCTCGGCGACCTGCCCAGCCACACCGACATGCTGTTCGTGGTCGACCGCTACGGTCACTTCCTCGGCATCCTGCCGATGAACAAGGTGGTCACCATGAATCCGGATGTCACGGTGAGTGACATCATGGACCGTGAGTTCCAGGCCCTGTCGGTCGACCTGACCGCCGGCGAGGTGGCCAAGCGTTTCGAGGACCGCGACCTGATTTCCGCGCCGGTGGTGGATGAACGCAACATCCTGCTCGGCCGTATCACCATCGATGACGTGGTCGACGTCATCCGTGATGAAGCCGAGCACAGCCTGCTGGCCCCTGCCGGTCTGGACGAAGAAGACGATATCTTCGCCCCGGTGCGGCGCAGCGCACGGCGTCGCGCGGTGTGGCTGGGGGTCAATCTGATCACCGCCTTCATGGCCTCCGCCGTGGTCGGCATGTTTGAAGCCACGCTGGATCAGGTTGTCGCGCTGGCCGTACTCATGCCCATCGTCGCCAGCATGGGCGGGATTGGCGGCAGCCAGACGCTGACCCTGATGATTCGCGGTCTGGCCCTGGGCCAGATCAGCACCGCCAACGCCGTCGCCCTGCTCAAGAAAGAGGTCGCCGTGGCCGTCATCAATGGCCTGCTGTGGGCGGTGGTGGTCTCGGGCATCGTGCTGGCCTGGTTCCGCTCACCGATGCTGGCGCTGGTCATCGGCATGGCTCTGATCCTCAATCAGATGTGCGCCTCGGTGGCCGGGGTGGGCCTGCCCCTGTTGCTCAAGAAACTCGATATCGATCCGGCCCTGGCCGGCAGCGTGGTCCTGACCACGATCACCGATGTGGTCGGTTTCTTCGCCTTTCTCGGACTGGGCGCTGCGCTGCTGCTTTAGCCGCGCAGCACCCACATTCGAACGCCTTAGCGCAGCAAACCACCCAGCGGCGACTTGGCCTTGGATTCGGCCGGCGGCGCGCTGTCTTCGCTGTCGTTGTCCCCCTCATCCGGAGCCTCGGCGGCTGCGGTATGCACCTGCAACAGGCGGTTGGCAGAACCCTTCAAGCCGGACAATTTGCCACTGGCGCTGCCGTCCAACAGGGCAGCGGTGATCTCGGCCGGGCTGGCCTGCGGGTTGTCGGCCAGCAACAGCGCGACCGCACCGGCGACATGCGGCGCGGCCATGGAGGTCCCCTGCAGCGACTTGCTGGCGCTGTCACCGGTGTGCCAGGCCGAATCAATTTCGGCACCTGGCGCAAGCAGATCAACGCACTCACCCCAGTTGGAGAAGTCGGCGCGCTGATCCTGACGCGTGCTTGCCCCCACGGTGATCGCGGCCTGGGTCCGCGCCGGTGAGGTCTTGCACGCATCACTGTCTTCGTTGCCAGCGGCCAGCACCATCACAATGCCCTGCTCGATGGCGTTCTCGACCGCTTCATCCAGAGAGCGACTGGCACCACCACCAAGACTGAGATTGGCCACCGCCGGTTTTTCAGCGTGCTTGGCCACCCAGTCCACACCGGCAATCACACCCGACATGGCGCCGCCACCATCACAGCCGAGCACGCGCACCGGATGCACCGTGGCGCGTTTGGCCACGCCGTAACGTGTGCCGGCAACCGTGCCGGCCACGTGGGTACCGTGGCCATTGCAATCGGCATAGTCGGGCTGATCGCTGTCGCCATCATCGTCGCCGCCACCGCCACCAAGCAGGCCGCCCACGATCTTGCCGACACCGCCGAGCAGACCACCACCGCCACCGGGTGCACTGCCGCCTTCACCGGCAAAGTTGGCCCCTTCGCCGATGCGATCACGAAACTCTTCATGACTGACCCGCACGCCGGTGTCGACGATATAGGCGTGCACACCTTCGCCTTCATTCGGGTAGCTGTAGCGGCGGTCCAGGGGCAGCGCCGCCTGATCAATCCGGTCCAGCCCCCACACCGCGCCAGCCTGCTCGCCGAACGGCATGACCTTGCCGTCCTGCTCGACGTAACGCACATTGGGGTTGGCGATCAGGGTGGCCACCTGATCCACCGAAAAACGCCCGGCAAAGCCGTTGAACGCGGTGTCGTAGCGGTGCAGCAGCGTACCGCCGGTGGCCTGCAGGATGCTGTCGACCACACCGCCGGAGCGGCCCGGCTTAAGTGCCACGATGTATTGCCCCGGCAGGGCATCACGCACGGTCTGCAAGGCTTCGGGCAGGGCGCCCTGCGCCAGGGCAGGGCTGCCCAACAGGATACTCAGGATGGCTACGATGTGTTTCATGTCATTCCCCTTTTCATTTCAGGTGGATTGAATGCGGGCCATCCGTGTCCCGTAAGTGGCTGCAATCAGGCCCCGATCAGGCGCGCTGATCCATGGGCACGAACTCAAGATTTTCCGGCCCGGTGTAGTTGGCGCTCGGGCGGATAATCTTGCCGTCCATACGCTGCTCGATGATGTGCGCACTCCAGCCAGCAGTGCGTGCGATCACGAACAGCGGCGTGAACATGGCCGTCGGCACGCCCATCATGTGATAACTGACCGCGCTGAACCAGTCGAGATTGGGGAACATCTTCTTGACGTCCATCATCACCGATTCAAGGCGTTCGGCAATGTCGTACATCTTCATGTTGTTCTGTTCCGCCGACAGGTCCTTGGCGACCTGCTTGATGACTTCGTTGCGCGGATCGGAGATGGTGTAAACCGGGTGACCGAAACCAATGATCACTTCCTTGTTGGCGACCCGCTCGCGGATATCGGCTTCCGCCTCGTCCGGGCTGTCATAGCGCTTCTGAATCTCGAAGGCGACTTCGTTGGCACCGCCGTGCTTGGGCCCGCGCAGCGCACCAATGCCGCCACAGATGGCTGAATAAATGTCAGAGCCGGTGCCGGTGACCACACGGGTGGTGAAGGTCGAGGCATTGAATTCGTGCTCGGCGTACAACACCAGCGAAGTGTGCATGGCCTTGACCCAGGATTCGCTGGGCGCCTTGCCGTGCAGCAGGTTGAGGAAATGGCCACCAATCGAGTCATCGTCGGTTTCCACTTCAATACGACGACCGTTGTGGCTGAAGTGATACCAGTACAGCAGCATCGAACCCAGCGAGGCGAGCAGACGATCTGCGATGTCGCGCGCATCCGGATGGTTGTGATCATCCTTTTCCGGCAGCACGGTGCCGAGCACCGAAACGCCGGTGCGCATCACGTCCATCGGATGAGCATTGGCCGGGGTGGCTTCCAGCGCAAGCTTGACCGCCGCGGGCAGACCGCGCAGGGCTTGCAGCTTGGTTTTGTACGCTGCCAGCTCGGCATCGGTCGGCAACTTGCCGTGGATCAGCAGATGAGCGACTTCCTCGAACTCGCAATGGGCCGCCAGATCCAGAATGTCGTAACCGCGGTAGTGCAGGTCATTGCCGCTACGGCCAACCGTGCACAGGGCGGTATTTCCTGCGGCAACACCGGACAGGGCAACCGATTTCTTGGGTTTGAACCCGGCTTTGTTCTCGGACATCTCACTCACTCCTTAACGTTCGGTTAATTGTTCATTGCACCACAGGTGGGTGCGAAGCCTATCACTCAAACGGACGGCTCAGGATGGCGTGCGCGCCAACCCCTTGGAGCCAATATCACGTCGATACTGCATCT
>JASBUL010000092.1 GCA_030147945.1 Oceanococcus sp. | reverse complement strand
GCAATCCTCATTGAGCAGACCGGTGGAGCTGGGGAACGGCTGCACCGTCACCACCAGTGCGCCGGACTGGCGCGGCAGCACATGCCATTTGGGGTTGTTCTCGTTGTAGGCGTTGTAAACCGCCCGCGAGGTCTTGGCCAGGGACATGGTCGACTGCACGCCAGGCACATTTTCCATATGCCAGGCGAACTCATCGATACGGCTCATCACGTTGTGATCGATACAGCCGTCTGCTTCCGACTGGGCGATGATCTTGACCACATCAACCCCAATCGCAAAGGCCTCAGTAATCGCGCGCGAGTCCTGGTTATAGCGGGAATCCGGACGCAGCTCCGGCACCCCTTCATGCAACTCGCCAATCTTCAGATCCTGCGATACATGGTCGGCCCACAGGTACAGCGCAACCGCACCAACCAGAACCACCGCAGCAACGGGCTTCAGGGTGATCACGGACAGACCGCGCCACATCGGATCAAGCATCTTGTCACGACGATGCTGATGCTCGCGGAATTTCTCCGGGTTTTTCAAGGGGGCAAAAGACAGCAAGCACGGCAACAGGACTTTCTTGCACAACACGATGGCGACAAGACCGAACATGGCGTTGATCGCCATTTCCTGAATGATGCCAATCGGGATCAGCAAAATGGTGCCGAAACCGATGAAGTTGGTGGCAAGCGCAGAAATCCCAGGAATCACCAGACGCCGGTAGGTGGCGCGCGACGCGGCGAAGCTGTCGAGTCCGTGATCGGCCACTTCGTTGAGCCAGAAGTTGGTGATCTGGATGCCATGTGAGGTACTGATCGCCAGCACGATGAACGGCATCAGGATGGCGAAAGGATCAAGTCCGAAGCCGAACAGATGCAGCATGCCCAGCTCCCACACCACGGCCAGCACACCGCAGGCCAGGGGCAGGAAGCCGACCGCCAGCGAACCGCAGTACCAGGACAGCAGCAGCCAGACCAGAATCAGGGTCAGGCCGAAGAAACCGAACACTTCCAGCGCGCTGTCGGCGATATCGCCCACCGCCTTGGCGAAGCCGATGATGGCGATGTCGATGTTCGGGTTGTAGTCCGGATTTTCGACCTCACGCACCTCGACCTGACTGTGCCTGATGGTCAGCGGCTCGGCGTCAGGATCATCGGTTTCGTATTCAAAGCTGGTGAAGCGACTGAACAGGCCTCGGGTATCGAGATACTGGGTCTTGACCACGCTGCCAGCCGGAAGCGGCCCCAGGTCGTCCTTCAGTACGTATTCGAATTTGGTCGGCGAAATGAAGCGGTGGCGTACCTGCTCCAGCTTGTGCGCGGTATCCAGATAGTCCAGACGTTCGCCAGTGATGGGATCACGCTCGACCAGCTCGGACACCACCATGGCGGCGCTCTGATCATTCGCAACCAGACGCCCCATGACATCGGAGCGGGCCACGTTGGAGCGCACTTTCTCCAGCATTTCCGGGGTTGGCCGGAAGTTTGACGGCACCACGTTACCGCCCTGGAAGCCGGATTCGACCACCTCCATGTAGCGCACATTGGGCGTGAACAGCGAACTGACACGTGAGCGGTCCATGCCTTCGGTGTAGTAGACCGCGCGGGTGGCCTGCTCCAGCGTGTGCATGAAATCGGCCGTGTAGATGTGTTCACCGCTCTTCTGGCTGACCGCCAGCAGAACGATGTTGGCGCCACCGAATTCGCGCTGATACTGCTGGTACACACTCATGTACGGATGACCCAGCGGCAACTGCTTCTCGAAGCCGGTGTCCATGCGCAGCTTGGAGGCGTGATAACCGAAAAACGCCGTCAGCGCGGTCAACACCAGCAAGGTGATCCAGCGCTTGTTGAAAATGAGTGGCTCGGTGTAGCGCACAAACAGTTGTGCCGCCTTGCTATGCGAGTCTCCGTGCACCGCTTTCCTCCGCTTGTCCGCCTTGCGGCGTGTCCCTGTTTCGTTATTGCCCGCCTTATCGAAAACGACAGGGGGCATTCATACGACTAGAGTAGTGGGGAGGGCGAAATCGCATCGCCTATCGAAAGGTTGGTTTTCCCCAACCACAAAAGAAACACGCTTTCTTTCGCCGTTTGCGGGCGCACATTCCGGTTCCAGGCGGGGTTGAGCGCAGCCAACCCCGCCATCGTCCGGCGCTTAGCGGGCGCGACCGAACAGCCTGTACAAGGCCGGCAGAACCAGCAGGGTGAGCAAGGTCGAAGACACAATGCCGCCGATCACCACTGTGGCCAGCGGGCGCTGAACTTCGGCGCCGATGCCCACATTCAGGGCCATGGGCACAAACCCCAGGGACGCCACCAGCGCCGTCATCAGCACCGGCCGCAGGCGCACCACCGCGCCGCGCGTAATCGCCAGCTCCAGCGCATCACCCTGCTCAAGCCGCTGACGGATGAACGAGACCATCACCACGCCGTTGAGCACCGCGATACCCGACAGGGCGATGAAGCCCACTCCGGCGGAGATCGACAGCGGCAGATCACGCAGCCACAACGCGGCGATTCCGCCCGTCAAAGCCAGCGGCACTCCGGAAAACACAATCAGGGCATCACGGGCGCTGCCGAAAGCGGCGTACAGAATGGCCACGATCAGCAGCAAGGTCAGGGGCACAATCAGGCTCAGACGCTGGCTGGCTGAAACCAGCTGTTCAAAGCTGCCGCCGAAGGCCAGCCAGTAGCCTGCCGGCATATCCACCTGCTCGTGCACCGCAGTCCGCGCCGCAGCTACAAAGCGCGACAGATCCTCACCACGCACGTTGGCACTGACCACGATGCGCCGCTTGCCATTTTCACGACTGATCTGATTCGGCCCGAGGCTGCGTTCAATGCTGGCAACCGCCCCCAGTGGTACATGCCGTGGCAGGGTGTGGGCCACACCCAGAGCATCCGCGTCACCTGCCACACGACTGCTGTCGGCTGCCAGCGGCACCGGCAGGTCACGCAGACCATCTGGCTTGTCGCGCAAGGCCTCCGGCAAACGCACGATCAGGTCGAAACGGCGATCACCCTCGTAGATCTGTCCGGCCACCTGCCCACCCATGGCAACGCGCAGTGTGTCCTGCACGTCCATCACATCGAGGCCGTAGCGCGCCAGCTTCTCGCGTTGCGGCCGCACCTGAATCATCGGCAGACCGGTCACCTGCTCACTGCGCACATCCTGCGCGCCCGGCAGCTGAGCCACCACGGTCTCGATTTGTCCGGCCAGCCGGACCAGAGTGTCCAGATCGTCGCCGTAGACCTTGATCGCCACATCCGCCCGCACCCCGGCGATGAGTTCGTTGAACCTCATCTCGATGGGCTGCGTGATCTCGTAGTTGCTGCCCGGCACCTCGGCGGCCACGGCCGCAAGCTCATCAAGCAGTCGCGCCTTGGGCTTGTCGGGATCGGGCCACTGCGTGCGTGGCTTGAGGATCAGAAAGGTGTCGGCCACGCCGGGTGGCATGGGGTCGTTGGCCACCTCACCGGTGCCCACCTTGGAGAACACCTGCTCCACTTCTGCCACGCCCAGCAGTGCGCGCTCCAGCACCTTCTGCATCGCCACCGACTGCTCAAGACCGGTTCCAGGAATGCGCAAGGCGTGCATGGCCACATCGTGCTCATCGAGGGTGGGGATGAACTCCGCACCCATGCGCATGGCGGCCCAGGCGCTGAGCACCACCAGCAACACGGCGAGCCCCACGCACAGACGGCGCCAACGCAGGGCCCAATCCAGCGCAACCCGGTAAAGCCGACTGAGCAGGCGGACAAGGCGCGGCTCGCGCTCCACCACCGGCCCGCGCATGAACAGGGCCAGAGCCGCCGGCACAAACGTCAGCGACAGCAGCAACGCGGCGAGCAGCGCCATCACCACGGTCAAGGCCATGGGATGGAACATCTTGCCTTCCACCCCGCCGAGCGCGAATACCGGCAGGTAGACGATCAGGATTATGGTCAATGCAAACACGCTGGGGCGCACCACTTCCGACGTTGCCTCACGCACCACCCTGAGCCGCTCGGACAAGACCAACGGCTGACCAGCGCCCTGCTGGGCCTGGGCCAGACGGCGCAGGCTGTTCTCGACGATGATCACTGCGCCGTCCACGATCAAGCCGAAATCCAGTGCCCCGAGACTCATCAGATTGCCCGAGGTGCGCGTCGCCACCATGCCGCTGATGGTCATCAGCATCGACAACGGAATGATCGCTGCGGTGATCAGCGCCGCCCGCAGGTTACCAAGCATTACGAACAGCACGGCAATCACCAGCAGCGCGCCTTCAATCAGGTTTTTCTCGACCGTCGCAATGGTTTTGTCGACCAGATCCATGCGGTTGTACACCGGGTTCAGGCTCATGCCCTGTGGCAACGAGGTTTCGATCTCGGCAAGCCGCTCGGCGACCGCTGACGCCACCTTGCGACTGTTGGCCCCGATCAGCATGAAGGTGGTGCCCAGCACCACTTCTTCGCCATTGCGCGTCGCGGCCCCGCTGCGCAGTTGCTGCGACAGCGCCACTTCGGCCAGTTCGCCCAGGCGTATCGGCACGCCCTCACGCTTGGCCACCACGATATTGCGAATATCCTCAAGCTGGCCCAGTTGGCCTGGCGAGCGAATCAGATACTGCACGCCGTAGCGCTCGATGTAACCCGCACCGGTGTTGCTGTTGTTGCGCGCCAGCGCGGCGAGGACATCTTCGTGGGTCAGATCGTAGGCCAGCAGCCGGTGCGGCCACGGCGCCACCAGATAGGTCTTTTCCTGACCGCCAATGGTGTTGACCTCGACCACGCCGGGGGTCTGGCTGAGTTGCGGCCGCACGATCCAGTCCTGCACGGTGCGCAAATCGGTGGCCGACCAGTCCGAATCGGGGTCCGCACCGACCGTGTACATGAAAATCTCACCCAGCCCGGTAGCGATCGGACCCAGGCCCGGTGACGCGCCTGGCGGCAGCTCCGCAGCAACGCCGGCCAGACGCTCGCTCACCAGCTGTCGGGCGAAGTAGATGTCAGTGCCATCCTCGAACACCACCGTGACCTGGGACAGCCCGTAGCGTGACAGGGAGCGGGTATAGTCCAGGCGCGGCAATCCGGCCATGGCCGTCTCCACCACGAAGGTGACGCGCTGCTCCACCTCCAGTGGTGAATATCCGGGCAAGGCGGTATTGATCTGCACCTGCACATTGGTGATGTCCGGCACCGCATCGATGGCCAGACGCTGGGCGTTATACAAACCCAGCGCGGCCAACACGGCCACGGCAAACACCACCAGCACGCGGTTCGTGATGGCGAACCGCACGATAAAATCAAGCATGCTGGTCTCCTCAGTGCTGGTGCGCGGCGCCGGATTTTTCGATATCCGCCTTGATCAGGTAGCTGTTGCCGCTGACATAGCGCGCACCCGCTTCCAGCCCTTCAAGTACGGCTACCTCATCGTCATCACGTGCGCCCAGAACCACCGGTCGCGCCACGAAGGTCTCGCCCTGCTGCTCGAACACCACATCACGGCCCTCCACCTGCTGCACAGCTGCGTGCTTGACCAGCACCGCCTGAGCAACGCGCGCGATGACCACATCGCCGCTGACATACTGGCCCGGCCGCAAATGCCCTGCGGCATTGTCGACCACCACCCTGGCCCGCACCGACTGGGCACTGTGGATGGCCAGCGGTGAAAGCTGTTCGATGACGCCCTGACCCAGCGCATCATCATGCAAGCCTCGGATGTTGACCGCCTGCCCCGGGCGCACGGCGTCCAGATCGTGATCGAAAACGTCAAACTCGATCCACAGGCGTGACAGGTCGGCAATCACGAACAAGGGAGCGTCACCGGTGATCTCACCAACCAGCGCCTCGCGTCGTACCACCCAGCCTGCAATCGGAGCGCGCAGCTCGTAGCTCTGCAAGCTGTCGTTGCTCTGAATCCGCGCCAGCCGCTGACCGCGCTCGACCCGACTCCACAAGGCCGCATCGACCGCTTCGATCAAGCCTGCGAATCGCGGTCGCACCCGCGACACGCGCGACGGATCCACATGCACCCGACCACTGAGCGTGCGCGTGGTCTCAAGCACGCCCGGGCCGGCAATCGCGGTCTGCACCTGCATGGCTTGTTGCATGCGCTCTTCGATGTGGCTGGCGTCCGGCTCATCGTGGGCATGATCGCCGTCGGCCAGAGTGGTCTGCGACACAAGCAGCCCCAGCATCAGGACAAGGGTCTTTTTCGATGTGAACAGCATCATGATGCGTCTCCTGAGGGCAAGGCCTGACCCAGCACGCGCTCCAGCTCGATCCAGGTGCGATGAAAATTGGCCAGCGCAGCAAGCCTGCGCTGACGCAGTTGCAGCAACTCGGCTTGCGCAGTGGTCATTTCCAGCACGCTGTAGCGCCCATCGGCATAACCCTGCGCGGTGGCCTCGACCAGTCGTCGAGCCAGCGGCAGCAAACGCTCACCCAGCCCGTAGAACTCGGCGCGCAAACCACTCAGGCGTGCCCAGGTATCGGCAATCAGCTGCCCCGCCTCAAGCTCACTGGCCTGACGCGCCCAGCCGGCCGCCGCGCTGTCGTGGCGCAGTGCTGCCTGTCGGGGCTGGCTACGCCGTCCCTGACCCAAAGCGATGCCAACACCCGCCAGCACGGCCGTGTCGGCGCTGTCGCGGGCATGACGCAGACCCAGTGACCACGACAGATCCGGGCGAGCCCGCCCACCGGCTTGTCTCAGGCGCGCCTGAGCCAGGGCATAGCCGGCCTCTGCAGCCTGGACCAGCGGCGCGCGACCCGCATCAGCGAGCAGCGCTCCAGCGATGGCAAGACCGGCAACGCCGAGAACTCAAGCGCGGTCGGCCCCGGGCTCCAGTTCGCCTCCCCCACCGCCATAGCCAGCGACTTTCGAGCGCCCTGGCGCAACTGCCGGAGTTGCTCGCGCTGCTACTGAGCATCCAGCAGGGCCAGTCGCGCACGCTCAACGTCAGCCTGCGAAGCCGCGCCCAGCTGATGACGCCGCCGGGTCGCCGACAGGCTGGCCTGAGCCAGCGCTACGGCCTCCTCCTGAACCTGCTCACGCGCTTCGGCCCAGGCCAGGTCAATGTAGCGGGTGGCCGCTTCAGCGAGCACGTCGCGGCGCTGCTGATCAAGTTCGAGCCGATGCTGCTCGGTCTCGTTCAAGACAACGCCTTGACGCAAGGCTGGTTTGCCCGGCCATTCCAGCACACCGGCCAGGCTCAGGGTCGTTTCCAGCTGCTCGGCGCCGGCGAATGTGCCCGTGCCGGCAACATTCTCGACCTCCAGGGCGAGATTCAGCGGCGGCCTCAAGCCGGCCTCGCGGTACAGCGGCTCACGCGCCAGACGGCGGGCCTCAATCTGATGCAGTGAAGGATGTTGGGCCACGGTGCGTTGGAGCACCGCGGACAAAGTAATGGGGGTGTCGCTGGCGCGCACATCCGGTGCCGACACCAGCAGGAGCAACGGCGCACACAGCGCCATGCTCCGCAATAAAGCAGAAAACATGGAATTCTCCCGAAAACAGCAGAAATCGCGCCGTCAGGGCGCGCGGACAGGGGGGAGAACTCAGGCTATCGGGGGTCTCAACAGCGTCTCGACGCGGCGCACCGGCGCCGGCGCCCTGTGGCCGGGCGTCATCCGCACGGCAGGTTCCGGCCAGCCCAGCGCAAGCGCCGAAATCAGCGCCACACCGCAACCGCAGATATGCAGATGATGCTGATGCTCAGCGTCATCCGCATCGTTGATGTGCTCATCCAGCACCGCACTGAGACTCAGCAGATGGTCTCGCACTTCTTCGTGCCCTGGTGGCTCGACCGCACCATCGTGGATCACCGTTTCCGGCACACCCGCCCACAGCCGACTCCACACCACCATGAACAGCAGGGCGAGGGTCAACGGACGACAGGCGCGAAACGACAGCATGCGGAGATGGTAATGAGGCCAGGGTGTGAAAACCAGCCGCTTGGAGTGTTGCCGGCCGTATAAGTTCGCCCTTGGCGAACCCAAGCATCCTGCGTTCGCTGCGCGCACGCACCGGCCTTGCCCTGATCTGACCTATGATGTCCGGCCCGTCGCAGCCCCTCACCAGCGGAGCGTTTGTCAATGTCGCGTCTGTTCCAACCCCTGGCGCTTGGCGCCCTGAACCTGCCCAATCGAATTGTCATGGCGCCGCTGACGCGCTGCCGCGCCAGCCAAGGCCGGGTACCCAATGAACTCATGCGCGACTACTACGTGCAGCGAGCCAGCGCGGGGCTGATCATTTCCGAGGCCACGTCGGTCTCGCCCATGGGCGTGGGCTATCCCAATACGCCGGGTATCTGGTCACAGGCTCAAATTGATGGCTGGTCGCGCATCACCGAAGCCGTGCACAAAGCCTCGGGGCGCATCATGCTGCAACTGTGGCACGTCGGTCGGGTGTCTGATCCGGTGTATCTGGATGGTCAGCAACCGCTGTCCCCCAGCGCCATCGCACCGGCCGGGCACGTCAGCCTGTTGCGCCCGAAAAAACCCTTCGTCACGCCGCGCGCCCTCGATATCAGCGAGATACCCGGCATCATCGACGACTATCACCGCGCGGCCGAACATGCCCGCCAGGCCGGTTTCGACGGCGTGGAGATACACGGCGCCAACGGCTATCTGCTCGATCAATTCCTGCAATCAAGCAGCAACCAGCGCGACGATGACTATGGCGGCAGTATCGAGAATCGCGCACGCCTGATGCTTGAGGTGGCCGATGCGGTGATCTCGGTGTGGGGGGCAGCGCGCGTCGGCATGCATCTGGCGCCGCGCGGCGACGCCTACAGCATGGGTGATGACGACCCAGAAGCCACCTTCAGCCATGTGGCCCGTGCGCTCGGCCAGCGCGGCCTGGCCTTCCTGTGCACCCGCGAACACTTCCACAGCGCCGCCCTGACCCCGCTTCTGAAAACCGCATTTGGCGGCCCTGTGATCGCCAACGAGCAGTTCGAGCTGGCCCAGGCCGAAGAGACCGTGGCGTCAGGACAAGCCGACGCCATAGCGTTCGGCGTGAAATACATTGCCAATCCCGATCTGGTCGAACGTTTTCGCCGGGGCGCCGCGCTCAACCCGGCCGACCCCAAGACGTTCTACGCCTCGGGGCCTGCGGGTTACACCGATTATCCGACGCTCAGCTGAGCCGGCCGTCAGTGCCCGACGGACGGCCTGGCGAACATCAGATCGGTCAGCTGAAGTGTGCCGGCAGCGGTCTGATCAAAGCGCAGCTCCAGACTCTGCAGGGCACCCAGGTCTATCCCCTCGAACAGACTGAGCGGCGCCACCAGCGCATTCAGGGTGGTTTTTTCCGACCCGCCGCCGTCAAAGCTGTCCCCCGGCGGGTCGAACAAGGCGGGGCCCAGGTCGGCAGCATGTACCACCGCCTGCTGCCCGGCGGTATCGTTCAGCACGATCAGAAAATCCTGGCCCTGAGCATTGGCCGCGTCGGCGTGGGACAGCCCGACACGCATGCTCAGCAGCGCGTAATCACGCACATCCAGCCCATTCAGCGCCGTGCGGTAGAACGCCGGAGATGTCCAACTCAGATACAGTTGCGATGCGCTGGAAAAGGTCGGATCGGCCACGTCGCAGCCTTCGCCGCTGGCGCCTTCGGCCTGACACACGCCGAAGCTGGCGAACCCATCGAGCGTCACCGCGCCGCCCAGGGCATTCATGCTCAGCGCCTCATCGCCCGCTGCCGCGTCGATCAGCATGCGATCGGCCGCCGCCGGTTGCACGCTGAGGTGATAGCGCCCGGGGCAATCCTCAAGCTCACCCGGGCAAGCGCTGGCCGGCACCTTGGATAAACCCGTCCAGTAGGCGGCGAAATCACTTTCCTGCCCGATGAAGTAGCGGAAGAACGAGGCCATGAAGAACAGCCCCAGCGCGCGCTGGTCTTCCTCACTGTCGCGTGCGTGGGTCGCGCTTGAGGTGCCGCAATGGCTGTCGCTGCTGCTGCCATGGATGGTCCAGTCATCCGACGTCCAGACCGTGTTGAAGTAGTTGTGATTGGCCCCCATCGCCAGGATCTGGAATTTGGGCCAGGCATCCTGCGCATCGGCGTAGCGCGCATGATCGAACGCGAATGCGCCCATCAGATTCTCCACATCACCGTCGCAGTAAGGCAGCAGGGTTGCATAGGCTACGCCCTGCACCGCCTGGGTGTTGTAGTCGGTCGGCGCCAGAGCAAACACTGCCTCAAGATTGTACGGTTGCTCACGCTGAGCATTCAGGGTGATGGCTTTGGCCACGCCCTCGCCGCCACGCGAATGCCCCATCAACCCGATGCGCGACAGATCCAGCTGGCCGATCAGATGATCGAAGCCCTCGCCGCCGCTGGCGTTGATCTCTCTGAAGGCATCGAGGTGCTCGAGAATCAGCGTGGCGCGGGCCAGTGCGCCGGCATCACCCGCGCTGGCGCTGCCATCGTTGTCGTTGACATCGTTGGTGTCGATGGACAGCACCGCATAGCCGTGGCTGGCCAGATTGCGCGTCAGATAGTCATAGCCCAGATAGCTGTTGGCCGGCGTGATGATCGGGGCCAGATCGGGGCAGTTGTCATCGCCCACTGGTACCGGCAACTGGCCCAGGCCGGTTTCGCAGGTCTGGTGGCGGCCATGCTGGAAAAGAATCAGCGGAAACGGGCCCTGCGCCGCACTCGGGTAGACCAGATAACCGTGCACATCAGTTTCGTAGCTGTCGCCGGTCTGCTCATCGCTGACGCTGATCCGCCCGAAATCGTAATCCTGGGTCTGCGGCTCATACGGTCCCAAAGGTGCCGGGTCGGCGGCCACCGCCGGCACATCCTGTGGCGCCGGATCCGCCATAGCGGAGGTGGAATTGTCGTTGCAGGCAGCGAGTACGGTTGTCGCCAGCAGCCAGGGCCAAGCTTTCATTGTCTGAGTTTCTCCACAGGCAGGTCGGGCCTGCGCAGTGAAGCGCCTACCCGAAAAGCTGCTGTGCCCAGCAATTGGTGTGCCAGCCTGCGCCGGCAGGCTGTTATTGCGGCTCCAGCCCGCGCACCAGCGCACTGAGCGTGGCGTGCTTGAGCGCCTGTGCATCACCCCAGGGATATTCAGGAATGGTGATCAGGTTGAGCGCCAACCCCTGCACGCTGCACAGCAGGATATTGAGTACATCGTCCACAGCCGCACTGCGGATGCTCCCGTGGGCCTGGGCCTGTGCAATCGCCTTGCGCAGCACATCAAGACGCGTCAGTGCTGCTGAACTGTCAACAAAGTAGTGATCCTGAGCGCTCTGCAGACGATCTTCGATCAGAAAGATGGCGCGAAAATCATCTGGATGAGCCAGCCAGAAATCCACCATGCCCTCGCACAGGGCCAGCACACGCTGCGGCGCGGGGGCTTGCTCGGCAATCCTCTCGAGCTGTTCGGCCAGGGTATTGAAGACCTCTTCCCAGATCACCCGCAGCACCTCGCGCTTGCTCGCGAACACGGTGTAAAGCGCGGCGGGCGAACACTCCGCCAGGCGCGCGATGTTGCGCATGGATACACCGTCATAGCCGTCTCGGGCGAATAGGCTGCGCGCCGCATCGAGGATGCGCCGCCGGCTGTTTTCGAGCTGGCTGTGACTGCGCCGCGGGCGCCCGCGCGGCGCTTTGCTGCTTGTGTTCGTCATCTGGTTTGCTATTTAATGAACGCGTTCACTAATATTAAACCACATCCTCAAGAGCAGCCACGATGAGCACCCCTACCACTGATTGCGACGTCCTCGTTGTTGGCGCCGGCCTGGCCGGCCTCAAAGCCGCCCGTGAACTCACCGCTGCCGGCAAACGGGTGCGGGTGCTTGAGGCACGCGACCGGGTTGGCGGGCGTTCCAAGCCCGGCGAAATCTGTGGCCACACCATTGATCTGGGCGGGCAATGGGTCGGACCTGACCAGAAACGCCTGCTCGCCGAAGCTGCGGCACTGGGCGTGAAAACCTGTCCGCAATATGTTGAAGGCGACAGCCTGCTGCATTTCGACGGCAAACGACGTCGCTACGCCTCCGACATTCCGCCGTTGTCACCCCTGGCCCTGCTCGAAATCGCGCTGCTGGAACGACGCTGGCGGCGCGAAGCCGGCTCGCTGCCGGTCGGGGCCGCCTGGTCAGCCCCCAAGGCGGCGCAATGGGATAGCGAGTCGGTCGCCAGCTGGATGAACAAGCATGTGCGCACGCGTGATGCACGCCAGTTCCTCAGGGTGGTGACCCGCGCATTGCTGTGTGCCGAACCCGAGCAGGTGTCCTACCTGTGCATGCTTGAATACATGCGCCAGGGCAAAGACCTGCGCACGTTGCTGGATGTCACAGGCGGCGCCCAGCAGGACAAATTCGTCGGCGGTGCGTGGCAAATCCCCAAGCGCATGGCCGACCAGCTGGGCCAGTGCATCACCCTGAACAGCCCGGTGCTGGGGATCGACCAACATGCCGATGCGGTCACGGTGCACACCGCGCAGGCCGATTACCGCGCCACGCAAGTCATCATCGCGACACCACCGGCGCTGGCGGCCAAGATCGACTACAACCAGCCGCTGCCCTCACGCCGTTGGGGCCTGCTGCAGCGCATGCCTATGGGTGCGGTGATCAAGATTCATGTGGCCTACCCCACGGCGTTCTGGCGCCAGCGTGGCCTCAACGGCGCGGTCGCCAGCAACGACCGCATCTTCAACGTGGTGTTTGACCAGACGCCAGCGGATCAGTCGATCGGCATTCTGGTTGGCTTCATGGACGGCGCCCACGCCGTGGAGATGAGCACGCGCGGCGAGCAGGCCCGGCGCGATCAGGTCATCGCCGACCTGGTGAGCTACTTTGGCGATGACGCGGCCCAGCCGATCGGCTACGTCGATCAGGACTGGACCCAGGAAACCTGGAGCCTGGGCGGTTATGTGGCGCACATGCCGCCCGGCGTGATGACCCAATACGGCCCCAGCCTGCGTGAGCCATGCGGACGCATCCACTGGGCGGGGACGGAAACCGCAACCCAATGGTGCGGCTATCTTGATGGCGCTCTGCAATCCGGCCAACGCGCCGCCGCAGAGATTCTCAGCGGCTGAAGACAGGCTCAGGCGGCCATGGGCTGCGGCGTGGCGCTGTCAGCCGCCGCTGCACGCACGGGCTGAAACTCCAGACAACCGTCGTCAATCGGCTCATCCAGCAGCACTTTTTTGTCCTTGCCGTAGTGCATCAGCACGCGCCAGGGACCGGAACGACCCTGACGTGGCAGGCTGGCTTTGCCACGCTGCACATAGCCGGACTGCAGCGAATCCAGGATGCCCTCGTCCAGCGCATTGGCGCCGGAGTCATCCCGCGGGACCGCCACCGCATTGCCATGCTCGTCCATATGCCGCAGCAGGCGACACAGGTAGCGCCCGGCGATATCGGATTTGAGCGTCCACGGCGCATTGGTATAACCGAACACCCACAGGAAGTTGGGCACGTTCTGGATCATTGCGCCCTTGTAGGTCATCTGCTCGTTCAGCGGCATCGGCGCATCATCCACGGTCAGTTCCATGCCGCCCATCATCTGCAGATTGAGGCCGGTGGCGGTGATGATGATGTCTGCCTCGAGCTGCTTGCCAGACTTGAGCAAAATGCCGTTTTCGGTGAAACGTTCGATAGTGTCGGTTTCCACCGAAGCGCGCCCTTCACGCAGCGCCACGAACAGATCGCCATCGGGCACCGCGCACAGGCGCTCGTCCCAGGGCATGTAGCGCGGGGTGAAATGACGCATATCGAAATCCGGCCCGACCTGCTTGCGCACCTGCCCGATAAGGAACTTGCGCATGCGCTTGGGCCAGCGCCGACAGGCCAGATACAGACCGCGCTGCACCGCGATGTTGCGACCGCGCACAATCCGGTAGGCCAAGCCGCGCGGCAGATACCGACGCAGCGCCATAGCCATCTTGTCGGTGTCCGGCAGGGAGAACACATAGCTGGGCGAACGCTGCAGCATGGTCACATGCGCAGCCTGTCTGGCCATTGCCGGAACCACGGTGACGGCCGTGGCACCACTGCCGATCACCACCACCCGCTTGCCGGCGTAGTCGAGCTGCTCCGGCCAGTGCTGCGGATGCACGATCTGGCCCTTGAAGTCCTCTTCGCCCTCGAAATGCGGGCGGTAGCCTTCGGCGTAGTTGTAGTAGCCGCTGCAGTTGATCAGGAAATGACAGGTCAGCGTCCGGCTCTCACCGGTTTCCACATCCTCGGCTCGCAGCACCCAGCGTTGCTGTTCGCTTGACCAGTTCGAGGCAGTGATGTTGAGGCCGTACTGAATGGTTTCGGCAATGCCATGTTCTTTGGCCGTTTCGGTGATGTACGAGCGGATCGACGGGCCGTCGGCCAGAACCTTGTCGGAATCCCAGGGCTTGAAGCGATAGCCAAAACTGGCCATGTCCGAGTCGGAGCGAATACCTGGATAGCGGAACAGATCCCAGGTGCCGCCCAGACGGGCGCGGCGCTCGATGATGGCCATGGAGCGCTGCGGATGCTCGCGCCGCAGATGCACCGCCGTGCCGATACCGGACAGGCCGGCGCCAATAATAAGAATGT
>JASBUL010000091.1 GCA_030147945.1 Oceanococcus sp. | reverse complement strand
AGATGCCAAAGCATTGCGAGCCGCTTGCCAGAATGCACGAGATGATGAGCTGCCGGTTGAGCCTCGGCGTGTTGGACGTTCATTCAACGGTGGTGTGCTGAATCCCGATAGCGGTACCCGCATGCAGCCTGGCGAAATCACCCTATGCGCCGTGCCAGCAGGCGAAGGCGGCCCTGCTGTGTTTACCTCGCAGCAATGTGCGTCGTTCTGTCGTGATGCAGGCGGTGGTCAGGCCAGTGTGATCAATAACACCGTGGATGAGTCCACCCAGTTGGCCGAGCATCGCTGTGAATGTCAGAGTGATGTGCGCGCGCTGACGAACACGACGGCGATTGATGGAGCCTGTGATCAGGAAGGGGTGTCGCTTGTGACGTTCGGTGTGTACAGCCGTGCGGGTGCTACGGATGCGACAGCCCTGGTTCGTTGTCAGGGTGGAAACGAGGCAGGGCCAAGTGCAGTCGAAGCAGGATGTGGAGCGCTCGGCAGTACATTGGCGACGCAGACTGGTCTGTCGTTGAGCAGTACCTCGATCGATGATTTCGGCACTCAATGCAGTGTCTATTTGAGTGCGGCGCAGTAGTTCAGCCGTTCTCGATATCGAGTATGACCTGACATCGCTGCGGTGGTGGCGGTGTCGGGGCTGGGGTGGATGGTGCGGGACGTGGACTGACTGCCGGTTTGGGCGGGCGGCGTAAATCGGCCAGCCATTCGTCCACTTCGACACCACAACCTTCGCCCTCAGGTGGATCATTCTGATCCTCGCAATCATCATCCTTGGGACAGCGCAGGCGCACATGAAGGTGGGCGTCATGCCCCCACCAGGGGCGTACCTTGCGCAGCCAGCTGCGGTCTTCGCTCCAGCGTCGCTGGCACAGGTTCTTCTTCAGTGCAGGGTTGACGAAGATGCGAGCCACCCGGTCATCAATCGCGGCCAGGCGGCTCAGCTCGGCCTGGGCCCAGCGAAAATTGTCGGTGGCCACCCAGGTCTTGCGGTCGACATAGAGTTCGGCGGGGACATCGCTGTAGCCCCAGCGTTGGTCGGGCGGCAGTTGTGGGACATCCAGCCGCAGCCAGACATCAGCGTCCAGGCCGGACTGGTGACTGCGATGACCACGACTGAAACGTCCTCCGCGCGGCATTGCCATGTCAGCGACCAGCATGGTGCCGATGTTGCGGTCGGCGACTCGCTGGCCCAGGCGTTGCAGGTAGTCGACCAGATCCGGGTGGCCAAAATTGCGGCGTCGCTCCAGCCGAACAACCTGATAGCCAGGTCCGGCGTGGGGCAGCGCGCTGCCGCCCAGCAGGCAGCCGTTGCTGTACTCGCCGATGGCTTCGGCATTGCCGGCCGTGGGGCGCTCGAACGATTCCCAGGGGGTTGATGCGCTGGCCAGGCAAGGGCTGAGCAGCATGGCGCCCAGCCACAGCGGCGATGTGGGCAATCCGAGTGCAGCGATTCGGCTCATCCGTATTCCGTGCTGAGTGAACTGAGGCTTGCAGTGTAGGCCGGCGTCGAATGCGCTGCCAGCGGAGGCTACTCGGCGCAGCCGAAGGCTTCGATCGGATCGGTACTGACCGAGGGTGGTGGCGCATCGAACGCGGGGAGGGCCTGTGCAGCGCTGTGCAGCGTAAGTGCGGTGCTGCGCCGAGGCAGCACGAAAGAGGGTGCATCAAGGGGCTGGGCATCGAGTTGCGCGGCGTTGATAAAACCATCATCGCCGCGCTGAATGCGGACATCACCCGTCGGCCGTTTGAGCACGGCGCTGGCGAACTCGGGCGAGCCAATCACGAAATGCGGCAGGCCCGGATTGATCGGGTATATGCCGAGCATGGTCCACACCAGCCAGCCGGACAGGGCGCCCAGATCATCATTGCCGGGCATGCCCAGCGCGGTGTCGGTGTACAGCGAAGCGGCGGCGCGCGCGGCGATCTGGGTTTTGTGTGGCGCGCCGAGATAGTTGTAGGCATAGGGGGCCTGCAGGTCGTGCTCGTTGCCGGGGGCATACTGATTGCCCAGATAAACGATCCCGAACAGGGTGATCTGGTTCTGAACCGCGGGCCACAGCAGCGGCAACTGATTGAGTGGCGCGCTGAAGAAAGTGTCCAGGCGTTGCTCCACATTGCCCACTGCATTCATGCCGGCGAACAGCCCTGCGTAGTCGTGCTGGGCCAGCCACGAGTATTGCCAGGAGGTGCCTTCCTGAAAACCATGGGCATATTCAGGCTGAAACGGTGTGGCCCAGGTGCCGTTGTCGTCGCGCGGACGTATCCAGCCGCTTTGCGGATCGAGCAGATTGCGGTAGTTGAGCGATTGGGTCAGGCGCTGCTGATACACCGCGTCGTCGCCGCGGGCGCGGGCCATCGCCGCCAGGGCGAAATCGGCTAGCCCGTATTCCAGGGTGGTGCCGGCCTCGCGGCCATTTCCGGAGATCGCCTCGAACAGATTGCCCGGTTGTGCACTGGGCAGATAGCCGCGCGCCAGCGCCTCATCACGCAGCGTTACGGTGGCCAGCAGCGCTGACCAGGCCCGTTCACGCTGCGCTGGGTCCAGCAGCCCACGGCACCAGGCTTCACCGACGAACATCACCGCCGGATCACCCGACATGTAGCCGGGGTTGCGGTTGGCCAGTTGCCAGCGCGGCAGCTGGCCCGCCACCTCGGCGTATTCGACCATCGACATGACCATGTCGCGGAAGCGTTGCGGCACGATCTCGGCAAGCAGGGCACTGTGACCGCGGTAGCTATCCCACAACGAAAACTGGGTGTAGCGCGGGTGGTCCTGATCCTGGCGAACGACGTCCTCCAGACGGTAGCGACCATCCACGTCGCTGAGCAGATTGGGGAATTTCAGACTGCGATACAGGGCCGTGTAAAAACTGCGCAAGCGCGCGTCGGGCGCGCCCGTGACCTGGATGCGGGCGAGTTCCTGATTCCAGGTGGCGCGGGCCTGATCGCGGATGCGCTGAAAGTCCCAGTGCGGCATCTCTTGATCGAGATTGTTCAGCGCGCCCGCCTCGTCAACGTATGAGAGGCCGATCTTGAGCTGCAGCGTGGACGCCTGTGGGCGCAGCACGACCATCAGATTCTCGCCTTCAAGCTGGGCGCCCGCTGCCAGGGCTTCGCCCGCCTGTGTGTGCAGGGTGTAAGGCGTGTCACTGCGCAGGGCGAAGTAGACGCTGTGGTCGGGGCTGCGCGTGTCGACCCGCCCGCTGATCACCCCGTCGCTGCGGTAGTGGAGGGTGGCCGGATGGTGGCCTTTGAGGTCACGGCTGGGTTCCAGCACCACCCCGGGCTGCCCAGCCGCCTGCCAGGTGTAGCGGTGCAGCGCGACGCGCTGCGTTGCTGTGATTTCGGCGCGGACGGCATAGCGCAGCAGATCAACCCGGTAGTAACCGGGTTCGGCCTGTTCGCTCAGCTTGTTGAAGTTCGAGGCATAAAACGGCAGCGCCGACGGCCAGCCCCAGTCACTCAGATCGGCTTCGCTGGGCTGGCCGCTGATCGGCATCAGCGGAATCTAGCCACCCTGGTAGACCCCGGCCGACATGTGGGTCTGGGAGAAGCCGGTGATGAACAGATTGTTGACCGAGTAGCCGCCATAGTTGAACGGCCCCTCGGTGTCCGGGCCGGCCGCAATCAGCCCGTGCGGCAGCGCCGCGCCCGGGCTGGTAAAGCCCGGCGGAAAGCTGCCAATGCGCGGGTCGACATGGCGGGCCAGGTCCGCATCAGGCAGATCGGCCGCCTGCGCCGTGGTGTTGATCTGATCACGGCCACCCTGGCAAGCGGCCAGTGCCGCAGCCAGCAGCAGACCGATGACGCAGCGCATACGCACTCAGTGGGCTGATGCGGTGTGCAAAGGGGCCAGCAGAGCGGCCAGGTTCTCGCGCAACGTGGCTGCGTCCGGTCTGCGCAGCGCCTCACTCAGGTTGATCGGCAACACGCTGGCCAGTGCACTCAGGTCGAGCGCGCCACCGGCCTGAAACAGGCTGCCCATGCTGAGCAGACCGCACACCGGATTGTCTTCACCCATCTGTTCGCGGCAGGCCGCGGCATAGGCAGCCATGGCGTAATCGAGCTGAGCCACCACATCCTCGATGAAGCAGCGTTCCTGTGTCTGGGCGCCGTAGCAGGCGGCAACCGACGGTGGAACATTGGCCTGTGCGTCCTGATCAAACAGCCTGTTGTAACCCAGCATGCGCAGCAGTGGAACGCTCAGCGGCCCCATGGAAATCCATTCTTCGTAATTGGTGAAGGGCACCAGGAAGCCGGTTTCGCCAGCCAGGCTGATGTAGTTGAATTCCTCTTCGGGCAACAGATAGCCCATGGAGTCCTGGGTCAACCCGAACAGCATCATCGGGGTGTCCGGCGCCAGAGACTGGATGTACTCGCCCACGGTATTGGTGGCCTCGCCGGGGATCGTGACGATCTCCAGTTGCTCGGCGAAGCTGACGCGGCTGACCGCCACCGTGGCCAGCGGTATGGCCTGCGGCAACGCGGCGACCTGATCGCTCAGGAACGGGATGGAATCCAGCGGCACCAGCGAATAGTCCAGATAGCCGTTGAAGGCACCAATCAGGGCGGCGGCCAGAAAGACCGGGTTGGTCACCGGTATCTGCACCTGGGTGTTGCGTGCGCTCAGGGCGCCGGTGATGGCGATGGTCTCGGCCTCGCTGTCGAGCATGGTGCGGGCCAGATCATGGCCGCGGCAGCGCACGCGGACGTAATCATCACCTTCGCAGCTGCCGCCAGAACCCGAGGCGTCGGCGATCGGTCCGTTGAAATACAGGGCGGTGCCGCCTTCAGCCTCCAGCGTGTCGGTCAGTCCCAGTACGTAGTCCGGGTGCGGCAGGCGCGGATCATTGTCGCTGCCAACCGAGGTGGGGTGGGCGTTGTACTGTGCCAGGGTGGCGATGAGTGCGCCGTCCTCTGCCGAATAGGCGCGCAGCAGCGAGGCCGTGGTGTCGGCGTCGATATCCGGATAAAGCCGTGGGCGGCGGTAGTTGTTGAAGGCGTCGGTTTCAAGCTGCTTGAAGTTCAGTGTGGCCGGCGTGAGTTCCGCGGCAGCCTGCTCGGCAGCCTGGCCGGCGGCGGCGTACAGGTCGGCGATCCAGCTTTGCGGAACGCCGCCCCACAAGCCCTGCAGATCAGCGCCCGAATGGGTGTGGGTCTGACCGAAGTAAACGTTCTCTGGCGCAACCCCACTGGCCTGCGCAACGGCCTGCCGGATGCCCTGCTGAATGACGTTGCCAGCACCGATGGCATCGACCGTCACAAAGGCCACTTGGGTGTTGTCGCGCTCATCGGCAATCAGCATCAGGCGCAACCAGGTGTGCTCGTCCTCGCCCTCGGCGGTGGTGTAGTGGGTCGCGCCGGCCGGGTCGGTGAGATCCATGTTGATCGGATCGGGGAAGCTTTGCAGAGGCCCGAAGCCGTAGCCGCCCAGATGGAAATGCTGCAGGGTGGTCTGCCCCAGCAGGCGATTTTCCTCTTCGCCCGCGACCTGCGACTCGGTGGGTGAAATCCGGACTTTGGCAGCGCCGACACGAAACGGCGTTTGCACCGCATCGGGTGGCGTCGTGGGTTCGTCGAGCCCGGGGCCCGATGTGTGCGTCACGCGGCCGCCGTTGCAGGCGGGCAAGGTCAAAACAGCGGAAGCCAGCACGGCGGTACGGCACAACCGCCGGGCGGGCAGGTGAATCATCATGATGTTGTCTCCTGTGTCCGCCAGTCTCTTCGGGGGCTGTGCGGATATTTACTACTATCACCGAATTCATTGATCCGGTAGTGTTCTCGTCACAATTTACTACCCATGAGCGAGACCCGCCGAACGCAGTCATAGCCTTGCGTCGCGCCGTGCGTGTCATCGTTCAGACATAAAAGTCCCGGCAAACGGGCTACAGGAGACACTTTCAGGATGAACGCGACACGCTTGCGCGCGGGCAGCGTATTGCTGGCTGCGCTGTTGATGATCGGCTGCCAGGGCGGCCGCGATGCGACCTCTTCCGGTGCCGATGCGCCGTCAACCCCCAGTCCTACACCGTCACAACCGCGTAACGAAAGCAGCGCGCGCGCTGGTGTGGCGGTGGTCGATGCCAGCTGGCACTTTGGGGCTTCGGCCGGGCAGTTTTCGGCAACCGGTGTCGGCGTGGCCGAAGGCCGTGGTTTCGATCCCTATACCCATGCCGTACGCAAGGTCGGTTCGGACATTCTGGCCTCACGGATCACCACCCGTGCCCTGGTCGTCGAAGGTGCCAACGACAAGTTGATCGCCATCGTGGCCAATGATCTGTACTTGCCGAACGACATCCTGCGACGCCGAGTGGCTCAGAAGCTGGCCGCTGAGGGTTCGACCGGCATCGGCATCGAGAACCTGGCGATGACCGTGTCGCACAGTCACACCTCGCCGTTCTATTCCACCCCGGCCATCGGGCCGTGGGTGTTCCAGGACGTGATGGACATCCGCTTCTACGAATACATGGCCGAGCGCATGGCCGAGGCAATTATTCAGGCTCACGCCAATATGCGTCCGGCGGTGATGGGGGGGGCGGCGTTCTACGCCAACGACGTGCGTGCCCACACCTACGGGCCGAAGATTTCGCCGGACGGCAGTCCGGCTGGCCAGCCGCACGATTACACCACGCGTCAGGCCTATGTGCTGCGCTTCGATGACCCGACCACAGGCCAGAACTTCGCCAACTGGGTGGTGCTGGGGGTGCATCCGGAGTGGGTCTGGGGCGAAGAGATCATGAACGGCGACCTCAGTCACGCCGTGATGCGTCTGCTCGACCGCGAGACCGGCGCGATCACCGTGATGTCGCAATCCGAAACCGGCACTTCGGGGCCGCACAAGGATGAACGCGCGCACAAGGGTGCCGAGCGTCACGAATTTCAGGAATCCAACCTGGCTGGTACCGACCGCGCCGCACGGCTGTTCGCCGACAACGTGCACGCCGCATTGGCCGGTATCGTTGGCGAGGCGCCGTGGGATGCAAGCCAGTTCGCCCCGCTGCAGGCTGATTTCGAGGTCGACTACGCCCACCAGCGTTTTGCACCGCCGGCTTCGCGCCCCTATCCCGGCGTGTCCAACTGCAACATGGACCAGCTGTATTACAACCTGAACCCGGGCATTCCCATCATCGGCTTCCCGGATTGTCAGTTCCCGCTGGAAGAACTGGTGGAACCGTTCATGGCCCTGGGGCCACTGGCACCGCAGAATCTGCTTGGTGCGCTGACCGACAACCTGCTTGAACTGGGCGTGCCGTTACCGACCTCGCTCAGCGGGCCTTCGCTGATGGTTCTGGAAGAGCAGGATGTGGTTCCGATCCAGTCTTTCAAACTGGGCGATGTGGCCATCACCTTCTGCCCTTGTGAGCAGTTCACCGACACCGCGCTGAACATCATCAGCCGGCTCAACCGGGTGGCGGAGGATTTTCATGCCGGCTGGGACTGGGATCTGGGCTACCCGGATGACCTGCGCAATCCGGCGCTCAATGGTGATCTGGACAACCGCCAGGATCACGGTTGCTGGCAGTCGGGTGAGGACGAATGGAGCTGCCCGCATCCGCATCAGTACAACGACGAGGTGCTGACCATGTCGGGCGCGGTGTACGCGCGCATGAAAGCCCAGATTCACAATGATGCGGCGGGCTGGGATGACCTGGATTACGTCTTGCAGGCCGAGTCCGAACCCACCGACCCGGCCGAGATCAAGGGTAACTTCACGCACGAGGAGCTGACCGAATTCGGCTATGGCCTGGTCATTCCCGTGGGTATGGCGAATGACTACTGGGGCTATATGCCGGCGTATCGTGAGTACCGCGCGCACGATCACTACCGCAAGGCGCTGGCTGGCCTGGGGCCGCACGGTGCGGATTTTCTGGCTACCCGCCTGAGCCGCCTGGCGGCCTCGCTCAATGGTCATCCGGGGCAGCCACTGACTGTGCTGGACACGGTGTTTGCGCTGGAATCCACGCGGGTCGAAATCATTGCCCAGGCGCTCGGCGTGCTGGCTTCCACGGTCACGCCGATCTACGAAGCGGCCTTGCCCAATGATGGCGGTGAGCCGCAGATCACCGCTCAACCTGCCGCCCGTATGCACCGCTTTGATGCGGCGGCGGTGAGCTGGATCGGTGGCTCAACCTATGAAGGGTTTCCCGAGGTTGTGGTCGAACGGCAGGATGGCGACGGCTGGGCGCTGGCGGGCACGCTGGATGGCGAAATCCAGCTGCATGCGCGTTTCCCCGGTGCGACCCAGATCATCCCGGCTGAGGGCGGTTTCAGCATTCCGCAGATTCCGGACCTTCTGAGTTGGGCGGCGGGCAATTTCGAGTGGCAATGGACCGCCAACTTCGAGGCCTTTGCCTCCGAGCTGCCTTTGCCCGAGCCGGGTGACAGCCAGCGCCCGCAGGCGCCCTATGTCACCCCCGCGGGCACCTACCGTTTTGTGATCCGAGGGCATCATCGCGGCCACGGCGACTATGAACTGATCAGCGACAGTTTCGTGATCGATGATGCGGCACCCATTCGTGCCGAGAATCTGCGGATGGCCGGCGGCGCGCTGGAGTTCGAGCTGGGGCCGGTCAATGTCTACAGCAGCTTTACCGACGGCGCCGGGCATGATCGGCCGCAAGTCGAATCCGCCGCTCCGCATGAGTTCGGGCCGATTGACTACCCCGACAGCTACGAGACCGCGTTCCCGTGGATACGCGAAGAGCGCAATCTGCATCGCTATCCGGACAGCGAACAGGTGTATTGCCACCATTGCACCTTCCGGCCCTGGCTGAACGTGGGCGAGCCGGCCCAGGTGTGCGCCAGCCTGCTGGCCGATGGAGCGGTGCTGGAGCGCAGTTGCGAGGCCAGCAATCTGGGCGCTGCAACCTGGCGGGTTACGTTCAAGACTGCGCTGGATGCAGCGGATGAGGTTGCGGTGTTGCCGGGTGACCTGAGTGATGCGCTGGGGCAGGGCAATGCCGAGCGCTTTGCACTGAGCCTGCAAACGCCGTGATGCGCACCCTGCTGGTGCTGGCCGTGGCTTGTTTCGCGGCCTGCAATGGTGGGCGCGGCCCGGCGCAGACCCCGGGCGAGCGCAGCGAGCCGGCCAACGTGCAATGGTGGGTTGGCACGGGCAGCGCCAACCATGATCCGCAAAGTCCGGTGTGCGTGGGCGGCGGGGCATCGTTCTGCGGGCGCATGGTCGATCCCGCTGTGCCCGGTGCGGTGGCCGACGAGCTGCTGGCCCGAGCCATGGTGGTCAGCGATGCGCAGGACCGCCATTTCATGCTCATCAGCACCACCAATATCGGTTATTTCCTGGCCTACAAGTCGGGCGAGGGTGCGGGGCACGGCATTTATGACATGCGCTTGCGCATCGCCGAGGCCACCGGCATGGACTCGCGCCACATCGTGGTGGTCAGCGACCATTCGCACAATGGCCCGGATACGGTTGGCATCTGGGGCGGGGTCAGTCCGGATTACAAAGCGATCACTGCCGATGCCGTGGTTGCGGCCGGCATTCAGGCCTGGCAATCGCGTCAGCCTGCGGTTCTGCGCGTGGCCGCGATCAACAGCAATGACAGCCCGCTGGATGGCGTGCCGCGACTGGAATCGTCGTACAACAGTGCGCCGGGTCTGGACCCCGATCAGGGCAATCCGAGCAATCAATTCCGCATGCTGGTGGCCGACCATGCCGACAGCGGTGAGCGTTTGCTGACCCTGGTCAACTACGCACCACATGCCACGGTGATCAACGGTGTGGCCACCGACAAACTCAGTGGCGACTGGGCGGCCTGGGCGCCTCAGGAGGCACAAGCCCTGTTTGGCGGATTCGGTCTTGCTGCGGTGGGCAGCGTCGGCGCCACCGACTGGAACAAGAGCGGCGGTGATGCCGCCGAGCGTGAAGCCGAAGCACGTGCCCGTTTGCGTTTGCTCATGAGCGCGGCGCAGGACCAGCTTCAAGCGGTGCGCGGGCAGGGGATTCAGCTGGAGTCGGTGTTCATCCGCGAGTTGATCACCCAGCCGGTTCTGCTGCTCAACTACAAGCCGCGACTGCCGAGCAATCAGGATGGATCAGCTTTGCAGCACTACGACATCCGCATCGACCGGGCGCTGACGCCGCCATTTCTGCAAGGCGCCCTGTTCGGCACTTATGTCACGGCGGTGCGGATTGGCGAGCTGTTTTTCTCGACCTTTCCCGGCGAGCCCTTCGGTGAACTGGAAGCCGCGCTGCGTGAGCGGGTGCGTGACCCTCAGGCGCATTTTCTGCTCGGTGCGGCGAATGATTTCTTCGGCTACATGACCTTTCGTGATGAGACCTACTGGCAGACCTTTTCCACCGGTGCGACCTGGCTGCTGGGTTGCCCCGAGCAAGACCTGGTCTATGACCCGCTGGGCCTGGACTACGATGGCGCCTGCACCGATCACTGGAGCCTGATGGTGTCGCCGACCATTGGTCAGCACATCGTGTGCACGCTGCACAGCGCTGCGCTTGATCTGGGCTTTGATGTGGCCGAAGCGGACACGCGTTGCGCCGCGCTGACCGCGCTGGATGGGCTGGCTGCGCCGACCGAATCAACGGCGACCTCGACAAGCCCGGCTATCACTCGAGAGCAGTGCGAGGCCCGTGGCGCGCCGCAAAGCTGGTGCAAGACCCTGGACTGAGTGTTCTCATTTCCTTTGCGCTGCGCTCGCTAGCCTAAGCTGGTCGTCTCAAAACAACGGCTGCCATGGAGATATTGTCAGCGTCACAACTGAAACGCCTGCAGGGCAGTGACGTGCTGGTTGTGGATGATTCCGCCGCGATTCGCAGCGTGCTGGTTGCGTTGCTGCAGCGTCTGGGTATCGCGCACATCCGCGAAGCGGAGAATGGCCTGTCGGCCATGACGCTGATGCAGCAGCGCGCCGCCGATATCGTGCTATGCGACCTCAACATGCCCGGCATGGATGGGGTGGAACTGCTGCGCACACTGGCCAGTGCATCGCCGGGCATCGCCGTGCTGCCGATTTCCTCACTGGATGCGCGCCTGCGTTTTGCCGTGTCGCGCATGGCTGCTGAGCTCGGCCTGCACGTGCTGGGTGTGCTGGCAAAACCTTTCAAGGAAGAGGATCTGCTGCGTGCGCTGGCCGATTTCGGGCAGGCGCCTGCAGTGCGCAAGACCACGGCCACGGCGTTCAGCGCCGACGATCTGGCCGATGCCTTGGATGCCAACCGCATCGAGATTCACTATCAGCCGCAGGTGCGCATGATCGATGCCGAGTTGGTCGGCTTCGAGGCGCTGGTGCGCTTGCGCGATCGTGACGGCGAACTGGTGTCGCCGGATGCGTTCATCGCCATGTCTGAATCCAACGGCGATATCCATCGCCTGACTCACCAGATCATCGAGCGCAGCCTCAAGCAGCTCAGTCTGTGGAGCCGTCAGGGCCGTGATTTCGCCCTGTCGGTCAATCTGTCCGCGGCGAGCATGACCCAGCTTGACCTGCCCGAGCACATCGAAGCCATCGCCCAGAGCTATGGCCTGAGTGCGGATCGCATCAACATCGAATTGACCGAGACCCAGGTGCAGGTCGGGGCCGAACTGTACGATGTCATGACGCGCTTTCGGATGCGCGGTTTTGGACTGTCGATCGATGATTTCGGCACCGGCGACTCCAGCCTGACGCGCCTGCGCAGCATGCCGTTTACCGAGCTCAAGATTGATCAGGAATTCGTGCGTGGCTGCACCCGTTCACAGGAACAGCAGTCGATCATCAATAGCAGTATCGAGCTGGGTCACCAGCTGGGCATGCTGATCGTGGCCGAAGGGGTGCAAAGCCCGGAAGAATGGGACGTGCTTGAGGCGGTCGGTTGCGACATCGCCCAGGGTTATCTGATCAGTCCGCCTCTGCCGCCTGGCGATGTGCCGGCCTGGGCCAACAGCTGGAAGCGCTTGAACGCCGAAAGCATCATGCGCAGGGCCAGCCGCGAGTCCCACTAGCTCCGCCAGTGCGATTAAACTGCGCGCATGGTGACCTCCACACAACACACGCGCGCCGGGCGTGTTGCCGTTGTCGGCTCCGGCATCGCCGGTCTTGCGGCCAGCTGGTATCTCGGTAAAACCCACGCGGTAACCCTGTTCGAAAAGCAGCCTGACATCGGTATGGCGGCGCACGGTATCGAATGGGGCGGGGCACGCGTCGACATGCCATTGCGGGTGCTCTATCGCGGCTATTACCCGACCCTCAGCGCGCTTTACGACGAGGCCGATATCGCCACGACCTCGGCCGACTATTCCGCCTCCTTCAGTGATCTTGGTGGCGATGCGTATTTTCGCTACCGTAACTGGCGACCCTTGCAGCGCTGGTCTGTTCCGATGCTCGCCGGTGGTCAGCCGTGGGGCGCGCGCAGCCGCGCGATCGTGCGTGATCTGATTCGCCTTTACCGGCGGGCGGCCTGTGATGCGGGCAAGCTGAAGAACAGCGAAACCACCTTGCAGGCCTACCTAGATGAGGGCGGGTATTCGACAGGTTTTGCGGACGATTTTCTGTTGCCCACATTTGCCGCCATTGGCACCTGCAGTATCGATGCGGTGCGCCGTTATCCGGCCCTGGTGGTCATTGATTATCTGCGCCGCGGCGTGCTGCTGGAGGGGGTTTCGCGCACCGTGTGCGGCGCCGATTTCGTGGTTCGGCAGTTGAGCCGGCGCTGCCAACGGGTGCTGACCGGAACCGGGATCGCCGAACTGCGCCGGGATGATGACGGTGTTGTGATCGTTGACGAGCATGGCGAGCAGCACCGTTTTGATCATGTGGTGCTGGCCACCCAGGGCAACCAGGCCCTGCGGCTGCTGCAGGATGCCCACGCCGATGAGGCGCAGGCCCTGGCGCGATTCTCCTATGAGCCCAGCGAAGTGATCGTGCACACCGACACGCGCCTGATGCCGAGACGTCGGGCGGATTGGTCGCCGGTCAATTTTTTCACCGAGACCGGGGCATCGCGGCCCATGGCGTCAATCTGGCTGAACCGGGTGCTGCCGGTTGCCAAGGACACCGCGGATGCGTTTCAGACCTGGAATCCCTTGATGCAACCGGCCGCCGAGAGCGTGCTGGCCCGTGCGCGGTTCGAGCGCCCCTGCGTTGATCACAACAGCGAGCAGGGCCTGGTCGAGCTGGACACGCTGCACGGCCAGCGCGGCCGCCGCGTGTGGTTCTGTGGCTCGTATGCGGCCGCCGGTGTGCCGCTGCTGGAAAGTGCTGCGCGTTCGGCCCTGGGCATCAGTCGACGGATACATCAGGCGTGAGCAAGGATTTTTTCGATACCGCGGAGCTTGCCCTGAATGCCCCGCAGGACACCGCTTGGGGCAACTTCGGCTACTGGAATGAGGCTGAAGAGTTTGCCGACGCCGGTGCGGATCTGGCGCGTATCGTGGCCGATGCGATTGAGCTGGGCGCCGACGACCATCTGCTCGATCTCGGTTTTGGCATGGGTGAGCAGTTGCGTTTGTGGCATCGCGAGTACGCGCTGACGCGTCTGACCGGGCTCAACCCATCGCGCAGCCAGGTCGAGTTTGCCCAGTCGCGCCTGCCTGCGGCGGACTACGCGCTGCACTGCCTCGGGGCTGAAGCGCTGGCACAGGTCGAGATATCGCCGCCGCTGAGCAAAGCCCTGGCGCTGGATTGCGCCTATCATTTTCCGCAGCGTGAACAGGTCTTTGCCGAGGTCGCCCGGCGCCTTCCAAGCGGCGGCCTGTTTGGCTGGACCGACCTGTATCTGCCGCCCCGCGAACTGACCATGGGGCGACGCGCCAAGCTGACGGCGATCTGCGCCACGGCCAAGATTCCGCGTGAGAACCTGGTCACCCTGGATGACTACAGCGCCATGCTGGAGCGTGCCGGGCTTGAACTGGTCGAGCAGGACGATCTCAGCGATGCGGTATTGGCACCGTTCGCTTTGTGGTGGCGCTGCAGTGAGGTACAGCACCGCTTGTCGCGCCGACATCGCCTCAAGTACGACCTGACCGCCCAAGTGGTCGAAAGCGCAGCCATGGACGATCTGTTCCGCTACGGTCTGTTTGTGGCACGGCGGCCCTGAACCTGGTCAGTGAGCGGTTGACTTGCGCCCGCGCAGGTCTAATCTGGACGCATCATATTTACGGGGCGCCGGCATGCAGAATTTGCGTCAGGTCAGAGGCGGCAGACGCGCCGTCGATCCAACCACCGAGCTGAAAGAGTTCGACCCGCTC
>JASBUL010000055.1 GCA_030147945.1 Oceanococcus sp. | reverse complement strand
GTCAGGCTTTGGGGGGTCGCATCAATCCATCAGGCGTGTGTGATGCGATAGCATCACTGTCTGGCCGTTGGTGCGCCAGGGGCAGGGAAGCGGCGTGGGCCGCTGAGTGTGGGGGAACGTGAGCGTGTGTATGGTGACAATGCCCGTGGCTGCAGGCGCCATGATCGAAGTCGGAACCCTTGTCCCTACTATCGTCACTATGGGTTTCAACGTATGAATACGTATCCCCACCCTCAGATGCGCACAAGACCGCATCAGCAATAGGGATGACAACGAACGTTGCAAGAAGCAACGCCATCACTGCCAGCCTATGTCTGAACAAAATACGCATCATTGCAGCAGGATACCAAGGAATGAGCCAAGTTCGCAATCAATTTCGACGGCCAATAGGGTCAACGCCCACCTTGATCGGATGCTCGAAGCCTTGCTAGGAGAGCGACTCCTTGCAGGCTCAACTGTTAGACGGCAAAGAGAGGTGCATGTTACAATGCCTCGGATATGAAGCTGCTGTGGGGTGATTCGCTTCCTACGCATCTTCCCCGGTTTAACTCGGTCTGCCATGACCCGTACTGCATCGATCAACATTGCTCAGTGGTGGCGCTTCCGGTAGAAGCGGCACGTCGTTGCGGCTTTGATCCGCACCTTGCCGCCCCACCGGCGGGCAAGGTTCAGTAGATGGCTCTCCGGCACGGCGGCTCCAAGACTCAGGAGATTGCCCGATGCCATTAAATCCCCCAGCCATAGGTAGCGCCTCGCGCACCACGTCCTCGTGGTGCGCGGTTGTGCGCGTCGCTCACCGGCAGTCTTGCAAGGAGTCTCATCAAGGAGCCTTGCAGAGACGCACCGTGAGGCCAGCCTCCATGCTCGCTGCCGCCCCACAAGGGCACTATCCGGCGCTTGTGCTGCCGAAATCCGGTGTATATGTGTATATATCTGTGTATATAGACCCAAGAATGAGTAAAAAAAATACAGAAAAAACAAGAGGTTGTCATGGTTAAATTGCTGATGCTCGACAACTATGACTCTTTCACCTTCAACCTGGTCCAGTACCTGATGGAGCTGGGGGTTGAGGTCAAGGTCGCGCGCAACGATGAGATCAGCGTGGACGAGATTGCCGCTTTGGCGCCGTCCCACATTGTGGTTTCACCCGGTCCGTGTACGCCCAACCAAGCGGGGGTTTCGCTCGACGTGGTGGGGCGTTTTGCCGGCAAGATTCCCCTGTTTGGGGTGTGCCTGGGGCATCAGGCGATCGGCCAGTTCTTTGGCGGTCAGGTGGTTCGCGCCAAACAGGTCATGCATGGCAAGACCTCCTTGATTCACCACACCGGGCAAGGGGTATTCGCCGATCTGCCCAGCCCGTACACGGCGACGCGCTATCATTCACTGGTGGTGGATGCAGCCAGTTTGCCGGATTGTCTTGAGGTCACCGCCTGGACACTGACCGAAGGTGGTCAGCGTGACGAGATCATGGGGCTGCGCCATCGTGAACTGGACGTGCAGGGGGTGCAGTTTCATCCCGAATCGATCCTGTCGGAGCACGGCCACCACATGTTGAAGAATTTTCTGGAAGGCAAATGAGCAACGCGACATTTACCGCGGCCCTGAATCAGCTGCTGGACGGCGACAATCTGCAGGCCGATACCACAGCGGCGGTGATGCGCCAGATCATGGGTGGCGAAGCCACGCCCGCGCAGATCGCCGGTTTCTTGATCGCCCTGCGCATGAAAGGTGAAACCGTCACGGAAATTACCGCGGCGGCCCGGGTGATGCGCGAATTCGCCGCGCCCATGGGTTTTTCCGACAGTCTGCAGGCGCAGCTTATCGACACCTGCGGTACCGGCGGCGACGGGTCCAGTTTTTTCAACGTCTCGACCGCCAGCGCCATCGCTTGCGCAGCGGCCGGTGCCAAAGTGGCCAAGCACGGCAATCGCTCGGTCTCGAGCAAGAGCGGCAGCGCCGATGTGCTGATGTCCGCCGGGGTCAATGTTGACCTTGGTCCGGATCAGGTCAAGCGCTGCGTGGAAGAGATCGGCCTGGGTTTTCTGTTTGCACCAACCTTCCACCCGGCCATGAAACATGCCGTAGGGCCGCGCAAGGAGCTGGGTGTGCGCACCGTGTTCAATTTGCTCGGTCCGCTGACCAACCCGGCCGGTGCGCGACGCCAGGTCATGGGCGTGTTCGCCAGCCAGTGGGTTGAGCCGATCGCGCAGGTGCTGGGCAATCTGGGGTGTGACCACGTGCTGGTTGTTCACAGTGAAGACGGACTGGATGAAGTGAGCCTGTCTGCCGCCACCCAGGTCGCCGAATGGAAGGATGGTGAGCTGCACAGCTACAAGGTGCAGGCGCAGGATTTTGGGCTGTCGCGCTGTGATCGCAAGGAACTGCAGGTCAATGATGCAGAGGACAGCCTGCAGCTGATCCGCTGGGCCTTTGCCGGCGAGCGTGGGCCGGTGGCCGACATGATCGCGCTCAATGGCGGCGCTGCCCTGTATGTGTCCGGTGTGGTCGCCGACTGGGCCTCTGGCGTCAGCCGGATTCAGGAGGTGCTGGACAGCGGCGCGGCCGCCGAAAAGCTGTCTGAGTTGGCCAGCTTCAGTCAGGCATTGGCCAGCCAATGAGTACCGTGCTCGACAAGATACTGGCCCACAAGGCGGATGAAGTGCGGGCCGCCAAGAAAGCCATTTCATTGAGCGGCCTGGCTGAGCTGTCTGAGCAGCAATCGGCGCCGCGTGGATTCGAGGCAGCGATGGACACGGCTATTGCGGCCCGTCGCAGCGCGGTGATCTCGGAGCTGAAGAAGGCCTCGCCCAGCAAGGGCCTGATTCGCGAAGATTTTGATCCGCCGTTTCTGGCCGAAAGTTACGCCCGCGGCGGGGCGACCTGCTTGTCGATCCTCACCGATGAGGCATTCTTCCAGGGCCATGCGGATTTCCTGATCGCGGCACGAGCGGCCTGCGAGCTGCCGGTGCTGCGCAAGGACTTCATGATCGACCCCTACCAGATGGCCCAATCGCGAGCCTGGGGTGCCGACTGCATACTGCTGATCGTGGCCGCGCTGTCAGATGCTCAGATGAATGAGCTGTACGCGGCCGCCCGCGAATCCGGGCTGGATGTGCTGGTTGAGGTGCATGATGGTGCTGAGCTTGAGCGTGCCCTGCAGCTGCCGGGCGGCCTGCTCGGTATCAACAACCGCAACCTGAAAACCTTCGAAACAAGTCTCAACACCACCCTGGACCTGCTTGCCGATGTGCCGGCCGAACGCAATGTGGTGACCGAAAGTGGCATCCACGGCGCTCAGGACATGCGCGTGATGCGTGAGGCCGGGGTGTTCGGTTTCCTTATCGGCGAACACCTGATGCGCGAGGCCGATCCGGGGGAGGCCTTAGCTGGCTGGTTGAAGAATCAGGATCTTGCGACCGCTTGATTCGATCAGGCCGTCTTCTTCGAGGGTTTTGAGCACGCGCCCGGCCATCTCGCGCGAGCAGCCGGCGATACGGGCGAGTTCCTGACGGCTGAGCTTGACGATGCAGCCACGTTCTTCGCGCTGTGCATCGGGCTGATTGGCCAGATCGAGCAGAATGCGCGCAACACGGCCCGAAACGTCCAGGAAGTTGAGATCGGCCAGGCGGCGTGAGGTATCACGCAGGCGCAGGGCCAGTTGGCCTGCCAACACCTTCATGACCTCGGGGTGTTTGGCCGAAAACGCCTTGAACGGTTCGAAACCCATTTCCGCAACCCAGGTTTCCGCCCGTGTGCGGACCAGTGCGCTGCGCGATTCCAGATGGGGGAACAGACACATTTCGCCAAAAAACTCGCCTGGATGGCAGTAGGCGAGTACCATTTCGCGCCCTTGTTCATCCTCGGCCAAAATGCTGACCGAGCCTTCCAGGATCAGATACAGACATTGAGGCGAATCACCCGAGTGGATCACGGTTTGTTTGGCGCTGAAACGGCGCCGGTGCGACTGGGTTACAAACGCCCGCACCGCCGGATCTTCAAGGAAATTGGTTTCACCGATCGCACTCATAAGGTGGAGATTACCTAAAAATGGAAGCACGTGTTCGCTGGCTTGACGGGGCCAGTTTCGTCGCCGAGACCGGCAGCGGTCACGCCATCGTCATTGACGGGCCGCCGGATATTGGCGGGCGCAATATCGGACCGCGTCCGATGGAACTCATTCTGCTCGGTGTCGGCAGTTGCAGCAATGTGGACGTTATTCATATTCTCAAGCGCGCGCGTCAGAACGTCGTCGATTGCGATGTGCATGTGACCGCCGAGCGTGCCGAAACCGACCCGAAAGTGTTCACCGCCATTCACTTGCAGTTCACCGTGACCGGGCACGAAATGAAAGCGGCCCAGGTGGAGCGTGCGGTAAAACTGTCGGCCGAAAAATACTGTTCAGCCAGCCTGATGCTGCAGGCCACTGTGAAGATCACCCACGCCTGCGATATTGTCGATCTGGGGCCTGCCCCCGCTGTGCACGCTCAGGAGTAACACGTGCAAAAAAAGCTCAACCACAAACTCAAGCTGCATGGTTTCAATAACCTGACCAAGTCGCTGAGTTTCAATATCTACGACATTTGCTACGCGCGTAGCGAGTCGCAGACCAAGGAGTACATCGAATACATCGATGAGGCTTACAACGCCGAGCGTTTGACCGATATCCTGACCGAGGTGGCCAACATCATCGGTGCCAACGTGCTCAACGTGGCCCGTCAGGACTATGAGCCGCAGGGTGCCAGCGTCACCATTCTGATCTGCGAAGAGCCGATGGACGATGTGCAGAAAGAGACGGTTGTCGCACATCTGGACAAGAGCCACATCACCGTTCACACCTATCCTGAAACCCATCCCGACCACGGGATCAGTACCTTCCGTGCGGACATTGATGTTTCAACCTGCGGGGTGATTTCGCCGCTGCGTGCACTCAATTACCTGATCAACAGCTTTGAGTCCGACATTGTCACCATGGACTATCGCGTGCGTGGTTTTACCCGCAATGTGAAAGGGCGCAAGCATTTCATCGATCACAAGATCAACTCGATTCAGGATTTTCTCGAGCGCGATATTCGCAACCGTTATGACGCTATTGATGTGAACGTGTATCAGGAATACATGTTCCACACCAAAATGCGTTTGCGTGATCTGGATCTCGACACCTATCTGTTCGGTGAAGGCGTGGACGAGATCACGCCCAAGGAAGCCAAGCGCATCCGGCGCAGTGTCGAACACGAGATTCTGGAAATCTTCTACGGCCGCAATATGCCGCGATAGGCTGGTTTAGCCCTTGTAGGCAGCGGTGGTCATGACCTTGGCCGCCGCGCGCATCAAGCCGCGCAGCGGCGGTGGCAGTTCGCGCCCGCCAGCATCGCGCGCCTGCTGGCCGTGACGGGCTTCGTCTTCTTTCATCTGCTCAACAATTTGGCGGCTGCGTTTGTCGCCCTCGGGCAGCTGGCTGAGGTGGCCTTGCAGGTGTTCTTCGACCTGGCGCTCGGTTTCCGAGACGAAACCCAGGCTCCAGCGATCTCCGGCTAGACCGGCAGCCGCACCAATTGCATAGGCACCGGCAAACCACAGCGGACTCAGCTGGCTGGGCTGGCTGCCGAGCTCTTCCAAGCGTTGAGTGCACCAGTCCAGATGCGCTTGTTCTTCAAGTGCGGCGTCGAGCAGATGCTCACGGGTGTCGGGATTGCGCGCCACGCGCGCCTGGCCGCGGTACAGCGCCTGTGCGGCGACTTCGCCGGCGTGGTTGACCCGCATCAGTCCGGCCGCATGCTGGCGTTCGCGCGCATCCAGATCTTCGTCGTGATCGCGGGCCGGGTAGCTGGCCTTGTCGGTCGGGCCGGGGCGCAGGCTGTTCAGCCCGTGCTGCAGGTCGGCAAGCAGGGCGTCCAGTGGTGACAGATGGCGATTGCTCATGGGTTCATTCTAAAGCCCTGTGAGAATTTGCAAAATTCATGGCCGGCCCTGTGACAAGACGCGCACTGGCCGCATAATGACGGCATGAGATTGAGCCTGTTTCTGACCCCATGTGGCTGAGCGCTGACGATGTGCCACGTCGCCTGCCTGCGCAATGGTCCGCCGCGCTGGCGATTGGCGATGAGCCCTTGCTGGTCGAGGAGTCGGCCGATGCGTTGCGGCGTGCCGCGCGCGAACAAGGCTTTGACGAGCGCAAGGTGCTGGAAGCCGGCACCGGTTTCAACTGGGACGAACTGCTCGCCGAGGGCAGCGCCCTGTCGCTGTTTTCACAGAAACAGCTGATCGAGCTGCGTGTGCCCGAGGCCAAGACCGGCAATGAGGGCAGCAAGGCCTTGCAGGCTTTCGTGGCCAATCAGTCGCCGGACATGCGTTTGCTGGTGATTGCCACAACCACCGCCGCGCCGCCCAAGGACAACGCCTGGATGGTGCGCGTGTCCGAGGCTGGCGTGGGGGTGCGCTGCCGCCGTCTGCGCCCTGATCAAATGCCCAAATGGCTGCACAAGCGGGCCCGCAGTCTGGGGCTGACCCTGACCGACGAGGCCTTGAGCTGGCTGGCCGAGCAGGTTGAGGGCAACCTTTTGGCCGCGCGACAGGAGTTGGAAAAGCTGCCCTTGCTGGGCGTTGGCAAAACCTGGGATCTGCCTGCCCTGCAGGCGGTGGTCAGCGATCATGCCCGCTATGCCAGCTTTGATTTGCCCGACATCTTGCTGAAAGGGGATCTGGCCACCGGCTTGCGCATGATCAAGCGTTTGCGCGAGGAAGGTGCGGCGCCGGTTCTGGTGCTGTCCAGTTTCGTGCGCGACATCCGCAGCCTGCATCTGGCCGCCCAGAAGGCTGCACAGATCGGTCCGGATCGCGCATGTGCGGCGGCCGGCGTGTGGCGCAACCGCCAGCCCCAGTTCGTGGCCGCGCTGAATCGTCTCGGGCCGGGCGCAGTGCGGCGGCTGCATCTGCTGGTTGTAGGGCTGGACAAGACGGCCAAATCAGCGCCGGAAGCGCGTTTCTGGGAAGACTTGGTAAACTTGGCCGTTCGTCTGGCCGCATCCCGCGTGCGACGCGCGGCTTAGGGCGCGTTTTCAGGCGCCTCATTTGAATGATGTCGAGAGAGATATGTCAGCCAACGCTGCCGCAGTGAACGCGGCGGACCAGGAATTCCTGCAGCGCCAGATGCTGGCGGTGGGCCAGCGTGCGCGCGAAGCGGCGCGCGCGATCAGCGCCGCCGACCCTGGTGTCAAGAACGCCGCGCTGTTCGCTCTGGCCGACCTGCTGGTCAGCCGTGAGTCCACCTTGCTGGCGGAAAATGCCCGCGACATGCAGGCCGGACGCGAAAAAGGTCTGGATGCAGCTTTGCTCGACCGCCTGGAGCTGACCCCGGAGCGCATCCGCGCGATGGCGGACGGTGTGCGTCAGGTGGCTGCGCTGGATGATCCGGTCGGCGCCATCAGCAACTGGTCATACCGCCCTTCCGGCATCCAGGTTGGCAAGATGCGTGTGCCGCTGGGCGTGGTGGGCATCATCTACGAATCGCGGCCCAATGTGACCGCCGACGCTGCGGTGCTGTGTCTGAAATCCGGCAATGCGGCGATCCTGCGCGGTGGTTCGGAGGCGATCCGCTCCAATCTGGCGATTGGTGCCTGCGTGACCCAGGCCTTGCGCGATGTCGAGCTGCCAGCCGATTGTGTGCAAGTGCTGGACATGACCGATCGTGCCGCGGTGCCAATCATGGTGGGCATGTCGGAATACATCGATGTGATCGTGCCGCGTGGCGGTAAGGGTTTGGTCAGTGCGGTGGCCGAACACGCGCGCGTGCCGGTGATCAAGCACCTCGATGGTATCTGCCACGTTTACATTGATGATGCAGCTGATCGCAGCAAGGCGCTGGCCATCGCGGTCAACGCCAAGACTCAGCGTTACGGCACCTGCAACACCATGGAAACCCTACTGATTGCACACAGCCGCGCCGCCGATCTGCTGCCGGACCTGGCGGCCGCTTATCGCGAGG
>JASBUL010000052.1 GCA_030147945.1 Oceanococcus sp. | reverse complement strand
TCTGGCGGTTGGCAGTCAGGCCAATGTTGGCGGGGCGGCCAGCGCACCGGTGGTGGCCAGTGCCTTTCATCCGTCTTTGGCACCCGTCGGGGTGTTGCTGGCAGTGCTGGGATATGCGGTGGGAACCTACGCCGCATGGATGTGCGCACAGCTTATGCGGATTACGGTGGGGCAGTGATGGCGCCACATTTCGACAACCGTTTCCTGCGCCAGCTGCCGGTCGATACCCAGACGGCGGCATTGCCGCGCCAGGTTTACGGTGCGGCCTGTTCACGCGTGGCGGCGACGCCGGTGCGCGCACCGCGCCTGCTGGCCTGGTCATCGGCCATGGCGGAGGTACTGGGGCTAGAGCGACCGTCATCCGATGATGATCCGTGGGTTCAGGCCCTGGCTGGTAATCGCCTGCTACCGGGCATGGACAGCTATGCCATGTGCTACGGCGGTCACCAGTTCGGCAACTGGGCCGGGCAGCTCGGCGATGGCCGTGCCCTGGGCCTGGGCGAGTGGGTGGCGCCGGATGGTCAGCATTGGGAAATGCAGCTCAAGGGTGCCGGGATGACACCGTATTCGCGCGGCGCGGATGGCCGTGCGGTGCTGCGCTCATCCTTGCGCGAGTATCTGTGCAGCGAAGCCATGCATGCGCTGGGCGTGCCGACAACTCGCGCGCTGTCGCTGATCGCCAGCGGTGAGGAGGTGATGCGTGACATGTTCTACGACGGTCATCCCGAGGCCGAGCCCGGCGCCATCGTGTGTCGCGTGGCGCCCTCATTTCTGCGGTTCGGCAGTTTCGAGCTGCCGGCCTCACGCGGTGACACGGGCTTGCTGCAGGCGCTGATCGAGTACACCGTGCGCACCCATGACCCCGCCTTTGTCAGTGCCGATGCGATCGACATTGCCGGCTGGTATCGCGAAGTTTGTGCGCGCACCGCACGCCTGATGGTGGCGTGGATGCGCGTGGGCTTCGTGCACGGGGTGATGAACACCGACAACATGTCCATCCATGGGCTGACCATCGATTACGGGCCGTATGGCTGGCTGGAACCGTATGATCTGGATTTCACGCCCAACACCACCGATGCTCAGGGCCGCCGCTATGCCTTTGGCCGGCAGCCCGGGATCGCGCAGTGGAATCTGGCGGCGCTGGGCCAGGCGCTGACCCACGCTGGCGTTGCGGTGGACGTGCTGCAGCAAAGCCTCAATCACTATGGTGAGGTGTTCCACGCTGAATACGGGCGGGTGTTTGCCGACAAGCTGGGGCTGCACAGCCTGACTCACGATGATCCGCTGTTGCTCGACCTGTTCCGTTGCATGGCCCGACACGAAACCGATTACTGCCTGAGCTTCCGTCTGCTCGCCGAGCTGCCGCTGGCGCAAGCGCCGGAGGGTGAGGCGCTGCAGCACTACCTGGATGTCATGGCGCCGGCGTTTTACACCGCGCAGGCTCAGCAGGGCGAGAGCCGCGATGCCTGGCAGACATGGTTCAGGGATTATCGCGCACGGGTCGAGCAGGATGCGGGCGACGCTGCGACGCGGCAGGCGCGCATGCAGGCAGTGAACCCGCTGTATGTACCGCGCAACTATTTGGCCCATCAGGCCATCGAGGCCATGAATGCGGGCGATGCCGAGCCGTTGACGCGTTTGCAACAGGTTCTCAGCAAGCCCTATGAGGCCCAGCCCGGCTGCGAAGCTTATGCCCAGCGGCGGCCGGACTGGGCGCGTGACAAGGCGGGCTGCTCCGCGTTGTCCTGCAGCTCCTAGTCGCCCTGCCGGCGCGAGGCCGCGTCGTATTGCAGGATCAGGCTGCGCAGCAGGCCTCGGCGAGCAGGCAGCACCAGCGGTATTCGCGTGCTTGGCGGAATGAAACCTGCATGTTCAGCGCATTCCTGATCTGGTTAGTGCTGTGTCCTCTGATCGCCAACCGGCCCTGTGGAGTTTGCGGGGCCAGTCCATCCTGATCGTCGATGAATTGCCGCAGGTGCGCACCATGCTGCGTGAACTGCTGATGAGCTGTGGCGCCGACACCATCGAATCATTGAGCGACGCCGAGCGTGCACTCGAATGGATGGCTGCGGAGCGCCCGGACATCATCCTGTGTGGCTACGACCTGGGTGAAGGCAAGGATGGTCAGCAGGTGCTGGAAGAGGCACGCGAGCACGATCTGATTCCGTACGCCACTATCTTCATTCTGATTTCGGCGGAGAACACCCTGCGCCGGGTCATGGGGGTGGTCGAGCACGAACCCGATACCTATCTGGCCAAGCCCTTTACCCGCGAGGTTCTGCAGGATCGTCTGAGGCGTCTGCAAAAGAAGAAATCGCATTTCCGCGAGATCGCGCGCGCAGTCGAGCGACGGGCGTATTCGCGTGCCTGCCGCCTGTGCGACGAGGCGGTTGTTCGGGTGCCGCGCTACCGCATCGACTTTCTGCGCTTCAAGGCCGATGCGCTGGCCCGTCTGGGGGATCATGCGGCGGCCGCCGCAGTGTGTCGCGAAGTTGTGGCTGAAAAAGCCACACCCTGGGCGCAGCTGGGCCTGGCCCAGGCGCTGTTTTATCAGGGCCAGCTGGAGGCCGCGCAGACGGTGCTCGAAACCGCGATCCAGGGCCGCTCGCACTTTGTTGCGGCCTATGATCTGCTGGCCCGTGTGCAGCGTGCGCAGGGGCGGGCGGATGAGGCCGAAGCGACCCTGACACAGGCGGTGGCGCTGTCACCCAAGAGTCCGCGGCGCCAGCGGGCGCTGGCGGAGGCGGCGCTGAGCAATGAGCACCTGGATATCGCCGAACAAGCCTACCGTCAGGCCATCCGCGAGGGCCGTCATTCGCAATTCGCCGGTCCCGAGGATTTCGCCGGGCTGGCCCGCGTGCACCTGCGTGCCGGCGAACCGGAGCTGGCCGGACGCACCATGGCGCGCATGCAACGCCAGTACGCCCAGGCTGATGCCGCCACCCGTCTGCAGATGGCCGTGGTCGAGGCTGATGTGGAGCAGGCCCGCGGCAACATCCGGGCGCAGGCTGCTGCCGTCGCCCGGGCCGAATCCTTGCTGGCCGATCATGCTCAGGTGCTCAGTGCCGAACAGCGCATGTTGCTGGCCGAGCATTGCATGCGATGCGGGCACACCGAGGTCGCCTCTGACCTGATCCGCCAGGTGGTGCGTGGTCACCATGAAGACCAGGCCATGCTGGACCGCGCGCGGACGCTGTTCGAGCAGGCGGACATGGGCGAGGAAGGGGCCCGACTGATCGATGGTGAACGCACGGAACTGATTCGCCTGAACAACGAGGCCGTGGCCTTGTCACGCCGGGGCGACATCAAGGCAGCGGTGGCGATGCTGCTGCAAGCGGCTCAGGCCATGCCGGACAATGTGGTGATCAACCTCAACGCGGTTCAGGTCATGTTGCAGCTGATGCAGCGCGAGGGGGCCAGCTGGCGCCTGCTGCGTCAGGCGCAGAACATGCTTGGTGCCTTGAGCGCGCGGGCCAGCGGACAGCCCCGCTATCAGCAGCTGATCCGGCTGATGCAGCGCATGGAAGAACAGCTCGATACGGCGGAGAGTGCGGCCTGATCAGGGTCGGTTCAGGCCTCGGCTTCGAGCAACAATTGCAGGTGTGAACGCAGCGCCGCGGGCCACTCGGTGGTTCGCGTTGCCAGCGCCTTGAGGTCATGGCGAAACAGCGCCCGGGTGGCGTCTTCAAAGCCCGGAAGATCACCGGCGATGGCGCTGAGAAAATTGTAGGCCCGCTCCTGTCGCTGGCGAGTCTGATCCAGGTCGGTGTTGTTGCGACGCGCCGCATCCACCAGTTTGCGCAGCGTGACTGAGGCGCCGCCGGGCTGGGCCGACAGCCATTCCCAATGACGCGGCAGCAGGGTGACTTCCCGCGCAACCACGCCCAGCTTGGGGCGACCGCGTCCGCGTTTGCCCGGCGCTGGTTCAGGCTCCGGCTCGGATGCCTGCGTCAGGCGCTGGGCGATCTGTTCGTCGCTGCCGCTCAGGTCAAAATCAAGCTGCTGGCCGCTGCGGTTGTCAAAGCTCAGGATGCGGGCCGAGGCGTTGTTCGCCAGGGTCCGTTTGATGCACAAGGCATTGTCCAGTGCGGATCCGGAGATGAGCAGTTCATGTCCGATGAAGCTGCTGTGAGAGGGCGGGGTGGATGTCATGCGGGTGTCTTTTGTGAGCGTGCCGCTAATATTATCCGGGTTAAAAACAAAGTCAATAAAACCCGGGTGATATTTAGTAGGTGACGGTCACCGTGATGGTGTCGCTGTAACTTCCGGCGCTGACGGACTGACCTGCCGGTATGCGCCCATACGCGATGTGTGGGGCGGAAACCACCGCGCAGCCAAGACCCAGAAGACACAGTGGAACGGCCAGCACGCCTCCGACCTGACTGCCGATATCCTCACCCCACACCAGTGTGCGCGTGGGTTCGCTGTACAGGTTGTAGTAGAGGTTATCGCCGCCCTGAACCAGGGCGCGGTTGCTGGTGTCTCCGGACGAACCGCCGTCCAGGCTGATGGCGTAAATCACCGTGTCACCCAAGCCGATCAGGACATTCTCCTGGCAGCTCACCGTGATCGTGGTCTGGCTGAGGTTGGCGAAGGGGTGCAGATGATCATAGTTGCCAAAGTTCAGGGCCTGGGCGCTGATCCCGCAGGTGGCAAAGGCCTGGGCCAGCCCCGGGAGGAAAAGGGCCGCCAGCAAACCGGTGGCGCGCATCAAGGACGACATGGCAACGCCCCCAGATCGGGCTGCAACTCCTGGCGCAGCTGGCTGCGGGCGATCCGGAAATGACATTGACCGCCCTCCCAGTAGGCCTTGAAGTGCTCTTCGGCGTGGCGCACTTCCACATAGCTTGCGCCCTCGGAGCCGACAAAGAAGCGTGCATCATCGCCGTCGCGGTAGATCACCGCGCCGGCCGGCACCGGGCTGAACGGATCACGCATCAGGCGCAACTCCACACCGGTGTCGGTGGAGACCGGAATGTCCACCAGCACGCCAGCAAAGGCGCTGGGTGTAAAACGCACCCCGGTGTCGTCGATCAAACTTTGTAGCGGCAGGTCGAGAGGGTCAACGCGGACCTCGTTGCTCTGGTAGGCGAGCAACTCCGGCATGATGGCCAGACCGCGAGCATTGGTGCGGGCCACCATACGATTGTGCATGTAGATCGGGACCCCAGAATGATCCTGCACGCTGACCAGGGCGTAGCTTGCGCCCAGCGGACGGGCACTGAACCAGCGCCCCTCGATCAGGCCGATGGCACCTTGCACGCCCGCCTGTAGCGATTCGCCAAAGCGATCGGTCTGTGCTCTGGCCCGCAGCTGGGCCTGACTGTAACGCCCGGTGTACTGGCCCACCCAGGTGGTGTTGCCGTCATCGTTCAGGTTATGGATTTCGGCCTGATGGCCCAGATCATGTGGCGACCGATACTGGTAGCTGGAATAGGTCTGACTCTGCGCGCCGCCACGAGCCGATAGGGCCAGACGCTGGGTGTGTTGGGGTGACCAGCTCAGACCGGCATACAGGCCCGATTCGTCCTCGGCCTGACTGTCGCTGTTGTGGAAGGCGCCAGCGTACACGCTGAAGTGTCCGACCCCGGTGCGAAAGGCGCGACTCAGGCGCAGGTTGCGCCGTTCGAAGCGGTCGCTTGAGTTGCGTCGCCGGTACAGCGTGTCGAGAGCCACACTCCAAAGGCCCAGATTGAAACCGGCCCGGGCGAGAACCTGCCGCTGCAGTGGCAGCGGGCTGCTGTCGTCGGTGTGGATGTCAGCCGACAGGGCCTGAACGCCGGCAAACAGCCGCTGCCAACGCCATGACAGGCCGACCCGTCCGAACGGTGTGAATGCCCCGGACTGCAGTTGGGCAGCGCCTGCGCCGGTGGTGACGGTCAGCGGCCAGTCGAGGAACTGAAACACGTAGCGCAGCTCGGCCTGGTGTTGCCGCTCGGCCAGCACGGCCCGCGCTTCCAGCGTGGCCCGGTCGGTGACGCCGTGGCGGATCAGCGCCTGTGCTTGCGCCGCGCCGTAGTCGAAGCTTTCTACGCCGAAGGATTCACGACGCCAGCCGGCTGACAGGTCAAAATCCCACAGACCATGGCGCAGCAGGCTGGGGTCGACGTAGTAATTGATCTGCTGCACCACCTGCTCGCCGAGTACGTTGGTCAGGCGCAACTCGGCGCTGCCCGCGCCAGTCAGCACGGGCGCTTCATTGATTTCGAAGGGACCTGGGTCAGCCTGTAGACGCGAGCGGCGGACCCCGTTAATGAACAGCTCGACCTGCGACGGCACGTCGGCCAGTCCGGTGATCACCGGTGGCGTAAAGGTCAGTTCATCCGGGCGGATGGAGAACTCTTTTTTCCATTGCACGCCCGCCACCCGGTAACGGGTGCCGAATGCGTCGCTGGCGCTGGTCACGTCACCGAGCTTGATGCGCCACGCCCGGTCCAGCACATCGTGGTTCCAGCTTGTTTCCAGGCGCAACCAGCTCGGCCCATTGAGGGCATCATCACGCCAGCTGAGTCCATTGGAGATGCTGCCGAATGCACCGAAGGCGGTGAGGTGAAAAAAGGCGCTGGCGCTGGTCTTGCCATCGTTCTGATGAGCAACCAGCAGGTCATAGTTGAGGTGGGTGCCAAGGCTGCGCGTGGCCACAGCCGGCGCCATACGGCGTGAGCCCGCCTGCAGCTGCTGGTAGGGCAGGGCGGTGGCGTCGACCTGGACATCAAGGCGCGCCTCGCTGTCATGCCATTCGGCGCTCAGGCCGCGGATGCTGTTCAATGCAATGAAAGCGGTGCCGTCGAATTCGCGAACCACCTGGCTGGCGAGATCCAGCAAGCCCCAGTCCTGCAGCGTGCGTTGTTCCAGCCAGATCACGTCGCGCTCCGGCACGCGCACGATGAGCACGCTGCCGCGCTGCTGGCCGTTGAGATGAGCCTGTGCCCAGGCATACTCGGGTGATGCGGCGCGAGCACCAGCGCTCAGGGCGATGCCGAGCAACACCGTGACAAGGCGGCCGCAGCGCATGCTGTCATGGCGCCAGGGCAAGGGGCTGGCGGTGTTCGCCGGCGTGATCCTTGATGATCAGGCGGGCCGCAGCCGGATTGACCCCGCTGGGCAGGGGCCAGCGGTATTGGCTGCCGCCGAGCAGGTAACCCACTTTGGGCAGGGTGATCGG
>JASBUL010000040.1 GCA_030147945.1 Oceanococcus sp. | reverse complement strand
TGCTTGTTGAGCAGCTCGAAAATGTCGGTCAGGGTGTCCAGCTCGGCCACGAAATCGGCATTGCGCATGAGGTCGTCGAGTTCCAGGCGCTGGCGACTGAACGGAAAACAGGCGAGCAGATGCTGCAGGGCGTCGCCCATGGCGGCGACCTGATCCTTGAGCTGAGGAATATCGCCAAACGCATCAGCCGCGTCGACGATATCGCGCCCCAGATCACGACATTGCCGGGCCGAAACGCCAAATCCGAAAAATTGCGCCAGCACATCAGGAAACTGATGCGCCTCGTCGATGATGACGCCATCCATTTCCGGCAGCAGTTCGCCAAAACCGTCTTCCTTGAGGGCCAGATCGGCACACAGCAAATGATGATTGACCACCACGACCTGGGCGTTCTGGGCTCGATTGCGCGCTTTGGCGACGAAGCAGTTCTCGTACTCCGGACACTGTGCGCCGAGACAGTTCTCGGCGGTCGAGGTGAGCTGAACCCGCATGGGGTCGTGGTCGCGCAGATCACTCAGCTCGGCGAGGTCGCCGCTGTCGGTCTGGCTGGCCCACAGCTGCACACGTTTGAGCTTGTCGGCTTCGCTGTTGCTCTGCGGGATGAACTTGCCGGCACGTTGGGCGCAGTAGTAGTTGCTGCGCCCCTTGAGCAGCTGGGCGCGCAGCGGCAAGCCCAGCGCCGTACTCAGACGCGGTATGTCGGTATGAAACAGCTGGTCCTGCAGATGTCGGGTGCCGGTCGAAATCAGTACGCGGTGCCCGCTGAGCAGCGTCGGCACCAGGTAGGCAAAGGTCTTGCCAATGCCGGTACCGGCTTCGGCCACCAGGGTGTCCGCGTCGTTGAGGGTGTTGAGCACCGCATGCGCAAGGGCAATCTGGCCTTCACGCGCGGCAAAGCCGGGGATTACCGAGGCCAGCGCGCCGTCCGGCCCCAGAACGGAATCAATGTCATCCACGTGTGGGGTGCCTGTCAGCCGCCGCGGGCCTTGTCCTCTGCCTGTCGCGCCGCACTGTCATCGCCTTGCAGGCGTTTGATGTCGGCAATCAGCAACCAGGCCTGACGGGTCAGCGGCCCCGGCGCTGCGAAGCTGATGCTGCGCCGGGCAAGATTCTCAGACTGCACCATATTGCCCTGCTCGAAGCGAATCTCGGCCAGCCGCAACCATGGCAGCGGGTCATCGCTGACGATGCGAATGGCGCGCTCCAGCGTGCCCGATGCGCGTTCCAGATCACCCGCAGCGCGTTCTTCTTCAGCCTGGCTGACCAGGGCCAGCACCGTGGGGTGGTGGCTGACCGCAGCATCCTCGTCGCTGCTGGTCGCAGGCTGATCACCGTCCGACGGGCTGTCCTGGCCGGGCGCTGGCGGTGCCGGCTGACGCCCCCAGCTGTCATCGCCGGGCGCTTCCGGATAGGGCCAGACCGGCCCTTCAGGGGATACCGCGCAAGCCGACAGAAACAGTGCAAAACATGCGATGAGAAGACGTTGAAACGACATTAGCGCCATAAATCCAAGAACTTGTTCCAGCCGGAGCGCGCGCACGGCGCCTGTTGATCGGGAACAGTGCCTGCAATGTAGGGAACGCGCAAGACGCTGCGGCAGGCCTCATCGCCAGGCAGCCAGCTTTCGGTGTCCACCGGCACCCACTCCAGCCCGGATTGTGGCCGTGCGGACAGCCCCTGCAGGCCGGCCATACGCATCATCCGCGCCCAAACCGGCAAAGCACCGCTGGCACCGGTCAGCTGGGTCACATCGTTGTTGTCATGGCCAACCCAGACCACACCCAGGTAGTTGCTGCCAAAGCCGGCAAACCAGCTGTCGCGCAGATCATCCGAGGTGCCGGTCTTGCCAGCGATGCGCAGCGTCGGGTCAATTTGGCGGTATATGCCACGACCGGTGCCGTTCTGGGTCGCTTGTTGCATGGCCCAGTTGAGCAGGGCTACGGCATCGGCGGGCAACGGGTCGGCCAGTTCCAGCGGGTAGCGTTTGACCAGCTGCCCCTCGCGCGTCTGCACCGAGCGGATGCTGATCAGTTTCTGAGCGAAACCGCCGCTGGCCAGCGCCGCGTAGATCTGGGTGAGCTGCAGCGGGCTGCGGTCCCAGGCACCGAGCAGCAGCGATGGCAGTGCCGGTACCTGATCCTCCACGCCGAGACCGTGCAGGGTCTTGATCACTTGATCCAGGCCGACCTCCAGCCCGAGATTGACCGTGGCCAGGTTGTACGACTGGCTGAGGGCCTGGAACAGCGGAATTTCGCCGTGACTTTCCTTGTCGTAGTTTTCTGGCTCCCAGACCGAGCCATTGGGCATGTCCAGACGCAGGGGTTCATCCTTGAGCAGGCTGGTCAGCTGATAGCGCTGTGACTGCTGCAGGGCGGCCAGGTAGACCACCGGCTTGATGGTCGAGCCGATCGGGCGACGTGCATCCAGCGCCCGATTGAAACCCGCCTCGCCGGGTTTGCGCCCGCCGACCAGGGCCAGTATGGAGCCATCGGTGACCGAGGCCACCACCGCAGCCGCCTGCAGGCTGCTCAGGCCACGACTGGCCTCGATGCTGTCCAGCCCCTCAATCACTGCGGTTTCGGCGGCGGCCTGAACGTGCGGCGCCAGGCTGGTGTAGATGCGCAGGCCTTCGGCGGTGAGCACATCATCGGGGTAGTCACGCGCCAGTTCACGGTGAACCTGCTGCACAAAAGCCGGATAGCGCCGGTTGGCGTTGAGGGTCTGTTGCGAGGTGTGGACGTCGCGCGCCTGGGCTGCGGTCAGGGTTTCTTCGTCAATCAGCCCGGCATCGTGCCACTGAGCCAGAACCAGGTTGCGGCGTTCGCGCGCACGCTCCGGATGACGCCTCGGGTTGTAATAGGACGGGCCCTTGACCATGCCGACCAGGGTGGCGATCTCGGCTACGCCGAGCTCAGCCAGCGGTTTGTGGAAGTAGAACTCGCTGCCCAGGCCAAAGCCGTGGATGGCGCGCTGGCCGTCCTGGCCGAGATACACCTCGTTGAGGTAGGCCTCGAGTATGGCGTCTTTTTCGTAATGCACTTCCAGCAGGACCGATAGGATGGCCTCGCTGAACTTGCGGCTGAAATTGCGCTGATTGTGCAGGAAGAAATTCTTGACCAGCTGCTGGGTCAGGGTGCTGCCGCCCTGCACCACCCGTCCGGCGCGGATGTTGACCACCGCTGCGCGCAGGATGGCCCGTGGGTCGAGGCCGAAATGCTTGTAAAAGCGCTGGTCTTCGGTCTGGATCAGGCCGTGTGGCAACAGCGCGGGCACTTCGGCCAGATTGACCAGCACACGATCTTCGCCATGGCGCGGATAGATGCTGCCGATCAGCAGCGGATCGAGGCGCACCAGGCTGACCGGCTGACCGCCCTCGCTGATCTGCTTGAGCTGGTTGGGGCCGAAATCCAGGCTCAGGGTGCGGCTGGGCTGTGGCCCATCAGAAAAGCTGAAGGGCCGGGTTTGCAGCTCGATGCGGTCGCGCTGCTGGGCGTAACGCCCCTGGGCCAGCTCAGCGCGTGGATGACGCCGGTAACCGAGCCGTTCGAGTTCCTCGATCAGCTGATATTTGCTCAGCGCAAGGCCCGGGTAAAGTTCCAGCGGCGCCGCGTAAATTTGCGCGGGCAAGGCCCAACGGGCGCCGGCAAAGCGACTGCGGATCTGCTGGTCCAGCACCAGGGTGTAAGCGATCAGGGCCAGCGCCGCGATGCAAGCCAGCACCACGGCGAGTTTGAGAGTCAGGGAGGCAATTTTCGACATGGAGCGGGAATGTTACCCCATGCCTGAGCTGCCGCGGTGGCTCAATCCTTGCGAATAGGCTCGGCGCCGAGCTCTTCGGCCACCTGCTCCAGCGAGATGTGACGCACATCCTTGCCATGCACGAAGTAGATCACGTACTCGGCGATATTGCGGGCGTGATCGCCAATCCGCTCCAGCGAACGCAAGGACCAGACGATGTCGAACACACGGCTGATCGAGCGCGGGTCTTCGATCATGAAGGTGATGCACTGGCGCATGATGCTTTCATATTCGCGATCGATGCGGATATCGTGCTGTGCAGCGGCCAGCGCCGCGTCCGGGTCCATGCGGGCAAAGGCATCGAGCACATCATGCAACATGGTCTGCACCTGGCGGCCCAGGGTTTCGATCTCGAAATGCGGGCCGCGCGGGGCGTCCAGTTCGCCCAGATCCAGCGACATGCGCGCAATGCGCTCGGCCTCATCGCCGATGCGTTCAAGATCGGTGATGGTCTTGATCACCGCCACGATCAGTCGCAGGTCGCTGGCAGCAGGTTGGCGGCGGGCCAGAATACGGCTGCATTCCTCGTCGATGTGCACTTCCATGCCATTGACGCGGTGGTCATTCTCGATCACCTCGCGGGCCAGATCGGCGTCGATTTCCAGCAACGCCTGCATCGCGCGGGTGACCTGGTGTTCCACCATGCCGCCCATGGCAAGCACGCGTTGGCGCACATCTTCAAGCTCAGCGTTGTACTGCGCGGAGATGTGCGTGTCGTAACGATTGTTGGGAGATGCCATAGCCGCTTTCCTGTTAATTTGAAACAACCTGCCCCAGGCACGTTGTTATGACCTGCGCGGTCTGTGTTGTGATCTCGATCAGCCGTAACGGCCGGTGATGTAGTCTTCGGTCTGCTTCTTCTCCGGCACGGTGAAGATCTTGTCCGTCGCGCCATACTCGACCAGATCGCCCAGATACATGAACGCGGTGTAGTCCGACACGCGGGCCGCCTGCTGCATGTTGTGGGTGACGATCACGATGGTGTAGTCGTTTTTCAGATCGTTGATCAGCTCTTCGATCTTGAGTGTGGAAATCGGGTCCAGGGCTGAGGCTGGCTCGTCCAGCAGCAGCACTTCAGGCTTGATGGCGATGGAACGGGCAATCACCAGACGCTGTTGCTGACCGCCGGACATGCCCAGTGCGTTGTCATGCAGGCGGTCCTTGACCTCATCCCACAGCGCCGCGCCTTTGAGGGCCCATTCCACGGTCTCGTCCAGCGTGCGTTTTTTGGTTATGCCGGCCAGGCGCAGGCCGTAGGCCACGTTCTCATAGATGCTTTTGGGAAACGGGTTGGGCTTCTGGAACACCATGCCGATGCGCCGACGCAGGCGCGCCACGTCCACGTCCTTGTCGTAGATATTCTTGTCGCCCAGCAGCAGCTGGCCTTCGATGCGTGCGGTGTCGACCAGATCATTCATGCGGTTGAAGCAACGCAGCAGCGTGGATTTGCCGCAGCCGCTGGGCCCGATGAAGGCGGTCACCCGCTTTTCCGGAATCTGCAGATTGATGCTCTTGAGCGCCTGCTTGTCACCGTAATAGAGGCTCAGATCGCGTACGGTCAGTGCGATCTTCTCGTCCTCGAGCCTGCGGGTCTGTGGTGCGCGGTTGGCGGCGCCCATGTCGATAGCGTGCGTCATGTTGGTTTTCTCTTTGGTCTGGACCATGGTCTCACTGATCAGTGTTCGAGCGCGCGGTATTTTTCGCGCAAACGGTTACGAACCCGGACAGCGAACAGGTTCAGGGCGATGATGACCAGCACCAGCAGCAGCGCGGTGGCGTACACCAGCGGCCGGGCGGCCTCCACGTTGGGACTCTGGAAACCCACATCGTAAATGTGGAAACCCAGATGCATGAATTTGCGGTCGAGATGAATGAACGGCATGTTGCCGTCCAGTGGCAGCGACGGCGCCAACTTGACCACGCCGACCAGCATCAGCGGGGCGACCTCGCCGGCAGCGCGGGCAACCGCCAGAATCAGGCCGGTCATCATGGCCGGGCTGGCCATGGGCAGGACCACCTTCCACAGGGTTTCCGCCTTGGTTGCGCCCAGCGCAAGAGACGCCTCACGCAGGCTGCGCGGAATCCGCGACAGGCCTTCTTCGGTGGCCACGATGACCACCGGCAGGGTCAGGATGGCCAGGGTCAGCGAGGCCCATAGAATGCCGCCGGTGCCGAACGTAGGGGTTGGCAGTGCTTCAGGGAAGAACAGCGCGTCGATGGAACCACCCAGGAAGTAGACGAAAAACCCAAGACCGAACACGCCATAAACAATGGAGGGCACCCCGGCCAGGTTGTTCACCGCAATGCGGATCACCCGGGTCATGAAGCCCTGCTTGGCATATTCGCGCAGATACAGTGCCGCAACCACGCCGAACGGGGTCACGAATACCGACATCAGCAGCACCATCAGCACGGTGCCGAAGATGGCAGGGAAAATCCCGCCCTCGGTGTTGGCTTCGCGCGGTTCGTCGGCAACAAATTCCCACAGCTTGGCGGCGTAGTGGCCGAGCTTGCCGAACACGCCCATGTCATTGGGGCGGAAAATGCGCACCACCTTGGACAATTCGACCGTGCGCGTCTCGCCGGTCATCACGCGCACGGTGACGCTGTCGCGCTGAATGTCGCCATACAGGCTGATGAGGTCGTCCTCGTAGCCCTGGTAGCGTGCCTGCAGTGCCGCTTCCTCGGCTGCGATGCCTGCTTCGACCTCGGTGCTGAGCTGCTGGCGCAATTCCAGGCCGCGGCGTTTCAGACGCAATTTTTCCAGTGCGTAGTTGATCGCCCCGATGTCGTGCTTTTCGATCTTCTCGATTTTCTCGCGCAACTCGTGGGCGCGCGCCTGGCGCTCGCGCAGCGCCGGCCAGGCCGCGTCTCCGCTGGCCACGACCTCGCCGTTTTCGCTGACCGACTCGACCCAGCCGTACAGGTTGCCCCACTCCAGCCGCTCAAACACGGTGATGTCCTGGGGAAACTCACGCTCAACCAGCCAGTCATCGATGACATAGCGGAAGTCGCTGCCGTAGATGTCGCGGTTGCCGACCTTGAACAGGTAGCGGTCGTAGAACTCCTTGTCGCCGGTCACCGGCAGGCCGGCGGACTCCAGCCGCGATTTGCTGACCAGTTCGCCTTCACGCAGTTCGCCCAGCACCTTCATCGGCGGTTTGCCTGGCACCTGGTAGCTGGCCTGGACCACATCGGCCGGCCAGAAATGGGCCAGACCACGAAATGCGATGAGGCCGAGCAGCCCGACCACCAGCAGCAGGGAAATGGCCACCGCGCCACCGGTCATCCAGATCCACGGATCACCGCTCTTGTACCAGGCCTTGAAAGCCGAGCTGCGCTGGGCGCCAATCGAATGATGTTCGCTCATAGGTTGCTGTACTTGTTGCGCAGACGCTGACGGATGATCTCAGCCAGGGTGTTGAACACGAAGGTGAACAGGAACAGCACCAGACCCGCCAGGAACAGAATGCGGAAATGGGTGCTGCCGACTTCCGATTCCGGCATCTCCACCGCGATGTTGGCGGACAGGGTGCGGAAGCCTTCGAAAATATTGAAATCCATGATCGGCGTGTTGCCGGTGGCCATGAGCACAATCATGGTTTCCCCCACGGCGCGGCCAAAACCGATCATCAGTGCCGAAAACATGCCGGGGCTGGCGGTCGGCAGCACCACCCGTACCAGCGTCTGCCAGGGAGTTGCGCCCAGGGCCAGTGAGCCCTGCGTCAGCTGCTTGGGCACGCTGAACACCGCGTCCTCGGCAATCGAGAAAATCGTTGGAATGACGGCGAAACCCATGGCCAGACCAACGACCAGCGAATTGCGCTGGTCGTAGGTGATTCCCATTTCGTTGTCCAGCCAGTGCGGCATGCTGCCGCCGAAAAAGGCCGCTTCGATCGGCTGGCTGAGACTCAGCGCCAGGGCAATGGAGACGATGATCGGAAGCACCAGCAGCAGCGGCTGCCAGCCTTCGGGCACACGATGGCGCAGGCTCGCCGGCATCAGGGTCCACAACCACCCGGTCAGCGGCAAGGTAATGGGCAGGAACAGGATCATCAGAAACACACCGGGAAGATGGGTTTCTATGAACGGCGCCAGCCACAGTCCGGCCAGGAAGCCGAGGATCACTGTGGGCAGTGCCTCCATGACCTCAATCGCCGGTTTGACCAGCTGACGCAGCCCGGAGGACATGAAGTACGCGGTGTAGATCGCCCCCGCCAGCGCCAGAGGGACGGCGAACAGCATGGCGTAGAACGCAGCCTTGAGGGTCCCGAAGGCCAGCGGCGAGAGGCTGAATTTGGGTTCGAAATCGCTGTTGGCGGCCGATGATTGCCAGGTGTAGTCCGGCTCGGGGTAACTTTCGTACCAGATCTTGCCCCACAGGGCCTTGAACGAGACCTCGGGGTGCTCATTGTGCAGCTTGACGATCTGGATGCCACGATCGGCATGTTCGACCAGCATGATGTTGGCGCGCGGTGCGATGGCGCCCAGCTGCAAGCCTTTGACTGCCAGAACCTGCTCGGCAAGTTCGCGTTCCGAGGTCGAGTAGTACGCGCCCAGAGTGCCGTTTGCGGACAATGACATGAAGCCGCGGCGCCGCTGTTCGCTGATCAGCGCAGCGACGGCTGCACCGTCGGCGGCATCGAAACTGCGCACACGTTGCAGCGTATAGTCGGTGCTGTTCTGCTTGCGCAGCGGGAAATACTGGGTAATCAGTCCGTCATCGCTGGCCACCACCAGGGACAGCCCCCCGGACAGCATGTCCACCGCGGTGATCGTGTTGCCCACCTGCCCTGCAACCAGCGTCTGCACCAGCTTCGGCGCATCAAACCGGCGGATGTCATAGAAGTAGATTTCCGCACTGGCGAAGTTGAAGGCGTAGAGCCAGTCCTGCAGCGGGTCCATGAGCATGGCGTCAACCTGACGCGGCAGGATCAGGGTGTGCTGGCCGGCTTCGTCCAGGGACACCGACTCATCGAAAAACGAGGTCGATTTCTCGAACTGCTTGAGCGTGATGCGGGTGTCCTCGGCGACCGCCATGGTCAGCTGGTCATCATTCTCGCGCACCACCATACGGTCCCCGGCGGGCGCTTGCAGGCCTTGCGTGCCGTAGGGAAATTCGATTCGCGGGGTGATCGTGCGCTCGCCTTCGGCCGGATAGTCGAGACGGTATTTGTGCTGGAACAGCACGATGCGCTGGCTGTCGGTCAGCACCGCGATGGTGCTTGAGGCCTTGTCCACATGGGTTGCTGCGATCAGACGTGCATCCAGATCGCTTTCGGCCTTGAGCGCGCCATCGGTGAGCTGGAAAAAGCGCAGACGACCGTCTTCGGAGATGCGCAGGCCCAGTTCGCTCTGCTCTTCAATGGCATAGAGCAGACTGCGGTCTCCGCTGTCGGCTGGCAGTTCGAACTGGGTGAGCGCTTCAAGCGAGGCCGGTTTGAAAATCGGCAACACCACCCACAGCAGGTAGAAGAAAATCAGGACCACGGCAAAGATGACCCCGATACCACCGACGGTGACGCTGGCCGCGGCCAGTTTGTCCTTGGTGTAGCGCCACTTCATCAAGCCGGGACTGGCGAAGACGGTGCCGTCCGTGGTGTCGCTGGCGTTGCTCATGCCGTTAGCCTGTTTGTCCAAAATATCGTAGGTGAGCAAAAGGCCCCCGCATCACGCGGAGGCCTTGTTGAAGCACGTCGTAACGCGCTTACTTGGCTTGCCCAAAATTGTGCTGCAAACCAACGCCGAAGGTGCTGAACTCCTCGGCTTCAAGGTCGTTGGAACGATCGCTGTAGTAGGCGTACAGCTTGGTCGATTTGGCCAGTTTGTGGTCAACACCTGCGACCAGCAAATCGGAACCGGGGGACTCCTCCACCGAATCCTCATCCGCGTTGGCCCACTGCAGCTTGAGTTTGGTCTTGCTGGTGATGTTCATGGCTGCGCTCACGACGTAGGCAATACCGTCGGTGCCGCTACCATCGGAATTTTCCGACTGCTGGATCAACGCGCCGAGCTGAAACATGCCCAGGTTGGTCTGACCGCTGAGGCGGAAGCTGTCGCGTGCATCAATTTCGCTGTTGATGGCGAAGGCCAGCTGGAAACGATCCTGCTTGTAGGTGACCGAGGCTGACACCGCATCGGCCAGGCCATCGCCTTGAGCGCCGTCAGCGCCGCCGCCGGAATCGGTGCCCGGGTTGCCGGCCTCATCGTCGCCCGGCACCAGCATGGCCCAGAACTGAAGATTGCCGAATTTCGGCGACATGTAGTTAATCGTGTCGGAGATGCGATCCTGCCCGCCGATCACTTCGTCCATGTCGGCCAGATGGTAATCGCTGAACTGATCAACTTTGAGCTCGGCTTTCTTGAACGGGGTGTCGTGAACACCGACGAAAACGCTACCCCAGGTGCCCTTCAGACCAACGATGGTGTTGCGCTGACGCAGCATGTCGCGGTCTTCCGAACGCAGACGCTCATCGAAGTTGACTTCATATTCCAGGCGGTAGAACACGTCCAGGCTGTCGGTCAGCGCGTGGGTGTTGTGGAAGCCCAGACGTGACGCGTTGCTGTTGGTCTGAATGGCGCTGTCCGAGCCCGCTTCTTCGGTGCTGTTGATGGACACGTCGGCGCGACCGTAGATGTGCGGCATTTCGACGTTGGCGTAGGCCGGGGCCACCATCAGACTGGCCAGGGCCAGGGAATATTTTGTTTTCATTGTAGGGATTACCTTCCGTGAGGAAAGATGCGGGCGGCCCAGCGACCGCCTGCATCAAGAGTGTGGCAGTGTTTTATTTCACTTTTTTGAGTTGGATGTCGGCCAGCTTCTTGGGCAGCGGGACGTAGCCGTCCTTGACCACCACTTCCTGACCCTGCTTGGACATGATCAGCTTGATGAACTCGCGCTCCAGCGGAGCCATCGGCTTGTTCGGATGCTTGTTGACATAAACGTAGAGCAGACGTGACAGCGGGTACTTGCCGGAAACCGCATTGTCCGGGGTCGGCTCGTAGGCCGGCTCGCCATCTTTCTTGGCCAGCGGCAGTGCACGCACGCCGGAGGTGCGGTAACCCACACCCGAGTACCCGATGGCATTCAGGCCGGTGCTGATGGACTGCACCACCGAAGCCGAGCCGGGCTGCTCGTTGACGTTGTTCTTGAAGTCACCTTTGCACAGTGCGACTTTCTTGAAGTAGCCATAGGTGCCGGACACCGAGTTGCGGCCGTACAGCTGCAGCGGGCGGCTCGCCCAGTCGCCGGACATGCCCAGTTCACCCCAGCGCTGCACATCGTTGAGGCCACCGCACTTGCGGGTCGAGGAGAAGATCGCATCGACCTGCGGAATGGTCAGCGATGTGATCGGGTTGTCCTTGTTGACGTAAACCGCAAGCGCATCGATGGCCACGCCAATCGGCGTCGGCGCGTAGCCGAACTTCTTCTCGAAGGCTTCGACTTCGCCGCTCTTCATCATGCGACTCATCGGGCCGAAGTTGGCGGTACCTTCGGTCAGCGCCGGCGGTGCGGTGGATGAACCGGCAGCCTGAACCTGGATGTTGACGTTGGGATAAATGCGCTTGAACTCTTCGGTCCACAGCGTCATCAGGTTGGCCAGGGTGTCGGAACCCACGCTGGAAATGTTGCCGGACACGCCGGAGGACTTGGCATAGGCCGACAGGGCCGGATCAACGCCGTTGGCCAGTGAGGAGGTGGCGACACCAAAACCGAGGGTCGCGACGGAAATCAGGGAAATGAGCTTCATCGTTGTCCATTCCTTGGGTTGTTGGACGGGACGCCGGTGCACGCACATGGCGCACTGGCGTTTGATGGGGCGCACCTTAGAGATCAATCGTGACAGTTTTATGACAAAGCATGCAAAGCCTTGTCGTGGCGGCGTTTGTGCGTGTCAGCCAGCCTTGGCCAGCGCATCGCGAGTGAGCGTTCTGGCGCTGGGGAACTGGCACGCGAACTCGCTGCCCTGCCCCAGTTGGCTGTGGATCTTGAGCTGCCCCTCATGCCGCTCAAGTGCATGTTTTACAATGGCCAATCCCAGGCCGGTGCCGCCGGTTTCACGCGAGCGAGCCGTGTCGGCCCGGTAAAAGCGTTCGGTCAGACGCGGCAGATCTGTCGGGGCGATACCGATGCCGGTGTCACAAACGCGTAACAAAGCGCCATTGCGGCGGTTTTCCCAGTAAATCTCGATTTTGCCCTGTGGCGGTGTGTAGCGCAGGGCGTTGCTCAGCAGGTTGGAGATGATGCTGTGCAGTTCGGCCTGGTTGCCCCGCAGATTGAGCGTTTCATCCACGTGCGCGACAAGCTCATGCTGGCCGTCCGATAGCACCATGGCTTCCTCCAGCGATGCGCCGATCAAGGCCGGAATATCGACCAGTTCATCGCTGGCATGCCGGCTGCTGGCCTCAAGATTGGCCAGCTTGAGCAGATCGGCAATGATTTTCTGCATGCGGCTGGCCTGTCGGCGCATTTCCTGCAGCGGCGCGTGCCAGGGGGCGAGACCGTCGTCGTGACGCTTGTCGCCGGCCTGAACCGCCACATCGTCCGATTCAGCCTCCTGCGCCATCATGTCCAGATAGCCGCGCAGTACGGTCAATGGGGTGCGCAGTTCGTGCGATGCATTGGCGACGAAGTCCCGGCGGCTTTGCTCGAGTTGTTTCATCTTTGTGACATCGCGTGCGATCAGCAACTTCTGGCCCTGGCCGTAGGCGATCACGCGTATCCACAGTATGCGTCCGGATTCCGCCGGGCCGGCGATCTCGATGCCGGTCTTGTCGGTGTCGTCGGATGCCAGATAGGCCGCAAATTCAGGGTGGCGGATCAGGTGGCTGATCCGGATGCCGCGGTCCCGGCTGCCTTCGAGTTCGAGCAGACTGGTGGCAGCCTCGTTGAACCAGCTGATGCAGCCATCCGCATCGAGCACCACGGCAGCATCCGGCAGCGCCGCGGTGGATGCGCGAAACTCCGACACGATCGCACGCAGCTGGCGCTTGCGTTTCTTGCCCTGTTTCCAGCGGTCGTAGGAACCGGTGTAGATGTCACGCCACACCCCGACACCATCGGGCAGTTCGTATTTTTTGGGCGCATCAAGCCAGCGCAGCAGTGCCGCGGCATACCACAAGTGGTGCCAGATAAACCCGAGCAGGCCCAGGCACAGCCCCACCAGTGGGGCGTCGAAGGGCGCGGCCAGCAGGCTGCCCAGGCAGGCGTAGCCGAACAGGCGCAGCAACTCAGCCTGGAGCGCCCTGTTCATCAGCTTGGTGTGGCCGAAAAGCGGTATCCCGTGCCGCGCACGGTCTGGATCAGATTGTCCTTGCCGGCCGGCGCCAGCGCTTTGCGCAGGCGGCGGATGTGGACATCCACCGTACGTTCCTCAATGTAGACGTTCTGGCCCCAGATCCGGTCCAGCAGTTGCTCACGGCTGTACACCCGTTCGGGATGGCTGGTGAAGAAATGCAGCAAACGGTATTCCGTCGGCCCCAGGTTGATCGATTGGCCGTTGGCCTCGACGCGCTGCGCGGCGACATTGATTTCGATCCCGCCGAATTCGATGCGCTCATCGCTGCCGCCGGGTACGGTGCGCCGTAACACGGCACTGATGCGTGCGACCAGCTCCGCCGTCGAGAACGGCTTTGTCACATAGTCGTCACATCCGGTGTTCAGGCCTTTGACCTTATCGCCCTCCTCGCCGCGTGCCGTCAGCATGATCAAGGGGATATCGGCGAAGGTCGCCGCGGCCTTGAGTTCGCGGGCGAACTCCAGACCGCTGGTGACCGGCATCATCCAGTCGATCAGGACAAGGTCCGGGCGTTTTTCGGCCAGCGACAGGCGCGCGGCAGCGGCGTCTTCGGCGGCCTCCACCTGAAAGCCTTCTCGTTCAAGGGAAAAACGCAGCAAATCGCGGATCGGCTTCTCATCCTCTACAACCAGGATGGTCTTGCCGCGCATAGAAGAATCAGTCACGGTCATTCAAAACAGTCCAATTTGACCCGCATAGTCTCCACCGCGAGTATGACAGCGGTGTGACAATCGGGCCAGGGCTTTGAATTTTCGGGAATTTCGTGGCTGATAAGCGGCCCGATCAGTGCTCAAGTATGCGTTGAGCCTGCTCCAGTACATCGGCGGATGACGCCTCTGCGACGATCTTCTCAAGGGCTTTGCGCACGGCTGCAGCCGCCGCTTGCGACAGGCCATTCAGACCGGCGAACGGAGTGATCAGACGGGCCGCAAGCTGCGGGTTGAGTTTGTCATAGACCAGGATCTGCTCGGCAAGCAAAGCAACACCCTCACCATCCGCGGTGTGCAAGGCGGACAGATTGAGCATGCCGAAGGTGCCGATCAGGGCCCGCACCCGGTTGGGATTGCCCTGATCGAAGGCCGGGTGCTCGAGCAGTGCACGGACCGCAGCAAGTCCAGCCTGGCCATCGCGTGCGGCCTGCAGTGCGAACCAGCGGTCCAGCACCAGCTTGTCGCTGTGGTAGCGCTCGTGGAAGGCCGTCAGCAATGTTTCGCGCGCCGGGGCGTCGGTCTGATTCAGGGCCTGCAATGCGGCCAGGCGATCGGTCAGATTGTCACTGCGGCGGTAAAGTGCTTCGGCCTGTTGCCAGGCGCGATCTTCGCCACGCAAGCACCACAGCCGCAATAGACAGGCACGCAGGCTGCGCTGGGCTGCGGCTTCGGGCTCGAAGGCGTAAGCGGATGGCGTTTGCGCCATCAGCGCTTCGGTGCGTTCGCTCAGCGCTGCGCCCAGTACCCGTGCCAGAGCCTGTTCGGTCTGGCGCACTGCGGCGCACAGGCGCACTGGTTCGAGTGCGCTGTAGCGGGTGGTCAGTTCATCTGCGGACGGCGGGTTCAGCAGTGCCGCGATCACCGCGCCATTGCCCTCGCCTTCGATGACTTCTTGGAACACCTTGAGGTGCTGATCGGCGAGCGCGGTGGCGTTATAGGCCGCATCGATCATGGTCAGGTATAGCCGTTGTGCGGCTTCCCAGCGCGAAAACGGATCGTCGGCGTAGCGCACGATATGTTCGAGCTGTTCGTGGGTGTACGGGTAGTCCCAGGTCACCGGCGCGGAGAGCGCCTCGAACAGCACCGGCACGGGGCGCTCGGCCAGGTCGAAGCTGAACTGCTGCTGCGACTGCTCGAAGCGCAGAACCTGACCGTCCACCAGCGGCTGGCCTCGGCTGTCGAGCAGGCTCAGACGGATCGGGATCAGGACCGGCTCGGCCTCCGGATTGGTCGGGATGGACTGCGTGCAGTCCAGGGTGTAACGCCCGTTGTCCCAGCTTTCCTTGATGCCCACGCGTGGGGTGCCGGCTTGGCCATACCAGCGCTGAAGGCCGCTGAGGTCGAGCGCGTTGGCATCGCCGTGAGCGGCCAGAAAGTCCTCGATGGTGACGGCCTGCCCATCGTGACGCTCGAAGTACAGATCCATGCCGCGGCGAAAACCGCTTTCGCCTTCCAGGGCGTGCAACAGACGCACCAGCTCCGCGCCTTTTTCGTACACCGTGACGGTGTAGAAATTGTTCATCTCCACATAGGATTCCGGGCGCACCGGGTGCGCCAGCGGACCGGCATCCTCGGCAAACTGCCGGGCGCGCAGGAACTTTACTTGCTCGATACGCTGGGCCGGGCCGGCGCCGCAATCAGCAGAGAATTGCTGATCGCGAAAGACCGTCAGGCCTTCCTTGAGGCTGAGCTGAAACCAGTCGCGACAGGTCACGCGGTTGCCTGTCCAGTTGTGGAAGTATTCGTGACCAATGACCGCTTCGACCGCGGCGAAATCGGCGTCGGTAGCGCTTTCGGGACTGGCCAGCACGTACTTGGGGTTGAAGATGTTGAGGCCCTTGTTCTCCATGGCGCCCATGTTGAAGGCCCCGGCCACCACCACCGAGTAGGTGTTGAGGTCATAGGCCAGGCCGTAGCGCTGCTCATCCCACTGCATGGAGCGCACCAGCGAGTCGATGGCATGGTCCATGCGATCTTCGATGCCATGATCGCAATAGAAGGCGATGTCGACCTCGCGTCCTTCACTGGTGGTGTAGGGGCGCGTCTTGCAGGCCATGTCGCCAGCGACCATCGCAAACAGGTAGCACGGCTTGGGATGCGGGTCCGACCAGCTGACCTGATGGCGCCCGTCGGCAAGATCCTGCTGTGCGGTGCGCTCGCCATTGGCCAGCAGTATCGGATAACGCCCCTTGTCTGCCTCGATGTCGACCGTGAACACCGACATCACATCAGGCCGGTCGAGCGCATAGGTGATACGCGAGAAACCATGTGATTCGCACTGGGTGCACAGAATGCCGCCGGCGGCGTAAAGCCCTTCCAGGCTGGTGTTGCTGTACGGGTCCAGTCTCACCGTGGTGTCCAGCACAAAGCGCGCTGAGGGCGCGCGCACCTGCAATTGGGTGTCGCTGCACTGATAGGTTTCGGTGCCGAGCACTTGGTCGTCGATACGGATGTCGACCAGGGTCATCTGGCGCCCGTCCAGCACCAGACTTTGCGGGTAACTGTCGCCGCTGGCTTCGACTTGCATGCGCGTGTGGACCAGGACATGCGTGTCCTGCACATCAAAGCGCATATGAATTCGGGGAATCTGCCAGTCGCTGGGCCGGTAGTCTTTGAGATATTGACGTTGTTTCATGTTGTTCCGTTAAGCATGCCGGCTGCACCGAGCGTTTCGACCAGGGTGCGGGTGACCGCGCGCTCGCCAGAGAAACTCATGTGTGAGCCTTCGTACCAGTTGAGGCGGGCGCCGCCCCAATGGCTTTGCAGATTGAGCGGATGGTCCGGCCACACCAGGGTGTCGACGCTGCCGGCATAAATGCCGAGGTGTTCGGACGCAATCTTGGCCGGGAAGTTCAGAGGGCTGACCCCGGCCAGGGCTTTCTGAACCCGTTCCAGACTGACCCCATGGCGCTCCATCATCTTCAATTCCAGTGGCGGGAAATGGCGCCAGTGGGTGTTGGCGATATCGGTTACCGGAATGCCAGCGATCGCGCAGGTCAGCTGATCATCCAGGCCGGCTAGCAAGGCGGTGTTGTAGCCGCCCAGACTGACGCCGTAGACCCCGACGCGTGGGGCGTGCTTGACCAGTCTGAGCCAGCTCAACACGCGCCGGATGTCCCACTGCGCCTGGCGCTCGGCATGCAGGAAATCGATGAAATCGCCTTCCAGGTAGCCCTCCCCCGAGAACAGGCCCTTTTTGCGTGGGCCGTGCAGGGGCAATATCGGGCAGACCACGTTAAGACCCAGTTTGCGATGGAAGTACTCCGGGTCAAAGACTTTGAGGTCGGCCAGCGGGCTGCCCATGCGATACCCGTGGATGCACACCAGCCACGGGCGTGCGGCGCCGGCGTGTTCCAGCACCCAGGCGTGAGCGGTGCGGTTGTTGGTGTAGGACTGCCAGCGCTCCGCGCCCGGCATGTCGGGATCTGGCGCATAACCGCTTTCAAAGCTGATGTGGCGAAAATCCTTGCCCAGCACACGCCGGTCGCGGCTTTCCACCTTGAGCAGGTCTGGCGGCGTGTCATGCCATTTTTCAGGCGCGTTACGCAGCCGTTTGCGCCCCAGGTAGTCTTCCCAGCGTGCCAGTTCGTCGGCAATACGCTGGGCGTCTTCGCCGCGCGGCGCACGCGCAAGCAACTTGAACCAGGCCATCAGGGCCTCGTCGAGGCCGATCACGGCAAGGGCCTTGAGATTGTTGCGTCGCTGCGGCGCGCCGCTCACCTGCGGATAGTTGTACAGACTCACCCGTGCCGCGCACAGATAGGCCACGATCAGGGCCAGGGCGAGGAACAAGGCGCTCAGTGCCTCGCCGGAAAGCGCCAGAAATGGCAGGGACAGTGCGGCAAAAAAAGTGCCCAGGGCGGCATATTGGGTGAGGCGGCTGTCGCCGGTCCACAGCAACAGGCCTGTCCCGGCGCCGGTGAGGATCAGTGCGCCGGGCAGACTCAACAGCGCCACGGCGCCATGCCAGTCCTGCAGATTGCCGAGCAGCAGCAGGCCGACCGCGGCGATGACCGCACCTTCCCAGTACGCCTTGCGCGGCGCATTCCAGTCAAAGCCCATGATCAGCGGTAAACCGCAATCAGCAGTGCGATGCTAAGCCCACCAACCACGGCCAAACCGGTTTCTATCCACAGCTTCAAGTGATGATCGCGGGCCCGCGCCCAGGCGCTGAACCAGCCTGCCGCGCCGAGCACGCCGAAGATCACCGCGGTCAGCCAGAGGGTTGGAATACTGCGGATCAGTTCTGGTTTGAGGTCGAGGTAAACGTAGTGCATCAGCACCACGACCAGAACAATGATCGACATCGTGCTGGCCACGGTGCCGATGAACAGATTGAAGATTTGCATTAACGAGTCACTTCTTTCGACGTGCGCGGAGTGTGGGGACCAGTTTGGATGCAACCTTGGGTTGCAGCATGGCGGCGCGGAACAGGCCGGTGACGGTATATCGGGCAATCTTGTCGCGATAACGGAAGATACTGCCGATCATGACCACTTCACGATCATCCAGCAGCACCACCTGATCCTCTTCCTCGTCGCCGAAGCGTACGGTCACCGTCAGGTTGACCCTGAGCGGTTCGGGTTTGCGACGCAGGCGGCGTGCGGTTTTGCTGTGGCCTTGGGGTTTGTCGCCCATTTCAAGCTGCGACCAGGGCTGGCGGTGAGTTAAGGCGCATCCAGCCGCTGAGCTGGGTGATGGCCCGCTCGATGTCCGACGACAGGCGCAGGCCTTCGATCGGCCCATTGAGCGTCTGCGTGTCTTCAAAACCCAGACCGAGCTGACGCACTTTGGGGTTACGTCGCTCCAGCATGCGTTCCAGCCAGGCCATCGGATCCTTGCCGCCAGGGGCGTAGACCACCCGGGTGTGGTGACGGTAACGGCGGCGTGCCGGTTCGATCAGGCCGGTCGAGGCCTGACACAGGACATTCAGCCCGCCATCAAGCCAGCGATCAACCTCGACACCGAGGCCAAATCGTGTGTCCTTGTGACTCCAGTCGAGCATGAAACAGCCGTATTCACGGCGTGCCTCGAAATCGGTGCCGGGCAAAGCCAGCTCGAAATCCTCGGCGGTTGCGCGATCGGTGTAACGATGGGCGATCAGTGCCCGGTCCTTGACCTGCAGGGCCTGCTGACAGCCATGCATGAGCCGCCGTCCACGCGCTTCACTGCTGGCGATTAGAAGAAACAGAAAGCCGTATTCCCGCAAGAGCGCCTCCTCAGCCCCTGGCCCCCGGTGGGGCCACCCGGCCGCCTAGTGTACCGCAACCGTTACCGCGCTCAGGCGCGGCTGGCGCGCGCCGCGTCGTCTGCCCCCTGTGTTGCGCTCTCGATCAGATCGGGGCCGTGGTAGACGAAGCCGGTATAAACCTGAACCAAAGCCGCGCCGGCGGCAAAACGCTGACGGGCCGATTCACGGTCGTGAATGCCGCCAACGCCGATCATGGGAATGTGCGAGGGCAAGGCGGCGCGCAACTGCTCGAAACATCTTTGCGAAAGCGCGCACAGCGGTTTGCCACTCAGGCCACCGGCTTGCTCGGCGTAGCGGTGTCCTTCGACCTTGTCGCGCGCCAGCGTGGTGTTGGTGGCGATCACCGCATCCAGCCCGGTCTGGGCGATGATGGCAGCACTGGCGTCGATTTGTTCGGCACTCATGTCGGGTGCGAGTTTGACCGCCAGCGGCACCCGGCACGCGTGCTCAACCGCCAGGAGATCGCGTTTGGTCACCAGCGCTTCGAGCAAGCCGGCCAACGCATCGCCCTGCTGCAGATCACGCAGATTCTTGGTGTTGGGCGACGAGATGTTGATGGTGATGTAGTCGGCCAGTGGGTAAACCCGTTGCAGGCAATGCAGGTAGTCATCGCTGGCCCGCTCATTGGGGGTGGTGGCGTTTTTGCCGATATTGATGCCCAGAACGCAGTCGCGCCGCGCCTGTTCGACCTGACGACACAGGTACTCGACCCCCTTGTTGTTGAAACCCAGCCGGTTGATCACCGCTTCGTGTTCGGTCAGGCGGAACATGCGTGGTCGCGGGTTTCCAGCCTGAGGGAGTGGAGTCACGGTGCCGACTTCAACAAAGCCGAAGCCCATGGCCGCCAGGGCGTTGATGCATTCGCCGTTCTTGTCGAGACCGGCGGCAACGCCCACCGGGTTGCGAAACTGCAAGCCCATGCAGGTGCGAGGCAGATCGGCCTGGGCACGCATGAGACTGGCGCTGAGGCGCGGCATGCGGCGCATCATCTGTACGGTGGCGGCGTGCGCCGATTCGGCGTCGAGGCGAAACAAGGCCCCTCGGGCTAGATCAAAAAGGCTCATACCGGGTCTACTGTCAGAGCGTGCAGGTGTGGAAGTCGGCCCGCTTGCGGATGGCCGAGCATGGGCAGCTTGCGAGCGACCCGACCGCGGATGCGGTTGATCCGGACATCGAGGCGGTCCATGGCCAGTCTCACCGGGAAGCCGGTGAGACCGTTGAGCATGTCGAGCAGCAGCGTGCTGCGCGATGAATCCGCATAGAGGCTGCTGAACGAGCCGATGGCCGCGAACAGCGAGCGCGACAGATGCAGATAATCGCTGCGCACCACCAGACCGAGTTGCTGCGTGTTGCTGGCCAGGTGCATGACCGTTTGGCCGCGTGTATGCAGCCCGGCCAGACCGCCACGCCGCAGCTCGCGCATGAAGTTCTTGCGTGTCAGTGGCACAACGCCCTTCTTGCGTAAGGTGTCTTCCAGCGTGGCGCGGATTTCGGCGCGCCGCGCGGCGTTGCTCTGCGGCGCCGTACTGATCGTGATCAGGGCATCTGTCAGCACGTCCAGGTTGGCCACCACTGCGCCCACCAGGTATTGCCACACCGCGCCCCATTTGCCATCCATGGTCACGCAATTGCCCCAGTCAATGAGATACAGCGCACCGCTGCCATCCACCAGCACATTACCCGGATGCAGGTCACCGTGGACTTCCTGATAAAGAAAGATGTGGTGCAGCACCGAATACAGCAGGTTGACGGCGAGCCGGCGTTGCAGGCGGCGGGCCACCTTGGGCGGCTGATTGTCCAGAGCGTGCATGAGACTGGTGGTGTCATGCAGGTACTCCATCTCCAGGATGCGGCGTGATGCACCGTAGATGGCCGGCACGTGCCAGCGTCGGCTCTGCTGGCTGCGTTCGTAGAAGCGCATCTGGTTACGCGCTTCCTGGTGAAAATCAAGCTCTTTCTGGAAACCGACAACGAACTCGTCGACCTGTTCGCTGAGGGCGCGCAGGAACGGGGTGAGCTTGCTGTGTGGCGCCCAGTATTGGGAACTCATGATGGCCAGGCCGATGACCAGTTGCCCGATCACGAACTCACGGTCGATGTTGTGGCGCCCGACCTTGATCACAACCGGGATCAGCACCTCTTCGCCATCGAGCTGAAATGGCTTCTTGGCCAGATAAATCGAGCCAATGGAGCCGGATTTGATGGGTTTGGCCGGGTCGAAACCCATGTAGCGCTGTTCCGGGCCTTGCCCGTAGCATTCTTCGAACGCCGCCAGCACCTCGTCCGCCGACATCGGCGGCACATCTTCGTGGAACACGGCCAGTTCGCGGGCAATTTCCCGCGGCAGCACGTCTGCATTGGCGGCCGCGACCTGGGCCATCTTGACGAAAAACGGGCCGAATTCGCGAACCATGTTGGCGACGATCTGTGCCTGGGTGGCGAAATCTTTGGGATCGGCCTGAAAGAACGGTCGAATGTAACGCAGGGCCTTGATCTGGCGGCGCAGGATGACGAGATCATTGCGCACGACCGCGGTGCGCTGCATCAGCTGCTTGAGCTGCCATTGATTGAAGCGACGCCCGGCTTTGAGCAGATTGATGACCTCCACCAACAGCGGTTCGTAGGTCTGAATGACCAACCGAACCATGTCCAGGCTCAGCTCGCCCAGGCCTTTCAGCTCCGGGCTGGAGAACAGCTCGTCGAAGAAGGTCCAGAACTCGTTGATCAGCGCATCGGGTATGGGCACCGGGCTGCGTTGAACCACCTGGTCCAGCACAAAGCGGATGAGGTCCTCGGTGGACTGCTCGTTCGGGATCAGGCGGCGTTGCCGCAGATACCCGGTGACCCGGCCGCTGTGTTGCGTCAGTGGGTGGGCGTAGAGCTGCTGAAACAGTGCATCCACGGCCCGCCCGAGCTCGGCGGCGCCTATGTCATCTTCGCTGCCCAGCAGTTTGAGTAGCGGACGTATGCCGCGTAGCACCCGCCAGGTTTGCAATGCCAGTATGCCGGCATCCTTGATCGCACCACCCACCGGCGCAACGGCGGCCTGACCGCTGCGTTGCATGCGTCCGACCACGCTGTCCTGCGCGCCCGGGCCCCCGCCTGGTGGCTGGTCGTGCTGGCTCAATCAGCTGTCTCCCGATTCCTGCGTGTGGCGGGCATTCGACATGTCGAGCATGTGGCCGAGCTTTTTGGCCTTGGTAAACAGATAGGACTCGTTGTGCGGATTGGCCCCGCATTGATGGGGCAGGCGCTCCACGATGTCCACGCCGCCGGCTTGCAGGGCCGCGATCTTGCGCGGATTGTTGGTCATCAGGCGGACCCGTGCGATGCGCAGGAACTTGAGCATTTCCAGGGCAACGGCGTAATCGCGATGGTCTGGCGCGAAGCCCAGCTTCTCATTGGCTTCCACGGTATCTGCGCCCTGGTCCTGCAGGGCGTAGGCGCGAATCTTGTTGGCCAGACCAATCCCGCGCCCTTCCTGACGCAGATACAGCAATGCGCCCTGCCCTTCGGCGGCAATGCGGGCCAACGCGTGTTCCAGCTGCTGACCGCAATCGCAGCGCAGGCTGCCCAGCACGTCGCCGGTCAGGCATTCCGAGTGCAGGCGACACAGCACCGCATCGCCGGGTTGCCACTGGCCCATGCTGAGGGCGACCTGTTCCTTGCCGTCGGCGCTGCTTTCAAACACCTGCATGCGGAACTCGCCGAAGCGCGTCGGCAGCAGCGATTCGGCCTTGAGTTGTATCACGTGGGGACTCACTCCGATCAATCAAAGACAGCGCACGAGCGCTGGATAGCCGCTCATTATGCCGTGTTCGCCGCTGGCATTGACACCTCCTGCGTCCCCACAGCTCCGCCGCTGTGTTTACAGGCAGGGTTTCGTTGACGCCACGCGGCGCTTGCACGATAGTTAGCCGTCCACGACAACTGCGCGGCTGCGCCCTGTTGTTCAGGCGCGTGTGGGGTGAGGACCGGCATCCGCATGTGGGGTGGCGTGGGCATAGTCAGCGGTTCCCAGACGTCGTGCAAACGGCAGCTTGGCAAATATTGGAGGAGTGTTATGGCAGCATCCGGGGGCGATACCGTAGTCCCGACCAACTGGTCCGGCCTGATCATGGTGGCGATTGTTATCGCCGTGATTGCGGCGGCGACCTACTTCGGCATGGATTTCCAGTTTGGCGCGAGTGAATCTTCGGGCGAAACGGAGAAATCCCTGTCGGTGAAGGACGTTTTTTCGGCCAGTGCCCGTCGTGAAATTGCGGCAGCCGAGCCGGCGCGGGTGTTATCCCGCGCCGAGCTCACCGCTCGCGCACCCCAGACCGCCTCAGACGCCACCTCCGATGACAATGCTGACGCGTGGGCTGAGCCTGATGAGAGCAATGCCGACGATGACTGGTCCAGCGATGCAGAAAGCTGGGACACCCAGAGCGATGACTGGGACAGCACCGACGCCCACTGGGATGACGTCGAAGAGCAGAACAACAGCGCAGCCGCATCGGCAGCGCCAACCGCGGCGCCCGTAGCGACGCCGACAGCACAACCGGCGCGGACACCTGAAGCCACGCCCAAGCCGGTGGCAGCCACACCCAAGCCGACGTCCAAGCCGGTGGCCAGCGCCGCGCCGAAAGCCACAAGCCCGGCGGCACGTCGACAGGCACCCAGTGCCGATGCCCTGACCGCCTGGTGGAAAGATGCCGGTGGTGATCTTGCGGTACGTTTTGCCGGCACCCTGGACAAGGGGGATCAGGTCAGCGACGGGATCGCGGTGATGTTCAGCGAGCCGGTTGCGCCCGGCCAGGGCGACCAGAACATGCGCCTGACCGATGACAAGGGCGTCAAGGTCCAGGGGCAGTGGAAAACCGCAGCCAACCCGGCCCTGCTGATCATGGAGGGCCTCAAGCCCGGCCGCTACACGCTGAGCATCAGCAAGAATCTTCAGGGGCGCAACGGCAACAGCCTGGCCAAAGATGCCTCCGGGGCCGTTTACGTTTACTAGCCCCGCCTGACGTTACCCGCCCCCGCCGGCTCCGCCAGCGGGGGCTTGTCATTTTCGCAGGAGACAGTAGCGATGAGCGCGCGATTTTCTTTGGACGGCACGGACGCCCTGGTTACCGGTTCGCGTCGCGGAATCGGTGAATCCACAGCCAAGCTGCTGGCCGCACAGGGGGCGCATGTCATCGTCTCGAGCCGCAAGCAGGACGGCATCGATCGGGTTTGTGCCGAGATCCAGGCGGCCGGCGGGCAGGCCTCAGCCATGACCTGTCATGCCGGTGATATCGAGCAGATGACCGCACTGATCGCCAACATCGACAACCAGTTCGGCAAACTCGATATCCTGGTCAACAATGCGGCAACCAATCCGCATTTCGGCAACGTGCTGGATACCCCGGTGGAGGCGATCGACAAGACCGTCGAGGTGAACCTGCGTGGCTACTATCTGATGAGCCAGATGGCCGGTCGCATCATGAAGCGCGAAGGCGGCGGCGCGATCGTCAACATCGCCTCGATCAATGGCATTCGTCCCGGCAACTTTCAGGGCATTTACTCGATAACCAAGGCCGCGGTGATCAATATGACCCAGGCCTTTGCCAAGGAATGCGCAGGGTTCAACATTCGCTGCAATGCGGTGCTGCCCGGCCTGACCCGCACCAAATTCGCCTCGGCGTTGACCGAGAACGAGCAGATTCTGAACAGCGTGTTGCCGCTGATTCCCATGAAACGCTATGCCGAGCCGGACGAAATCGCCCCGGCCGTGCTGTTTCTGGCCTCACCTGCTGCCAGCTATGTCACCGGCACCTGTCTCACCGCCGACGGTGGCTTCCTGGCCGGCGGCATCTAGCAGGCGCGCTCGAGCCAGCGCGGTCTGACATGTTTGAATCGCTTGGGGTCAGTCCGCAGCAGGAGCGCCTTTACCGCGCGCTGGTCGACGATCCGCAACTGAGTCGCGAGGCGCTGGGGCAGTTGATTGGCCTATCCGCGGAGCAGGTGTCACGCGCTCTGGATGGCTTGCTGCGACTGGGACTGCTGCGCGAAGACCCTGTGGAGCAGCAGCTGGTGGTGGTCGACCCCGAGGCGGCTCTTGCACTGCTGTTGCAGGATCAGCAACGCCACCTGGATGCGATGCTGAAGGAGTCGGTTGAACTCGCGCAAAAGCTGCGCCGCAATCGCCAGGCCGGTGAGGTCAGCTCCATCATCGAAATCGTGACCGGTGCCGAGGCCATCACCAGCCGTTGGGAGCATGCCCAGAAAACCGCCCAGGCGCGGATTCGCATGACCGATCGTCCGCCCTACTACGCCGGCGCCAAGATCGAAGGCATGGACATTCAGCTCGCACGCATGGCCGAGGGGCTGCCATTCCAGACCCTCTACGATGCACGGATTTTCGAGCACCCTTTTCATCTGCATCGAGCGCGGCTTGCGATTGATGCCGGCGAGGATGCGCGTGTGCTGCCCGAGGTGCCGATCAAGCTGGTTCTGGTGGACGACGAGCTTGCATTTCTGGTGTTGCTGAATTCGGCGGAACAGCGCGAACCGACGGTGATTTTGGTTTACCGCTCCGCCCTGCTCGATTCCTTGTCGGAGCTGTTCAACCTGCTCTGGAGCCGTGGCGTCGGCATGCCTTCGGGGCGCCTGCCTGATGCACCGCAGTCGCTTTCCGAGGCTCAGCGCACGCTGATTGCGCTGATGGCATCCGGTCTCAAAGACGAAGCGATTGCATTGGAGCTGGGGGTGGCGCCGCGAACCGTACGGCGACGCGTTCAAGCCTTGTATGAATTGCTTGGTGTGCGTAACCGTTTCCAGGCTGGTCTGGCGGTCAAGGAACGCGGCTGGCTGTAGATCTTCAGCTCAAGGCTGCGGACGCGCGGGCGTCCGCAGCCAGCCGGTATCGGCGTTGTTACGGCGCGGCGTAAGCCTGCGCGTGCCCACGCACCACGATGCTGTTGAGCAAGGAGAAGCCGCTGGTGCTGAAATCCCCCACATTGAACATCAGGGAACACGGCGCATCTCCAATCGCCAGCGCGTTCTCAACGCAGTTGGCGTAGTGGTGATGGCCACCCAGCAGGTGACCGATTTCATGGGCAGCCGTGCCCGCCGCCATGTTCGTGCCCAGGTTGTAAATCAGCAGGTTCAGTGGCGAATCATCGCCTGCCTCACCCACACCGAAGGCGCGGTCGGCGTATTTCACGCCACCAATACAATCGGCCAGGCCGGCAACCGTGCTGAGTTCCTTGCTGGTCAGCACGTAGACGACATCGATACCGGCTGGGCGCTCGCCGCCGTAGTAGGCCTTGGCTTGCTCAATGATGCTGGCAGCGTCAACGCCAACAAAGCTGGCGGGCTCGAAACTGCTGACCATCGTGACCCCCAGCGCGGTGTAGGAACTGGCAGCGCGATCCATGATGTCCTGCCCGCGCTGCAGGCTGACGCCGTCGAGCAGCACACGAACGTCCAGGGTCACCGGATCGTTGTCAAGAGAAATTGCGGCCGGGGTCAGCGAGGTGCAGGCCGGCAGATCACCGATTTCATAGGGGGCGGCCTGGGCAACCAATGGAAGGCCCAAAGACAGCAGCAGTAGGCACTTTTTCATCATGGTCTTTTCCTCGAGATGGAGAGAAGATTCAAGAGGCCCTTGCGGACCAACATGGTCGAGTCTCTCTTCCTATCCCCGCAGATTCAATGGCTCTTTAGGTCATTGACCTAATGCGGCCATAACGAAGTGTTGCATCGATCGCGCCCTTTGACACATCACCCAACTGCGGCGATCCCACCGGAGGTCAGACTGAGTCTAGGCCGTCAACTCGCGGCGCCTTCGCCGAGTTCAAGTCGCAGTTCCCGGACCCCTTTTCCGGTTCTGCGCTTGAGCATTCGGGCGAGCGGTGCGCTGCCCGCATACCCCAACTTTTCGGCTACCGCCTCGGCTGTAAAACCGTGGGAAAGCAGAAACCTCGCTTGCTCTTCCAGGCAGCTATCCAGCAGCTCTCGAAAATTAGTATTGCTGCGCTGCAACCGCCGCAGCAAAGTGCGTTCGCCCAAACCCATGCGCTGCGCCACATCTCTTCGACTCGGAATCTGCTGTTCGGTAAGACATTCCCGAATTACGGCCAGCGCTGCTTGCCGTATACCCCTGGGTCCGGGTAATTGCCGCTGCAAATGCGAGCGCAGACGGGAATTGAGTTCAGCATTTCGCATGGGCATCGGATGACACATGCTTTCCTTTGCGAACTCGACACTGTCGCTGTCTTGGTCGAACCGACAGGGGCTGCCAAGGATCTCTTCGTAAGCTGCCGCCCGTCCGAAGTCTGGGTGTCGAAAGTTGACTCTCTGGACGGTGTAAGGGCAGTTTGCGAGGAGAAGCCGGGCCAGGAAAACGCCGATCGCAGCTGTCGTGTCGACGCAGTGATGGCTGAAATTGAGGGGGTCCCCGATCGGCTTAAAGCATACCCGCGCGAGATCCGCTGTCTGCTCAAGCGTGTAAAGCCAGCGACTCGTTATCGTGGCTGAAAATTTCACCAAGGCGTCAATAGCTGAAGAAAAGTCCACAGATGTCAGTGTGGCCAGCCCAAAATCTCCAAGGTTGTCGAGCTTGAGGTGATGAATGGCCTCTGCGCCGATTTCAGGACGCCCCGAGAGCCGCTCCGCCGCTGACCATATTTGTACAAAGTACGCATCGTAGGGCTGCGTAGGCTGTTCTAAATGACTTTGCGGGATTCTCGCGGCTGCCAGCAACTGCCGCGTAGATACGCGTGCAGCATGACTCGCGACCTTCAGATCGAACAGAAGCCAGTCACGGTCGCACTCAGGAAGGATTGTCACGAAATGTATCGTCCGTGTCCCAATGTGTGCTTGTCAAGACACTCTTGTGATCTAGAATTTTGCGCTCGATGACGTCCCGCCACCTGGCCTGCCTGCACATGTGGTGCGGCAAATCCCACGCTGCGTTGACGCTTCTTGGCAGTGTCCCATTCGCCCATCGCATCCGGGATATAACTGGAAATTCATGCTCCGCAATACCACTGTTCTGATGGCCTTCGTCATCACGGTCACCCTTCCCTTTTCAGCTTGTAAAGGCGGTCGCGACGCGGCGCAAACGTCCGATCTTTGGATTAACGGGGCGCAAGCGCAATGCATCGTCGATGATCCGCGTCGACAGATTGGTGAGGATGTTCCGGCAGCGCGTCCGCTTGATGCCGAAAATGTTGCCGTTGGCAGCCCCTTGCAATGTATGGGTAATCAGTCTTTCCTGGTTGGCTCGGCGATCTTCGACGTCACCAACTCGATCACCGACGGTTCTGGCTGGGGCTATGTGAATCCACTCCAGGTGATTTCCGGTTTGCATACGCGCATGCATGCGCGGGCCTTTGCGATTGAGTCGCCCTGCAATGGCAAGCGCGTCATGTATGTGCTGGTGGATGTGCTGAGCATCACCAAACCTCTCCGGGACGCCGTTCTTGCCGAAATTGCCGCTGACGATCAAATGCGCGACCGCTGGGGTGCCAGCAACGTGATGCTGGCGGCGACCCACACGCACTCCAACGCCTATTTCGCGCGCAATGGTGAAGCGGTGTTCACCAATGGCATCTATCAAGCCATTCGCAACGCCGATCGCAATCTGCGAGCGAACCCGCAGCCTGGCCATCTGGCGATCAACTTCGGCGAGTTGATCAATGCCAATACCAATCGCTCCAAAGCGGCTTACGCTTTCAACCCGGAAAGCGAGCGACAGCAATATCTCGATGTTGCAGGCGATGAAATCCGCACCAACCGGGAAATGCTGCAGGTCGAGCTGCATCGCGGCGCTACCCCGGTTGGCCTGATCAACTGGTTCGGCGTGCACGCGACCAGCATCGGCTCGATACACGGATTGACCAGCAGCGATAACAAGGGATTCGCCGGCCTCGGTTTCGAGAAGCTGATGGCCACGAATTACACGGCCAGCGCGGAGGAAGGCACCTTTGTCGCGGCATTCGCGCAGGCGGAAGAAGGCGACAGTTCACCCAACATTTTTCTGGATCAATATGCACCGCCCGACCCGGCACGTGGCGGCGGGGTCAGTGACTGGGATTCGCTCTCCATCGAAGGCACCAAGCAGCTGGCCCGGGCGATAGAGCTCTTCGGTCGCGGCAGTCCGGTGACCGGCCCGGTGGATTATCAGTTTGCCCACATTCCGATCAACCGGATTGCCATCACCGACCCGGTGGTGCTGGACAGCATGCAGCTGCCGGAAGAACTGGATACGCCGGACAAACGAACCTGTGATGGTATCTACGGTGCCTCTTTCGGCGCCGGCTCCTCGGAAGACGGCCCGGGACCGGGTCAGGAGGGCGTGCGATGCGGGGACAGTCTCGATGTCTTGCAGGCCGCTGTGAACGACGTCGAAGCGCTGGGCAATATGTCATTCGCCCAGTTCCCAGGCGCCTGGCCGCACGGGGTGATCCCCAGCCATACCGTATCTGCACTGGCCCTGTGCAATCTGCAGGCTTTCCCGCTGGCCGGAGACTATTCCTGTCAGGCGGAAAAGCCCCTGGTCCTGCCCAATGGCTTCAGCGAAATTCCGATCCAGCTGTTCCGCTTCGGGCAGCTGGCGGTGCTGGGCCTGCCTTTCGAGGTGAGCACCATGTCGGGACGACGCATTCGCCAGCA
>JASBUL010000027.1 GCA_030147945.1 Oceanococcus sp. | reverse complement strand
CGCCGGATGCCGAAGTTGGCACCGCCCACTTCCTCGGCCCGTTCATGATGAACCCGCGTAATGCAGACCATCTGGTTGCGGTGGGCACCAAGGTTGCCGAAACCCTGAATGCCTCGACCGATGCCGAGTGGGTCGAAGTCTTCGACCTGGGTGTGGATGAAGCCAGCGGTACCGCGCATCAGGCGCGCCACCGTTCGCTCGATGTCGATGGCGCCAACGTTTACACCGCATGGTGCGGGCCGTGCACGGTCACGACCGGAAGTGCGCAGTTCCAGCGCGGTCTGGCCACCAATGTTGGCGGCGATGCGCCGCCGGCATCAGGCACTTCGGATGGCTGGCATCAGGCCAGTCTGAACGGGCTGCCCAACCGCTTCATTTACGGTGTGGAAATGGACGCCGCGCAGCCTGAGACCGTGTTTGTGACCCTGGGCGGTTACTCCACGGCGCGCTGGATTCAGCCGGGTGGATATCTGGACGAGAACGCCAACATTGGCGAAGGCCATGTGTTCCGCTCCGATGATGCCGGTGAGAACTTCCGCGACATTTCCGGCAACCTGCCGGATACCAATGTCACCGCCATTCTCAAGCGCGGCAACCAGCTGATCGTGGGTACCGATATCGGTGTCTTCATTTCCAGCGATCTGGAAGGCACGCAGTGGGCGCCGCTGGGTGATCTGGAGAACGTGCCGGTCAACCAGTTGGTGCTGCAGCCGGGCGACAACCGCAAGCTGTTCGCCGGCACCTTCGGGCGTGGCGTCAAGCTGTATCAGTTTGACGAGGCTGTGGCCGACGACCAGCCGAGCGAAGGGCGGGGCGGTGTGCTGCCTTCGCGTGGTGGTGCGCTGGGTTACGGCCTGCTGCTGATCGCGCTGATGGGGCTGTGGCGTCGTCGTCGCCTGGCCTGATCAGGTAAAGGCTTAACAAAGCCCGGCAAGACTTCGGTTTTGCCGGGCTTTTTTGTTAAATTGATGCGCATGGTCATAGGTCGCAACATTCTGTTTTTGCGTGTCGCCCGGTTCATTGCCGTGGCGATGCTGGGACTGTGCGCCACCCACACCGCGGTGGCCTCCGACGTCTTTCCTCGCCCACCTGAGCTGGCGCACAAGATTGCTTTCTGGCGCAGCGTGTTCGGTGAATATTCTCAGCATCAGATCATTCTCCACGACCGCAAGAATGTGTCAGTGGTCTACAAGGTGCTGGATTTCACCGATGTGGTGGATCTGCTCGACGATACCGAGCTGCGCATGCACAAGCGGCGCATTGAGGAACAGGAAAAAACCGCCCTGCGCAGCTTGATGTTGCGCCTGGCTGATGATCCGTCAGAGCGTGGTCTGGATGATGAGGCTCGCAGCATTCGCAATACGCTCAAAACGCACGGCTTGCTCAAGCCCGAGCGTTTGCGGGAGATTGCCGAGGATCTGCGAGGGCAGGCGGGGCTGCGTGAGAAAACCGAAGCCGCCATCATGCGCTCGGGGCGCTACCTGCCTTACATGGAGAAGGTCTTTGCCGATGCCGGCCTGCCGGTCGAGCTGACGCGCCTGCCGCTGGTCGAGTCCAGTTTCAACACGCAGGCCTATTCCAAGAGCGGTGCGGCCGGAATGTGGCAGTTCATGCCCGGTACGGCCAAGCGTTACATGAGCTACGACGAAGTCGGCGATGACCGGCGTGATCCGTGGCTGTCGACCGAGGGGGCAGCGCAACACCTGAGCGACGACTATGCCCTGTTGCAGGACTGGCCGTTGGCGGTCACGGCCTACAATTTCGGACGCTACGGTTTGGCCCGTGGTCTGGACGAGATTGGCGGAAGTTCACTGGTTGATCTGATCGAGGGCTACGATCACCCGCGCTGGGGCTTTGCCGCGAAAAATTTCTACGCCGAGTTCATCGCTGCGCTGGAGGTCGAATCCAATGCGCTGCACTACTTCGGGCCGTTGCGTCGTGATGCGCCTGATCATTTCGATGAGGTGACCACCGAGCATTTTGTGCGCTACGACACCTTGCGCCGTCTGGCGCGCCAGGATCCGGAGCGTTTTCTGGAACTCAACCCGAGCTTTTCGACGGCCGTGCAGCGTGGCGAGTTGCTGGTGCCGCCGCAGCGGCGCATCCGTTTGCCGCGCGGGCATGGTCAGCACTTCCGCTCGGCCTACGCCCAGCTTGATGATTCCGAGTTGTTCAGTCGCCAGTTCGTCTACTACCGCAACCATCGTGTGCGGCCGGGACAGACCTTGAGTGGGTTGGCACATCAATATGGCACATCGGTGCGGGCGATACGCCAGGCCAACGGCTTGAGCAGCAGCCATTTCATTCGCATTGGTCAGGTTCTGAAAATTCCGCCGAACGGCCAGCGGCCGATCATTCACAAGGTGCGCAGCGGTGAAACCCTGATTGGCATTGCCCGGCGCTATGGTACGTCGGTGCACCAGTTGCAGGCCCTGAATGACATTGACCGTCCGGAGTATCTGCGCGCCGGGGTGCGTTTGCAGGTGCCGGCATCCGGGCGTCCGGCGTATGCCTGGCACACCATTCGTTCCGGGCAGACGGTGGAAACCATTGCTCGCCAGTATGGCGTGTCGGTTAGTGCCATTGCCTCGGCCAATGCCTTGTCCGACGTCAATCGCATCCGGGCCGGGCAGCGCCTCAAGGTGCCCGGCGGCTGAATCGGCGCTTTGCCGCTCGGCTTAGCCGTGCTAGTTTGGCGCACTGCAACATAAACGGACAGTGCATGCGCAAGGACAAACGATTACAGCGCGAGCTCGACAATGCTCAGGACTACACCAGCTGGCGTGCTGCCGCACTGGAGCTGGATGAGCTGGAGGGCAAGGCCGACTGGCGCGCTGACGACGAGTCGCGTGACTACGATTTCCGGCTGATTCGCGCGCGTCTCAACGAACTGCGCCAGCTGCGCGAAGAACAGCGCGTCAGCGAGCTGGTCTACGCCCTGCACGAAGGCTTGCACGGCAATCTGGGCGGTATCGCCAACCCCAAGATCTACACCTATTGCCGGGTCGGCACCAAGCTGCTCATCGAAGAGTACCTGCACGAAGTCGCTATCTGTCTCAACTATCTGTGCGACAACGAATTTCCCGACTTCACGCTGGACGACAAGATTCGCTTCTTCAAGCGCACCGGCTCCAGTTTCGGGCGCTCCGGGCTGATGCTGTCGGGCGGTGCAACGCTGGGCATGTTCCATCTGGGCGTGATCAAGGCGCTGTGGAGTGAGGGCGTGCTGCCGCGGGTGCTGTCAGGCTCCAGCGCGGGTTCGATCATTGCCGGCGCGGTGGGTACCCGGACCGATGAAGAACTGGCCCAGATGTTCGAGCCGGGCGGCTTGTATCTGGATGCATTTCGCCTGTTCGATCTGCGCAGCGCCATGCGCAATCGCTCGTTGATGGATCAGGGCCAGTTGTGGCACTGCCTGCAGCAGAACATGGGCGACTACACCTTCGAGGAGGCTTTCGAGCGCACCCGGCGCATCGTGGGTATCACCGTGTCGCCGATCGAGCCGCATCAGCACGGGCGTTTGCTCAATTACCTGACCGCACCCAATGTGCTGATCAACCGTGCGTCGCTGGCGTCTTGCGCCATTCCGGGGGTGTTTCCGCCGGTGATGCTGCAGGCCAAGAGCTACGATGGCGACATCATCGGCTACATGCCGAGCAAGCGCTGGCAGGACGGGACCCTGCGCAGCGACCTGCCGATGTTGCGCATCGCCCGTTTGCACAACGTCAATCACTACATCGTGAGCCAGACCAATCCGCATGTGGTGCCGTTCATGAAAGATGACCGCGCGCGCAATTCAACCGGTCTGGTGTCGCTGGTGTCCGAGCTGGCCCGCAGCAGTTACGGGGTTTACAGCAAGCACATCGTGGAAACCGCGCGTCATCGCATGGACCCGGAAGGCTGGTGGCGGGTGGCCGAGAAGCTGCTGGCCCTGACCAATCAGCGCTTCTCCGGCGACATCAACATTTTCCCCAGCCAGCATCCCAAAAAGCTGATGCGCATGCTGTCCAGCCCGACCGAAGAGGACATGCGCCACTTCATTCGCTCTGGCGAGCGCCGAACCTGGCCGCAGATCGAGCGGATCCGCAACTCCAGCGTCATCTCGCGCACCTTCGAGGCCTGTTTGCAGCGCATGAAGGATCGCGGCGAAACACGCCGCGACAAAGCCCCCGCTGAGCGTGTGGTACGTTTAAGGGCTTCTTCCTCGCGAGCCTGAGCATGGCCAGTTCGTCGTTTGGGTGGGGTGGTTTCGCCCTGCGTTTTGTTTTTGCATTGCTGCTGGTCCTGCTGACCTACAACCCGGAAGGCTGGTCGTTCCTGCACTGGGTGTCGCGCGATGTCTCGCAGATGATCGCGCTCAAGGCGTTGGCCGGGGTGCTGCTGGCGGTTGGTTGGACCATCTACATCCGCGCAACCCTGCGTTCGCTGGGCCCGGTGGGCATGATTCTGGCGCTGGCCCTGTTCGGTTGCATGGTCTGGGTGCTGATCGATTTCAAACTGGTCGACACGCAATCGCTGCGGGTGGTCAGCTATCTGGTGATTTTCGTGATTTCCGCCGTTATGGCGGTCGGGATCAGCTGGTCGCATGTGCGCCGGCGTCTCAGTGGTCAGGTCGATGCGGACGATGTCGACGAGTAACGCTGCGGTTTTGTCGCACTGATGCACGCGCACAAAGCGTTTTTGCGCGACGGGCTGGACCAGCTCGGGCTTGACGCCGGTCTGGTCGATCCGCTGCTGAGCTTCGCCCAGGAGCTGTTGCACTGGAACCGGCGGATCAATCTCACCGCGATCACCGATGAGCGCCAGGTGCTGGTCCAGCATGTGCTGGATTCGCTCAGCGTCTTGCCGCATGTGCAGGGTGGGCGTTTGATGGACGTGGGCAGTGGCGGTGGCCTGCCCGGTGTGTTGATCGCACTGGCGCGGCCCGATGTGAGCGTGCTCAGTGTGGAAAGCCGGCACAAGAAGATCGCCTTCCAACGGCATGTTGCCCGGGCGCTGGGGGTGAACAACTTTCAGGCCGAAGCCTGCCGCGTCGAAGCCTGGCAGGCCGATGCGCCGTATCCGCAGATCATCAGCCGGGCATTTGCCTCGCTCGCTGATTTCGTGACCCTGGCGGGCATGCACCTGGCGCCGGGCGGGCAGATGCTGGCCATGAAGGGCAAAGCCGAGGCGAATGAGCGTGAGGCTGTGCCGACACCTTGGCAGGTGGTTAAAATGCCGCGTTTGACCGTCCCGTCGCTGAGCGCTGATCGCCATCTGGTGATTCTCGAGCGTGGCGGCGGCGCACATTCAGGCCCGCATGGGCCGGAAGAACAGGAAGCGTGACCGTGCCGAAGATTCTTGCCGTAGCCAATCAGAAGGGTGGCGTGGGCAAAACCACCACCAGCGTCAATCTGGCCGCTTCCCTGGGGGCGACCAAGCGCCGTGTGCTGCTGGTTGACCTGGATGCCCAGGGCAATGCCACCATGGGGGTCGGGGTCGACAAGGGCGAGCTGGAGTTTTCCGGCTGCGATGTCCTGCTCGGCGATGCCACGGTGGCTCAGGCGCGTATCGCCTGCCCCGAATACAAGCTCGACGTGCTGCCAGCCAACGATGACATGACGGCTGCGGACGTCGGTTTGAAGGGCAGCGGTGGCCAGCTCACGTTGAAGAAAGCGTTGGCCACGGTCGCTGATGACTACGATTTCATCCTGATTGATTGCCCGCCGAGCCTGTCCATGCTCACGGTCAACGCCCTGGCGGCGTCCAGCGGTGTGCTGATTCCGATGCAATGCGAGTACTACGCGCTGGAAGGCATATCCGCGCTGGTCAGCACCATTCAGCAGATTCGCGGCAGCATCAATCCGGGGCTGCAGATCGAGGGCATCCTGCGCACCATGTATGACCCGCGCAATAACCTGGCGCGCCAGGTTTCGGAGGAGCTTATCGCCCACTTTGGCGACAAGGTGTTCCGCACCATCGTGCCGCGCAATGTGCGTCTGGCCGAAGCGCCGAGTTACGGCCAGCCCGTGATCGCCTATGATCCCCGGTCCACCGGGGCAATTGCCTATCTGGCACTGGCCGGCGAAATGCTGGGGCGCAAGCCGGTCAAACTGTAATTACGAGAAGGAACGGGGAGATGGCGAAAAAGCCAAGACGAGGACTGGGGCGCGGGCTCGACGCGTTGTTGGGGGATGTGCCGGCGCAGGCCGAAGCGGACGAGCAGGTTCGCCGTTTGCCGTTGGACCAGATCCAGCCCGGGCGCTACCAGCCGCGTACGGAGATGGACGAAGAGGCGCTGCAGGAGCTGGCGGCCTCGATCAAATCGCAGGGCGTTGTTCAGCCTGTGGTGGTGCGCCCGCTGGCCGAAGACAGTTACGAGCTGGTAGCCGGTGAGCGCCGCTGGCGAGCCTCGCGCCTGGCCGGCATGGCTGACATCCCGGCCCTGGTGCGCGACCTGCCCGACCAGACCGTGCTGGCCGTCGGGCTGATCGAAAACATACAGCGCGAAGGGCTCAATCCTCTGGATGAGGCGCAGGCCTTGCGGCGTCTGATTGATGAATGTGGATTGACCCACGAGCAGTGCGCCGAAGCCGTGGGGCGTTCGCGGGCCTCGGTGACCAATCTGCTGCGCCTGGTCAATCTGCATGCCGATGTCCAGACACTGGTGCGCGAGGGCGAGCTGGAAATGGGCCATGCGCGTGCTCTGCTCGGCTTGCCGGTGGATTTGCAGCCCGGTGCGGCCGAGAAAATCCGCGCGCAAGCCTTGAACGTGCGCCAGACCGAAGCACTGGTGCGGCAGATGAATGCGCCCAGCGCACCGAAGGCGGAGACCAAGGCGGCCGAGATTGACGATCGCCTGCAGATTGCGCGTGATCGTTTGGCCGAGCGTATCAAGGCCAAAGTCGTGCTCAAGCCGCGTGACGAAGAGCGTGGCAGCCTGGTGATTCAGTACACCACCGCTGCTGAGTTGCAGGCGATTTTTGAGCGGCTGGGCTGAATTTGCCTTCATTGTGCGCTGCGCCACGCCGGGGTCTGGCGCGCAAATCACTGATCAAAAAGCAATTCTCTGGCACGTCATTGACCTGCCGATAAGCTGTGGCTATAGTTGCGCGCCCCGCTCCTGGAGAGTGGGCGTTTGACTCGCCTGCGATATGCAACAAGCCAGCAAAATCATCGCGATGCAGTGCCTGATCGGGATGCTCGTGGCAGCAGCGTGGCTGGCAAAGAGTCAAACGGCTGCACTGGCCGCTTTATGCGGCGTCGGCACCGCGGTGCTGCCAGCTGCATACATGCGCTGGCGCCTGCTTCAGGCTCTGAGCCTGGCTGACGAGCCCAAACGTTTGGTGGGCACGGTGTACCGGGGAGAGTTTGGAAAGTTTGCCCTGACCTTCGTGTTGTTTGCGATGTGCATGGCGCGCTTCCCGACCGAATTTATGGCAGTCATGTCTGCATTTGTGGCCTGTTTGATGGCCTACATTGTTGGCGGACTGCTAGTGGATCACGAATCACTAGACGGATAACGAATGGCCAGCGGCAACGGTGAAGCAGTCTCATCGACGGATTATGTAATCCACCATCTGACCAATCTGAAGCTGGATCTGGCGACGATGACGCTGGATTCGCACGCGACGGGCTTCTGGGTCCTGCACGTGGACAGCCTTTTCTTTGCGCTGGTTCTGGGTGGTCTGTTCCTGTGGTTGTTCCGCAAGGTGGCCAAGTCCGCCACGGCGGGCGTGCCGTCCGGCATGCAGAATTTCGTCGAGATGATCGTCGAGTTCGTCGATGGTCAGGTCAAGGAAACCTTCCCGGGTACCCATCCGCTGGTTGCGCCGCTGAGTCTGACCATCTTCGTCTGGGTCTTCCTGATGAACTGCATGGACCTGGTGCCGGTTGATCTGCTGCCGACCATGGCCGCCGGTGTGGGTATCGATTACCTCAAGGTGGTGCCGGTGGCTGACGTCAACGTCACCCTGGGCATGGCCTTGACCGTGCTCCTGATACTCTATTACTTCAATATCAAATTCAAAGGCTTGGGTGGCTTCGCCAAAGAGGCGCTGACGCACCCGTTCGGTCCCTACATGGCGCCGTTCAACCTGCTGTTGCGCATTGTTGAGGATCTGGCCAAGCCGGTTTCGCTCAGCCTGCGTCTGTTCGGCAACCTGTTTGCGGGCGAGTTGATCTTCATTCTGATCGCCCTTCTGTTTATGCAGGGCTGGCTTCTTTCAGCTCTCGGTCTGGGGTTGCACTGGCTGTGGGCGGTGTTCCACATCCTGGTTGTAACTTTGCAGGCCTTTGTGTTCATGGTGCTGACCATCGTCTATCTCAGTCTGGCGGCTGAGCACCACTGATCTGTTTTCTTTTAGCTCGACACTTACCTTATAGGAGTAATTTCAATGGTTGAGGCTATTGCTAGCGTACAGAGTTCCACGGTAATTGCCGTGGGTTTGATTCTGGCCATGGGTGCCCTGGGTACCGCTATCGGCTTCGCCCTGCTGGGTGGCAAGCTGCTTGAAGGTGTTGCCCGTCAGCCGGAACTGGCTCCGCTGCTCACCGGCCGCATGTTCCTGATCGCCGGTCTGCTCGACGCCGTGACCTTCATCGGCATCGGTATCGGCATGTTCTTCACCTTCGCCAACCCGTTCGCTGAAGCCGTCAAAGCTGCCGTCGGTTCCTGATACCAGCTTAGGCGCGGGAGTCGCATATGGATATTAACGTCACACTGATAGGCCAGATGGTCGCGTTCGCGCTGTTCGTCTGGTTTACCATGAAGTTCGTGTGGCCGCCGATCACCAGCGCAATGGCAGAGCGGCAGCAGAAGATCGCTGACGGTCTGGCTGCGGCGGATAAAGGGGCTCGTGACCTGCAAGAGGCGGCCGCGAAAGCGGAAGACGCTCTCAAGCAGGCCCGCGAAGAGGCCCGCGAGATCCTCGCTGGTGCCAATCGTCAGGCGATGCAGATCCTGGAGGAAGCCCGCACCGCGGCGCAGTCCGAAAGTGATCGGATCAAAGGTCAGGCTCAGGCCGAGATTGACCAGAGCATCGCCAGCGCGCGTGAAGCCCTGCGTAAGGAAGTCGCTACTCTGGCGATCAGCGGTGCCGAGAAGATTCTCGGTCGCGAGATCGACGCAGCGGCGCACTCCGACATCGTTGACCGCCTCGCGGCGCAGATCTGAGGGCCATCATGGCTGAGTTGCAAACTTTGGCACGCCCCTACGCCCGCGCTGCGTTTTCCGTCGCGCGTGACGCCCAGGCTTTACCCCAGTGGGGTGATGCACTGACGCGTCTGGCGCAGGCTGCGTCCAATGACGACATGGCCGCTCTGATTGGCCATCCCGGCGTTCGCTCGGAACAGCTGCTTGAGATGTTGCAGCAGCTGTCCGGAGCAGCCGGTGATGCGTCGCTGGGCAATTTGCTCAAGGTGCTGGCCGAGAATCGTCGTCTGGCACTGCTGCCCGCCATCGCGGAGGAATTCTCCGCCTTGCGCGAGGCCTACGAGCATCTGCGCAATGTGCGTATTGCTTCGGCAACCGAGCTGGGCGAAGCGCAGCAGAGCAGCATTGTCGACGCGCTCAAGAAGCGTCTGGGCGACGACGTTCAGGTGCATTGGGCAGTGGACGCAGATTTGCTTGGCGGGGCTGTGGTGTCCGCCGGTGACCTCGTCATCGATGGTTCGGTGCGTGGCGAGATGTCTCGCCTGCGTAGCGCACTCACTCAATAAATACAGGATTGCAGACGATGCAGTTGAATCCTTCTGAGATCAGCGAGCTGATCAAATCCCGAATCGAGAACTTCGAAGTTCTCACCGAAGCCCGCAACACGGGCACCATCGTCAGTCTGGCCGACGGTATCGTGCGCGTGCACGGTCTGTCCGACGCGGTGCTCGGTGAAATGCTGGAGTTCCCCGGTGATACCTTCGGTCTGGCACTCAACCTGGAGCGTGACTCCGTGGGTGCGGTGATTCTGGGTGACTACAAACACCTGAGCGAAGGCGACACGGTGAAGACCACCGGTCGCATTCTGGAAGTGCCGATCGGTCCCGAGCTGCTGGGTCGCGTGGTCAACTCGCTGGGTCAGCCGATTGACGGCAAGGGCGCCATCGAGGCCAAAGAAACCGCGCCGATCGAGAAAGTGGCGCCGGGCGTTATCGAGCGTCAGTCGGTCGATCAGCCGGTGCAGACCGGTTACAAGTCGGTCGATGCCATGGTTCCGGTTGGTCGCGGTCAGCGTGAGCTGATCATTGGTGACCGTCAGACCGGCAAGACCGCGCTGGCCATCGACGCCATCATCAACCAGAAAGACACCGGCGTGAAATGCGTCTACGTCGCCATCGGTCAGAAGGCTTCGTCGATTGCCAACGTGGTGCGCAAACTGGAAGAAAACGACGCCATGGCGCACACCATTGTGGTGGCGGCTTCGGCTTCGGAATCGGCCGCGATGCAGTTCATCGCGCCGTACGCCGGTTGCTCCATGGGCGAATACTTCCGCGACCGCGGTGAAGACGCCCTGATCGTTTATGACGATCTGTCCAAGCAGGCTGTGGCCTACCGTTCCGTCTCCCTGCTGCTGCGCCGCCCGCCGGGCCGTGAAGCCTTCCCGGGTGACGTGTTCTATCTCCACTCCCGTCTGCTTGAGCGCGCTGCGCGCGTCAACGCCGATTACGTCGAGAAGTTCACCAACGGTGAAGTTAAAGGCAAAACCGGTTCGCTGACCGCACTGCCGATCATCGAAACCCAGGCCGGTGACGTCTCCGCGTTCGTTCCGACCAACGTGATCTCCATCACCGACGGTCAGATCTTCCTGGAAACCGACCTGTTCAACGCGGGCATCCGTCCTGCTATGAACGCCGGTATCTCGGTGTCGCGTGTGGGTGGTGCTGCGCAGACCAAGATCATCAAGAAGCTCGGCGGCGGTATTCGTCTGGCGCTGGCTCAGTACCGTGAGCTGGCCGCGTTTGCCCAGTTCGCTTCGGATTTGGATGAGGCGACCCGCAAGCAGCTGGAGCGTGGTCAGCGTGTCACCGAGCTGATGAAACAGGCTCAGTACGCGCCGCTGTCGGTTGGCAACATGGCGATCTCGCTGTACGCCGCTGACAAGGGCTACCTCGACGATGTGCCGGTCAACAAAGTCGTCAAGTTTGACGAAGACCTGCATCGTTACCTCGCATCGGAACAGCAGGCGCTGCTGGACACCATCAATGCGAAGGGTGACTACAACGACGAGATCGAGAGCGGCATCAAAGCTGCGCTCGAAGGCTTCAAGAAGCAGTGGGCGGCGTAAGCCCCCACTGTTGACCAGAGTCTGATATGGCAAGTGCCAAAGAAATCCGCACCAAGATCGGCAGCGTAAAAAATACGCAGAAGATCACCAAAGCCATGGAAATGGTTGCGGCCTCGAAGATGCGCAAGGCTCAGGACCGCGTGATGGCGTCCCGGCCTTACGCCGAGCGCCTGCGCCGGACCATGGGCCATCTGTCCAAGGCCAACCCGGAATACCGGCATCCGTTTGTGGTGGAGCGTGAGGTCAAGCGCGTCGCCATCATCGTGGTGTCGACCGACCGTGGCCTTTGTGGTGGCCTCAACATCAACCTGTTCCGTAAAACCCTGAGTGAACTGAAGCACTGGCAGAGCCAGAATGTGGAGGTTGATATCGCGGTGGTCGGTAACAAGGCGCGCGCCTTCTTCAAGCGTCTGGGTGGCCGTGTGATTGCCGAGCAGAGCAACCTGGGCGATACCCCGCATCTGGACCAGCTGATTGGTCTGATGAAGGTCGTCCTCGATGCGTACCGTGATGGCAAGGTTGATCGTGTGCTGCTGCTCAGCAACGAGTTCGTCAACACCATGACCCAGAAGCCGGATGTGCAGCAGCTGCTGCCGGTGGCTCAGCAGGTGGGTCAGGAAGACGGCGAGTTGCTGGATCTGTGGGATTACATCTACGAGCCGGAGCCGGTTGAACTGCTCGACGACGTGCTGATGCGCTTTGTCGAATCGCAGGTCTACCAGGCGGTGGTCGAAAACGTGGCCTGTGAAATGGCTGCGCGTATGGTCGCCATGAAGAGCGCTTCGGACAACGCCGGACAGATCATTGAGGACTTGCAGCTGGCCTACAACAAGGCCCGTCAGGCTGCGATTACTCAGGAACTGGCGGAAATTGTCGGTGGCGCAGCCGCGGTGTAGCGGTTACGAATTGAATTGAATCTTGCCGTAACGCGGCGAAAAAGCTTAGGAAAAGAGGACTTTATTGATGAGTTCCGGAAAGATTGTCCAGATTATCGGCGCCGTCGTTGACGTCGAATTCTCGCGCGATGCGATGCCCAAGGTGTACGACGCCCTGCGTGTTGCGGAAGCGGGCCTGACCCTGGAAGTCCAGCAGCAGATGGGCGACGGGGTTGTCCGTGCCATCGCCATGGGGCCGTCGGAAGGCCTCAAGCGCGGCATGCCGGCGGAAAGCACCGGCGCACCGATTTCGGTGCCGGTTGGCCAGGGTACCCTGGGCCGCATCATGAACGTGCTGGGCGAGCCGCAAGACGAGCGTGGTGAGGTGCAGACCGAACAGCGCTGGTCGATTCACCGCGAAGCGCCGAGCTACGAAGAGCAGTCCGGCTCCACCGACCTGCTGGAAACCGGCATCAAGGTCATCGACCTGCTGTGTCCGTTCGCCAAGGGCGGTAAGGTAGGCCTGTTCGGCGGTGCCGGCGTGGGCAAGACCGTGAACATGCTCGAGCTGATCAACAACATCGCCAAAGAGCACTCGGGTCTGTCCGTGTTCGCCGGTGTTGGTGAGCGTACCCGTGAAGGTAACGACTTCTACCACGAAATGTCGGAAGCCGGCGTTATCCAGCTCGACGACCTGACCCAGTCCAAAGTGGCGATGGTTTACGGCCAGATGAACGAGCCGCCGGGTAACCGTCTGCGTGTTGCACTGTCCGGGCTGACCATGGCGGAATACTTCCGTGATGAAGGTCGTGACGTGCTGTTCTTCGTCGACAACATCTACCGCTACACCCTGGCCGGTACCGAAGTGTCCGCACTGCTCGGTCGTATGCCGTCAGCTGTGGGTTACCAGCCGACCCTGGCTGAGGAAATGGGCGTTCTGCAGGAGCGCATCACCTCGACCAAGACCGGTTCGATCACCTCCGTACAGGCCGTTTACGTCCCTGCGGATGACTTGACCGACCCGTCGCCGGCGACCACCTTTGCTCACCTTGACGCCACCGTGGTGTTGTCGCGTGACATCGCTTCGCTGGGTATCTACCCGGCTGTGGACCCGCTCGATTCGACCAGTCGTCAGCTTGACCCGCTGGTCATCGGTGCCGAGCACTACAACACGGCCCGTGAAG
>JASBUL010000026.1 GCA_030147945.1 Oceanococcus sp. | reverse complement strand
CACCCAGGATCTCAGCTCCGAGGCCATCATCTACGCCAACCATGATCTGACCAGCAATGACTGGCAGGCGGCCAGTCCGGAAGGCTTCGGCAATCTGGACAACGCCACGGTGTTTGAAATGGCCAAGTTCGACGGCCATCTCTACGGCGGCACGGTCAACCCCAGTGCCGGCAGCGAATTGTGGAAAACCCGTGGGGGCGACAGCCTGCCCTACACCTGGGAGAAGGTCTACGATCGCGGCGCCGGTCGCGGCCAGCTCAACGAAGCCACCACGGCCCTGTGTGAGTTCAACGGCGCCCTGTATGCCGGCTGCGGCATCATCAACGGCGGTTATCACTACGCCGCCGGCATCGGCCCGGCCTCGGCCGAGCTGATCCGCGTGTGGCCCGACAACAGCTGGGATTTGATCGTGGGTGAGCCACGCATGACCGACCAGGGCCCCAAATATCCGTTGTCCGGCATCGGCCCCGGCTTCGACAGCATCTTCAACGGCTACATCTGGCGCATGTGCGTGCACGATGGCTGGCTCTACGTGGGCACCTTCTCGTGGGCCAATCTGCTGCCCTACATCCTGATTCCGAGCTGGCCACCCGATGTACAAACCCTGATCGAGCATTGGGGCGAGGATGCACTGGTGCAGAACCATGGCGGTGCAGAAATCTGGCGCTCAGCTGATGGCATCAATTTCGAGCCGGTCACACGCAACGGCTTCGGCAACCATTTCAACTGGGGTTTTCGCAATCTGGTTTCGACCCCACACGGCCTGTTTATCACCACGGCCAACCCGTTCGGCCCCAAAGTCGCGGTCAAACGCCACGGCGAATGGGTCTATGAACCCAATCCGCGCGGCGGCTGCGAAGTGTGGCTGGGGCGCAAGCAAAGCGCATGAACGAAACGTCCCCGATCTGGTTGCTGGGCGCCCCTTTCAGCGGCAGCGCCTGGGTGGCCGGCTGTCTGCATCAGCATCCCCAGCTCTACGCCCTGCCTCAGCTTGATCTGCTGTTGGCCGATACCATAGGCGACGCCCTCAAAGTCTTCGAGCTGGGTCAGGGCACCCACGGTCAGGGCTTGCGTCGCGCGGTCGCCTGGTTGATGTATCAGCGCCAGGATGATCACGGGATTCGACTGGCCAATGCATGGCTGGCCGAGCGCGCCGAGTGGAGCTGCAAACAACTCATCGACCTGTTTGCCCAGAGCGTCGCGCCCCGCCGACTCGTCATCCCCGACGATGATGCCGCACTGAGGCCGGTCGCCTACCTGCGCATCCAGGCCATCAGCCCGCAACCGCAGATCCTGCATCTGACCCGTCATCCCTGGAGCCAGGGTGTGCTACTGCATCAGTGGTCACGCGAGCACGTGTTCATACCGCTGGACTACAAGGACCACAGCTTCATTCCGCCACAGGTGGAACCGCAGCTGCCGTGGTTCGCCGCCAACCAGAACCTGTTGAACTGGCGCGCCCAGTGGCCGGCCGCTCAATCGGTCCAGCTGCGCAGTGAAGACTTCGAAAACCAGAACCACGAGGCGGCCGTGCGACTGTGCCAGTGGCTCGGTATTCAGGATGATCCTGCAGTGCTTGAGGCCATGCGTGATCCACGCGACTGGGTGTTTGCCCAGCCAGGGCCGACGCTGGCGCCAGCCGGCCTTGATGCCGAAGCCCAGGCGCGCTTTTCAGACCGCACGCTGGCGCTGGCGGAACAACAACGGCTGGACGCTGCACTGCCGTGGCGCGCCGACGGCCAGGGCTTTGCTGACGCCACCCTGGCCCTGGCCGACGCGCTGGGTTACGCGCAGCGCGTTTGAGGCATACGGTGGGTGTGATACAGCGGCCGTTCCAGGCGGCGGATATCGTAGCCGGAAGGACGGGTACGCAATTCAAAGGTGTCCGGCACCAGCGGTTCCAGGACACCGCTGGCCAGACAGTCCTCAAGGAATTCCAGGGTCGGCTCGACCTCTGAAAAATCGACCTGATCACGCCACGGCGCCAGATCGTAATTCCACCATTGCAGCGTCAGCAGTCGCTCCACGATGGCGTCACTGAAGCGCTGGCGCACCACCTTGGCCGGTGAGCCGACCACAATGACAAACGGCGGTACGTCACGGGTCACGATACTGCCCGCACCAACCACCGCACCGTCACCGATGGTGACGCCACGCTTGATGAAGGCGCCAGCGCCAATATAGGCCTCGTGCCCGATCACCGTGTCGTTGACCTGCTGTGACGCCCACGATTCGCCGGCGTCCGCGGTCGGTGCCAGACGCACGAAATCGTCGAGCTCATACATCACCGGCACTTCATCGGGCCGGGTAAAGGCAAACGGGTGGCTGCTGAACCAGTCCATCGGATGTTCCGGAGGACCGATGATCGAGGACTCGCCGATCTGCGAATAACGCCCCAGACGGGTGCGATAGACGCTGGTTTTGCCAGCCGCGTTGAAAAAGGTAAATGCACCGATCGAGCAATGCTTGAGTCGGTGAGCAAAGATCCAGCCCGGTCGCTCGAAGCGCAGCGTGCCGGCCAGGGCCGACGGCTCACGTGCAATCAGGCCGTAATCCTGAAGAGCCGGGGCCTGAATGGAACGAAGCCCTGCGGGCAGCGCGGTCATGATCGCGCTCCCGCGCACACGCCCGCAGGGGAAACCTCTCGGGGTTCCGACTCAGGAAGACAACCAACTTGCGAGGACAGCATTTTTGAACACCTCTGGTTTCCGGTTTCCGCGAGAGCCTGACGAATAATTTTTGTGTTCAGACTCAACCATCTCCCTGCGTTCATGATCTAGAAATCAGGCTCGGCTGACTGTCGTACAGCTGTCACGCGCCACGTCCGAAAAGCGTCCGTTGCGGTGTACGAATTATCTGACCCTGAACGCCCCGGGCAGCAGGCGAAAAAAAGCGCCCCTGGCCGTCTGGCGAGGAGCGCGGACACTGCGACGGTGCAATCAGCTGCGCAATTCGCGGCGCAGAATCTTGCCCACCGGACTTTTCGGCAGCTCGGCAATGAACTCGACCTGACGCGGCACCTTGTAGGCGGTCAGGTTGTCGCGACAGAAGGCGATCAGCTGGTCCTCATCGAGCGCTTCGGACTTGCGCACCACGAACACCTTGACCGCCTCACCGGTGCGCTCATCCGGCACACCGACACAGGCCGATTCGATCACGTTCTCGTGCGCTGCACAGACCGCCTCAATTTCTGCCGGGTACACATTGAAGCCCGACACCAGAATCATGTCCTTCTTGCGGTCCACGATCTGGTAGCTGCCGTTGGCGTGGCGCACGGCAATGTCGCCGGTGCGGAAGTACCCATCATCGGTGAACACCTCGGCATTGGCATCCGGCCGGTTCCAGTAGCCGCTCATGACCTGCGGTCCGCTGACGCACAGCTCGCCCGGCTCACCCTCGGCAACCTCGGTGCCCTCGTCGTCGAGCAGGCGAATGCGCGTCGATGGCATGGCAAAGCCCACGGTGCCGCTGTGTTCGGCCGCATCGGTGGCATTGAGCGTGACCAGCGGCGAGGTCTCGGACAAACCATAGCCTTCAACGATGGTCGTGCCGGTCACCTGCTGCCAACGCTGGGCGACCGCAGGCTGGACTGAGGCGCCACCGCCGGCGGCCAGACACAGATTGCCAAAATCGACCTGATCGAAGCCCGGGGTGTGCAGCAGACCGTTGAACAGGGTGTTCACGGCGCTGAACATGCTCACCGGATAACGTTTGAACGTCTCGACCAACGCCGGCAGATCGCGCGGATTCGGAACCAGCACATTGCTGGCGCCGTGACGCATCATGGCCAAGGCGTTCACGGTCAGCGCGAAGATGTGATACAGCGGCAAGGCGGTGATCACCACATGCTGCTGGGTGCCTGGCAGGCGCGCCATGCACGGTGCAATCCAGCTGAGCAACTGTTCCTGGTTGGCCATGACATTGCCGTGCGACAAGGTGGCGCCCTTGGATGGCCCGGTCGTGCCGCCGGTGTACTGCAGAAAAGCCACATCGCCCGGTCCCACGGCAGGCGCCTCTAGCTCACCCTCGACCGACAGCGCATCATTCAGCGCGATACGCGCTTCGCCGCCGTAAACACCGCTGGGTTTGACCGGCTCACCCATGGGTGCCACCAGCACATTCTCCACGACGGTGTCAGGCAAGGCCTCATCCAGCGCAGCCACGAACGGCTTGGCGATGATGAACGCCTTGGCGCCCGAATCCACCAGCTGATGCTTGAGTTCGCGCGCGGTGTACAAAGGATTGACGTTCACCACCACCAGACCGGCGCGCAGAATGCCGAGCACGCTGATCGGATAGGCGATCAGATTGGGCATCATCACCGCGACGCGGTCGCCTTTGTTCAGGCGGCACTCGCTGAGCAGGTACACCGCCAGACGCTGCGACAGCTGATCCAGCTGCGCATAACTCAGTTCCTCATCCGCGCACACAAAGGCGGTGCGATCCGCGTAGCGACGGCAGTCCTGCAGCAGGACCTCGGCAATATTGCCCTCGCTCGGGAACGTGATGTCATCAGGTACCCAATCCGGGTAGCTTTGCTCCAGATTCACGCTCACTCGTTCTCTCTCCAGCACAATTCTGCAGGCTATTGCAGCATTGCACCGGTTGGGTCACGCCTATCTATAGGTTGGTTTGCGTCGGTTCAGCGCAACAGCCCGAGACGTTGCGCCTGAGCGATGGCGCCGGCGCGATTGCGTGTGCCCAGCTTGTTGTAGATGTTGTGCAGGTGCCACTTCAGCGTGCCTTCCGATACGAACAAGGCCTGGGCCAGCTTCTTGTTGTTGAGGCCGCTGCTGGCCGCACGCTTGAGAATATCGATCTCGCGTCGCGTCAGGGCCTCGACCGCGGTGTCGACCGCGGCCACGCCTTTGTCTTCGTCCAGCAAGCCCAGAGCCTGGGCCAGCTCGCCCAGGATCCCGTCAGCCGCGTCCTTTTCCACCCCGGCCTGCCAGGCCTGCTGACGCACCTTAAGCTGATCGGCGATCAGCCCGCGCCCCAGCGCACCGACGTGCAACATGAAGCGATAACGCTGCTGCACTGCGGCTTCGGCCAGCAATTGGCGGAAACGACGGCCGGCCTCATTGGCATCACCCGCGGCATGCACCGCGATCGCCAGCAGATAGTCATATTCCGCCTTCATGCGCATCCGCCCGTCCTGCGCCGCGCCCTTGGACATCAGCTTGAGCCGCTCCTGCGCCGCCGCGTGCTTGCCCCGGATGAGGTCCTGGTGGGCGCGAATCAGATCGGCACAGTTGTCACGATCACGTTCGAAGGCATCCTTGGGGTAATCCAGCAGCTGCCGTGCCTGAATCACCGCATCTGCAGCCAGCTGATCATCGGCGTGCAGATAGCGCAGCACGCGGCGCGTTGCCAGTTGCGTGGTCAGACGTGGCAAGCCGAACGACAGGCCCAGCGATTCGCCGTCGGCCAGGCTCGACACGGCCAGCTCCAAATTGCCATCTTCGGCGGCGAGATAGGACTGCGTCAGATAGGCGAAATACAGCGAATCGACCATGCCGTGGTCAAGAATCGCCCGCAGACCGTTGTCGATGTGGGCACGCGCCGCAGACAGGTCACCGGCCTCGTAGTCGAGGTAGGCCAACATGCAGTTGCTCATCCCCGATGGCGGCGAGTGCTCGCCCAGCGCTTCGGTCATTTCACCCAGACCGCGCTGCCCGGCCAGCCGCGCGGCGGCAAAATCGCCGCGCTTGATCAGAACCGCAATACGGATGTTGTGGACCCACGACAAGGAATAGTCGGCGCCGCAACGGCGAAAACATTCCTCGGCCAGTTCCAGCGGCGGCAGCGACTGGTCCAGCAGGTTGAGATTGCGCGCCGCCGGGGCCAGGGTGGACAGCACCTGTCCACGCTCGGCGTCACTGGCGTCGGGGAAATCCTCCAGCCACTGTCGGATTTCGTCGATCTGCACCTGTGCCCTGTCCATGATCGCGGCAATCACGAAGTTGTGCATTTTGAGCTGGCGCCCAAGATCACGTGCCCGTGCGGCGGGCATGCCTGGCAACAGCGTTTCAAGCCGCAGCAGCACCGCCTCTGCTTCGGGCATCTTGCGCGAAAAACCTAGGGCCCAGGACTGGTGCAGCAGCAATTCGGGATAGCTGTTAAGCACGTCGTCGGGCAGCGCCTGGGTCCAGGCCAGAAATGATTCGAACTCGGCGTTGCCGCGCACCACCTCGTCGGCGCATTCGAGCATGCGCTGGGCCATGAAGTCCCAGTCGCCGGCGCGACGCGCACATTCGATGGCCTCATGTATGCGCCCACGCGACCAGCACCATTCGGCCGTGCGATTGAGCAGGTTCTGGTACAGCGCCTGATCTTCCAGTTGCAGGCGTCGGCGCATGAAATCCGCGCACAGGGCGTGAAAGCGAAACTCGCCGGTGTTGATGTCCAGTCGCTGCAGAAACAGGTTGGCATCGAGTATGCGTTGCAGCATGCGCCCCACCCCATCGGCATCCGGCACCAGATGGCGCAGCAGATCCGCGTTGAACTGCTCGGGCACGGCCGCGCGCAGCAGAAACGCCTGCAAGTCCTCATCCAGGCTGGTGAACAGCACCTCGCCAAGATAGTCGGTCAGCTCGCTGGAGGCCCCGACAAAATCCTCGATCACCGTGCCGGTCTGGCCACGCGCATTGACCCCCATGGCATACAGACTCAGCGCCGCCGGCCAGCCCTCGGTCTTGCGCGCCAGGGCCAGCAATGCCGTGTCCGGAAGTTCGATCTGGAAGCGCTGGCTCAGCAGCTGACGAATCTCAGCCGCGTTGAACTGCAGATCCTTGATGCCGAACTCGACGATCTTGCCGGCCAAGCGATAGCGCGACAGGGCAAATTGACGGATATCGCGTCCGCCCAGCACCAGGGTCAGATTGTGGGGTCGGTGTTCGACCAGCAGGGCCACGATGTCGCGCCCGGCCGCTGTCGACAGATTTTCCAGATCGTCGAGAAACAGGAAAATGCGCCGCCCCACCGCTTCGATCTCGTAGGCCAGACTGGCCATCACCGGTTCGATCAGATACGAGGTGGCGGAGCGCAGGTGGCTTTCGGTCTGACTGCAATCGAGCGAGGGCAGCTGCTCGCACAGCGCATGCAGCAGATCCAGCAGCAGAGCTTTGGGATCGCGATGCTTATCGCGCATCGCCAACCAGCAGCAGTCCAGGCCCTGAGCCTGCAAACGGTCCTGCCACAGCGCCATGGCGGTGGATTTGCCGTAACCGGCAGGCGCCAGAAAAGCCGCCAGCCCCACCTGTCCGGTGAGTAAAGCATCCGGCAAGCCCAGACGTGAGCGTTCCATCTCACCTTCCGGGCGCATCGGTTTTTGCCGAATGAGTGTCGAGCGACCACCGCCCGACTCAACGCTATGTCCTATGGCAGCGTTCTCCACATGCTGTCTCCTCGTCACCAGTTCTGGCGATAGCGCCTCGCTGCGCAGCACGGGACTCTATCGCAGATTGGACTTGAGAAACAGCACGCAGCGACTGGCCGGAAGCTTCCCCGGACAGCCGCAGCAGACGCTACTGAGACGTCACCGAGGCGAGGTCGGCCGGCGGCAGCGGCATCACATGAATGCCCCGATCGCCCGCCAGGTAGACCTGCCCGTCACGCACCACCGCCGCATTGAGCGAACCGGTGTTGGACGATTCCGGATCGTAGACACGAATCTGGGTCATGCGACCGGGCGCGTCGAGCACCCACAGATTGCGATTCAGGCCGGTGATCAGCATGCGCTTGGCATTAACCGGCGTGATGCTGGTCAAGCCCAGCAAGGTGTCCGATTCGATACGCCGCCATTCGGCCACACCCAGCTCGTTGGTGATATAGGCGTTGCCCCGCATACCGACCGCCAGCACGCCTTTGGCGCCCAGCGCCTGGACGTCATAGAACGATCCATCATAGGGCGAATCGAGCTGCGCCCACTGGCCCTCTTCATCCGTGGCGAAGATGCTGCCCATCTCCCCGACCATCAGGTAGCGACCGTCGGGCGCACGCGTCATGGCGTAGAGATGAACCGCGGCATCGGACACTGCCGGCGCATCGACCGGCGCCCAGTTCTGACCGCCGTCAGTGGTGCCGAGAAAGGTACCGAAGGCACCGATCGCAAAACCGCGCTGCTCGCTTTCGAAGAATACGTCGAGCAACGGCCCCTGCCCCTGCGGATCAAAATGCTGCAGCTCCCAGTTCAGGCCACCGTCCGTGGTGTGCAGAATGGCGGCATCATGTCCCACCGCCCAGCCCTGCCGGGCGTCGGCAAAGCTGACTGCGGTGAGCAGGCGGTTGACCGGTGCGTTGACCTGCTCCCAGCGCTCGCCATCCTGCGAACGCAGGATGTGGCCGCGCACGCCGACCGCGACCAGCGCATCCCCCGTGTCGGTGACATCAAGCAACAGGCTGTCCTGTGCCATCGGGTACACATCGGAACGCTGCGGGCTCATCTCGGCTTCCGCCATCACGGCACTTGTGCACGTCAGTGCCAACGCCGCCACCATCGCCTGCAAACTTTTCTGATTCCGCCTCATGAACTGCACTCCACGCTGTGAGATTTCAGCACAACGCTCACCTTAGAACTGATATTTGAAGAAGAAGCCCAGGTTGTCGCGATCGCGCCACACGTTATGCCGACCTGCGCCGGTGAACATGTTGTAGGCGATCGTGAACGAGTAGCCCTGGTCATGACGCGTTTCCAGCAACAGGTTCAGTGCCATACGACCTTCCACGAAGTTCGCGGCCGGCCCCGGCGAGTTGCCTTCGATGTCATGCTGCCAGATGAACAGCGGTTGCACACTGATACCCGGCAGAACCGATTCATAGCTGATACGACCGACCACACGATAACCCCAGGCGAAGTCGTCGGCGAAGGCGCTGCGCGATTCCTGAGTCGGATTGAAGCGCAGACCATCCGCACCGTAATTGCAGGTCGGGTTGCTCGAACAGGCCAGCTGGGAGCCATCGGCACCGGTGCCATCGGCACCCGCACTGGCATGGGTCACCGCCGTGTACGGGCCTTCAATCTGCAACTGGTCAAACTTCGGCATGTTCAGCACATGGGTGGCGGCCAGTTCGTAGAGCAGGATGATCTGGTCGGCGCCGATCCAGTTCTCGGACGAACCCAGCACCCGCGTGGCGCCCAGGTTGTACTGGTTGACCTTCCCTTCGATCCAGCCCTGGATGTAGCTGTTCGGGTCGGTTTCACCAATGGTGCCCTGGCGGTACGGCTCGATGAAGCTGGGGAAGGAGCGCGCCGAACCTGGTGGCGAACCCACGATCAGGTTGATGGTGTCCGGGTAGGGATTGTTGCCTTCGGCATCAACAAAATCATTGCTGCCGTAGGTGATCATATTGCCCTGCTCGTCATACCCGCGCCCCGCCGTGGTCCCGGCACAGCCAAGACTCTGGTCGTGACAGCGGGTCAGCGTCGGTGCCAGACCGGCAAACACCAGATCGACCAGCGCCACCTGCAGCGGCAGCTTGGGCCGGTGCGAGATCTCGCCCTGGAAGGAGTACTCACCAAACGTGGTGTTGAAGCTGAAGCCGAACATCTTCAGATCTTCGGGATATTCCAGCTGAAGCTTGAGCGAATCCAGCGCCAAGGTATCCGAGTACGGCTGATTCGGGTTGTAGACCAGCAGGCTGGCCAATGCGGCTGGTGCGGAAAGCAGTGAATCCAGACCAATGTCATTAACCAGAATGCCCGGATTCTGCAGGGCCAGCGTGGTCAATTGAGCCAACAGAGCCGGTTGTGCTTCCGGACGAGACACCGGCAGGTTGTCGCAGGCCTGTAGCAGGGTCAGTGTGTTGTGCGCATCAATGCCCAAATCATTGCCTTCACGACGTGCGCAGCTGGCATTGGCAGCGAACACGCTGGCATACGGCAACTTGGAGTGATAGTTCATGAAGTACAGACCGAACTCGGTACCGTTGTTCAGATCGTAGAAGTACTTCTTCAGTGCCACACCATACTGGCCACTGTCCCGCGCCTTGTTGGCCGGGAGCAATTCAGCGGTCGGCGTGGTTGGCGTGATCAACGTCAGCGGATTATCGAGGAAGGTTGAAGCCCCTTCAGGATCTTCATGGCCACCGAAAGTGACGTTGACATGGTCAACCAGGTTGTCGGTGCCCACGTCAATAAATGACATGAAGGTACCTGGCGTGGGGATTTCAATCGGCTCCCACTCGTACTGGTAATAGGCTTCGACATCAATGCCGCCGAGGGTCTGGGTGCTGAGCCGGAACATACCCACCGGCACGAACAGCTCTTCAAGCAAACCAAAACCAAGACGGAACAGACTGTTGGCGTTAACCGGCTGAGCCTGGTTCACGCTGTTAACCACCGCGACCGTGCTCTGGCCCCAGTTCACGGTCTGCTTGCCCACACGGAACAGAACGTTGTTAAGCCCCGGCAGATCCACTTCACCAAAGAAGTTGAGATCGAGGATGTCGTAGCGCAGGGCGGCCTGCTCGGCGCTGCGCTTGTCGCGGTCGTTGTAGACCACGCCACCCGGGCCATGGACCTGGGAGAAATAGCGGTTGGAGGTCTGCGGATTGTCACGCACACCGGTGGTGGCGGCGTTCTCCGGGGTGACCCGGTTGGGGTGGTATTCCTCGAAATCGTAGTTGATGTAATCGTAGATACCGATACCTCGGGCAAAAATCCCGAAGTTGCCCCATTCGATCTTGAGGTCATTGCTGATTTTCAGCGGAGCCTGGGTGATGTCCCACTTGTTGTAGTTGAGGTTGCCATCATCCAGGTTGACCGACGCCTGACCGGGCGCCTGGGCCAGCCGCTCGGCCGGATGGGTCTGTTCGCGATGCAGCCCTTGACAGAACTGGTAGGCCCCGGAGCACAGGTCCGGATCCAGGTTCGCCTTGCCGATCAAATCCTCTTCCGGCTCTTCGATACGCCAGCTGTAACCGAATGTTGCCGTGTTGTTGAGCACCCCCGAAAAGGTCTCGCCGAACATCGACAAATTGAATTCAATTGCACTCGCGCTCAACGGCATCCCTGCCATGGCCAGTGCGACGATGCGCCAAGTCTTGCCCATATTGTTGTCTCCTGATCCTCTCCGCACCTCAAAAAAACCCCGACCTGCATCACATGGGATGAAGGCCGGGGAGTCTTGGGGGATTACTTCGACGCCTTCTTCTGAACCGTGTTGGGTTCGAAGTGGCTGTCCTCAAAACGTGCCGTCTGGTCGTACGGCTGGTCCTCGTTCATCATCGCGGTGGTGAAGTAACGACCGCTGTTGAAGTGGTAGATCACTTCCGGCGAGGTGCTGGTGGCGAGGACGTTGTGGTTGAACACCAGATGGCCTTCCTGGAACTGCATGATCTTGCCTTCATGATCGTAGTCGTCGATGGCTACGATGTTCCAGGAATCTTCATCCAGGTAGATGGTGCGCTTGGCGAAGGTGTGACGCTGACCTTCCTTGTTCACCGATTCCACCACCCACACGCGGTGCAGCTCGTAACGCGGCAGCTCCGGATTCACGTGGTTCGGGGCGGCAATGTCCTCGTACTTGGTCGGCGGCTTGCCGATCTTGTAGGCGTTGTACGGAATGTAGACTTCGCGCTTGCCCACCAGCTTCCAAGTGAAGCGCTCGAGCACACCGTTGTACATGTCCACCTGATCGTAGAACTGGTGGCCATCGGTGCCTTCGTATGGATTGTCACAGCACACCGCCGGGGCACGACGGATACGCTTGAGAACCGGGGCGTACAGCCACGCAGCACGACCTTCGGTGCCGAAACCGGCTTTCTCATGCACCAGAATGTAGGTACCCGCAACGCGCGGTGGTGCCACGGTGGCCGACAGGTAACGCAGGAAGTCCACACCAGGCTTCAGCTCTGGCGGGTTTTCCAGTTCCAGATTGGCGTAGTAGAACTTCACGTCCTCGACAATCTTGGTGACTTTGAAACGACCGTCCTGCTGCACGATCATCTGGTTGTTGTAGCGAATCAGCTCATTGCCGCGCCATTTGGTGCGGTGGTTCCAGATCGGCTCAGCGCCGGACTTCGGAATCGGGAACGGAAAACCCAGGAAGGCGCCACGCGGGTTATCAACGCCTTCGAGTTCGGCGCGGGTCGCGTTCTTGATGGTTTCCTGCTGAATTCGCTCCGGCAGGTTCACGTTACGCACGGTCGGGTACACCTTCATCTTGTAGGTGTCCGGGTAGCGTCGCATCAGCTCTTTATGGCCTTCGGTCAGCTTGCCTTCGTACTCAGCAACGTTCTGCGCGTTGATGGTGAACAGCGGCTGCTGGGCTTCGATCGTGGCATCGCCGGGGAATTCGCCCTTCAGCGCGCCACGCTGCTCGGCCGGCGTCCACTCCGGAATGGTGCCCGCTTCGTTGCCGGCGCGTTCGGCGCCGACCGGGGTGAGTTCTTTGCCCAGCTTGGCCGCTTCTTCCGGCGACACTTTGGCCAGCGCAGGATATGCGGTGACCAGGCAGGCCGCCGCGGTCAGTGTCAGCATTCTCAGCTTCATAACAATCTCCTCGAGGTTTAATGAATAGTCGGCCGGATCAGGCGGGCACAGGCTGCGCCGCGCTGTCGCCATCCGCGTTTTTCGGGCCGCGCAGCAGGAAGGCGGCGAAGGCCGGCAGCATCAGCACCGCAGCCACGGCATTGGCCAAGAACATGATGGTCAGCAAAATGCCCATATCGATCTGGAACTGCAGGCCTGAGAAGAACCAGGTGCAGACGTTGGCCGACAGGGTCGCCGCCGTGATCACCACCGCTTTGCCGGTCTGGTTGAGGGTGTCGCGGTAAGCCTCACGCAGGGCCATGCCCTTGTTGCGCACATTCTCTTCCAGCACCGAATAAATATAGATGCCGTAGTCCACGCCTATCCCTGCGGCGAAGGCCGCCACAGCCAGGTTGGAGACTTTGACGCCAATCTCCAGATACACCATGACGGCGTAGGACAGGATCGAAACCAGCCACAACGGCACCAGCACGCAAACCAGGCCGGTGATGCTGCGGAAGGTCAGGAAGATGCACAGCCCGATACCCAGGAACAGCCAGCCCAGCACGGTCGGCTCGGTTTCGCGGATCACATCGTTGGCTGCAGCCATCACCCCGACGTTGCCGGTGGCCAGGGCGAACTGGACCGGGGCATCGTCTGGCTGAGCATCCATGAACTCGTTGGCGGCGGCGATGATGCGGTCGATCGTTTCCGCCTTGTGATCCTCGGAATACACGAAGATCGGAATCGCACTGCAATCCTCATTGAGCAGACCGGTGGAGCTGGGGAACGGCTGCACCGTCACCACCAGTGCGCCGGACTGGCGCGGCAGCACATGCCATTTGGGATTGTTCTCGT
>JASBUL010000025.1 GCA_030147945.1 Oceanococcus sp. | reverse complement strand
ATTCACGGGCTGCACTATTCTGGCGCAGTCAGGGTTGATCCTGATCCAGAAAAATCTATACAGCACGGGAGTTTTATTCATGAAGCACGTGATTCGCGGTGTGGGGTTTGGGATGGTTGCGGCGCTGAGCTGCGCTTCGGCGAGCGCCTATCAGGTGGATGCAACTGGCACGTAAGCGGATTTTGACGATCAAAATGACTCCGCGCTTGGAGTCGACGTCGAATACCACTTTTCTGCTGTAGACGATAATGGTGTTCCGCGTGGCGAGGCAGGTTTCCTCCGTCGTTCTAGCAATGTCGGGCTGTCCTATCGGACGTTCGATGAGGCCGATCGTGATGACATGGGGGTCGACGCTGAGTTTTACATCGAACAGATTTACGCGGCTGGTTCTTTCACCCAGGTGGATGCCGGTGGATTTGAGGGCGATGATTTGCGCTTTGAGGTTGGTTTCCTGCCGATGGATGGAGTGCGGTTGACTGTCAGCTACGACGATCAGGAGTCACTTGGTGATCTATCCACTATTGCGGTTAACGCGAAAATGGTCCGTCCGCTCAGTGGTGAAAGCGCGTTCAATGCTGAAGCCACCATAGGGCAGCAAGACGATTCGGAGGATACGATCGTTTACATGTTTAGAGGCGATTTCTACGTCAACAACGATCTCAGTCTTGGGCTCTCTTATGCCGATACTGATGCGGACGCTTCGGAAGAGGACATTGGCCTGCATGCGCGCATGTTCGTGATCCCGACCCTGAGCCTGCAGATTGATTATCAGATGCAAGAGGGCGACGACCGCTTCGTTCTAGGCGTGACCGGCCGCTTCTAAGGCATCGCCTCACAAACCGGATTGCAAAGCCCCCGCCTGCCGGGGGGCTTTTTCGTTTTGGTGGCAAAATAGCGCTTCGTTTTTCTAACCGACGCCTGTGTCTGCTCAGAAATATCCCTGGAAAATCCGCGTGCTGGCCGCCCTGATGTCCGGTCTGATGCGCTTCATTCACGCCACCAGCCGCAAGCGCTACACCAATCTTGCCGTGCTTAAGGCCCAGTTTGATTCAGGCAAGCCCTGCATCATCGTGGCCTGGCACAACCGCAACATTCTGGGGCCGTTCGGATATCTGGCACATCGCCCACCGGGTCGGGTGTTTTCACCGCTGGCCAGCGCCTCACGCGATGGCAGTCTGGCGGCAGCGGCGATGGACAATCTCGGTGTTGAGTGCATACGCGGCTCGTCCAGCCGCGGTGGCGCCCAAGCGCTGCGCGAAATGTTGCGTGCGGCCAAGCGCGGACACGATCTGGGGATCACGCCCGATGGGCCGCGTGGCCCCAAATACAAGGTTCAGGCTGGCGTGATTGCGGCCGCGCGCCTGACCGGCGCCCCGATCATCCCCATGACCTATCAGGCCAGCCGGCGCAAGGAGCTGGGTTCCTGGGATGCGATGATCGTGCCGTACCCGTTCGGGCGCCTGCACTATGTTTATGGCGATCCGATCGAAGTGCCGCGTGATGCCGATGAGTCCGCCTGCGAGCGGCTTCGGCGTCAGGTCGAGGATGAGTTGATGCGCATCGGCGAGCTGGCCGGGCGCTTTGACTGATCCGGTGTTGCCGTTGTCCGCGACTGATTTTCCGGAAGTTTTTCCGTACCATTAGAACGCATCAGTGGTCGTGTGATGCGCGACCGATTTTCCAGCGAACCTAGATCCTGTTATGAGTGAAAACTTCGAAGCCTCCTTTGATGAGCAATTGCAGGCGATTCAGGCCGAGGCCGAAGACATTCATGCCGATCTGGCTCATTTGCCAGCTGCCTTGAGTCAGCCGCAGGGCATTACCCCGTTCTGCTTCGATGTGCCGGATCCAGATCTCACCGCGGAAGACCCGGCCTCCATTCTGGCCGGCCTGGCCTGGGAGCCGCGCTCGCGTGAACGCGCCGCGACCATGATGGCGGATTACTGCGATGCCCAGGCCACCGAAATGAGTTTGCTCGGTGGTATTGCCGACAAGCAGCAGGAAGCCGCAGCGCGGATTCTGGCTGTGCTGGTGTGCGCGGAAGAATCGGCCATCAATATCTTCCATCACGAGTGCAATCGCCTGAGCCCGGAAGAGACGGCCTACAATCACCGCGCCTTGCGCGAGATCGAATCGGAAGAGCGCGTGCACAACTGGCTGATCCATCAGGCCCGCGGCCATCTGCCCGTACCCGATGATGTGCCGCAGATCCGGCGCCGCACGCGGCGCTTGTTCATGCGCGTGGCCAGCCGGGATCTGGGTACTCATTTCGCCCGCATCACCGGTCTGGATTCCGGTGTGTGTATTTCTCTGACCGCGTTGCTCAGCTCAGGCGATGTGCGCAAGCACACCGGCTTTGCGCGCTTGATCAAGCACATCCGGCGGGATGAGGCGACCCACGTGAAGAAGTCCAGAGATCATGCGGTGGCGCTGGGCTTTTCCGAAGACAGTTTCCATGATGCCTACGACCTGACCCGCACCGGCATGGTCGGCATGCTCGAGCCCATCGCCGGTTCATTCGAGGACATGGGGGTGGATCCGGATCGCCTGTTCGGGCGCTTGCTGCGTTTTCAGGGCAGCCGCATGCCAGACAGCGCAGAGCTCAACGACTGAATTGAGGCGCTGCGCGGACGGGGCTTGAGCTGCGCTGCTTCAGTCGCCCTGCAAGGCCAGGCGGTAACCCAGCTTGGGTACGGTGTGCAGCAGTTTGTCCTCGAACGGCTTGTCGATCGCGGTGCGCAGGGCATAGATGTGTGCCCGCAACGCGTCCGAATCTGGCGGTTCGTCACCCCAGATGTCGGCCTCAAGCTTGGCGCGGCTGACCAGATTGGGCGATTCGCGCATCAGCATGGCCAAAATCTTGATGTGGATCGGGGCCAGCGCGATGTGTTTGCCGCCGCGACAAGCTGACTTGGACTCGAGATCGAGTTCCAGATCGCCCACGCTCATCTTGTTGCCCAATACCGGGCGGCCGCGTCGGGTCATGGCGCGCAGGCGCGCTTCCAGTTCTTCCACCGCGAACGGTTTGGCCAGATAGTCGTCGGCCCCGTAATCCAGGCCGGCAATGCGGTCTTCAACTTCGGCGCGCGAGGTGAGCATCATGATCGGCGTGGAGATGCGCGCATTGTCGCGCAGCTCCTTGCACAGCTCGAAACCGTTCATACCGGGCATGTTGATGTCGAGGATGATGGCGTCGTATTCGTTTTCGGTGGCCAGGGAGAGACCGCTGGGACCGTCACTTGCCGCATCCAGGATGTACGTCTCCTCGTCCAGGGCTGCAAACAGCAGATCCTGGATGTCCGGATCGTCATCAATGATCAATACGCGTAGCGACATGACTGGCCCCCACCAGATTTATTTTGCTTAAGGTTACACGCTGTCGGACGGTTTGTTTTCTAAATCCGGCCGGCAGGGCTGAGCGGGCGTTCCAGTAACGCCACGATCTGATCCACATTGTTTTGTACCGGCGGCAAGCTGTCCAGCATTTCTCCCGGGTAGACCGCACCGCGGATCGGGCTGGGCATGGGTGTTGGCACAAACCGGGTGACCTGAAGGGCCTTTTCGTTTTCCTCGGCGCAGCTAGCCAGCAGGGCGTCCAGCGCAGCCTTGCTGGCACCATAGGCGCCCCAGAATGCGTGGCTGATGTTGTCCTGTGGTGCGGTGACGCCGATCAGGTGGCCTTGAGCCTGTTTGAGCAGCGGCAGGATCTGATGGATAAGCAGAAACGGACCATTCAGGTTGACGTCGAAGATTTTGCGCCAGTCCTTGATGCTGAGGTGCTCCAGCGGATGCAGGCCGGTGTGCAGGCCGGAGGCCAGGACCAGACCGTGCAGGCCATCGCTGGCGTGTTCCTGCGCCAGCGCGCCGGCCAGTTCCTGATAGAGAATGTCGTCAGCGCGCAGGAAATCCAGTTCGACCAGTGTGGGCGGCGTGCCGCCGGCGGCGGCAATGGCGTCGTCGAGTTCCTCGAGTCGGCTTTTGCGTCGCGCCAGCAGGATCAGTTCGGCGCCCATTTGCGCCAGCGTGACGGACAGGGCGCGGCCAAGCACACCGGTGGCACCGGTGATCAGTATCTTGCGGCCGGCGAGGGCGGAAGGGGTTTGCATCGTGGACAAGGTCTCAGGCGGGCTTGATAGCGCGCATCAGGTAATTGACCGACACATCGCGGCTTAAGCGGTGCGTGCGGGTCAGCGGGTTGTAGGTCATGCCTTCGGTCGGCCCGCTGTGCAGGCCGCATTGCCGGCACCAGCCGGCCAGCTCCGAAGGTTTGATGAACTTGGCGTATTCGTGGGTGCCCTTGGGGATCAGGCCGAGCACATGCTCGGCGCCGACGATGGCCAGGGCGAAGGCTTTGGGGTTGCGGTTGATGGTGGACAGGTACAGGCGTCCGCCCGGTTTGAGCAGGCGGGTGCAGGCAGCGATCACCGATTGCGGGTCGGGTACGTGCTCGAGCATCTCCATGCAGGTGATGACGTCGAACTGGGCTTCGCGCTGCTCGGCCAGATCCTCGGCGGAGATGTCCAGATATTCCACCTCCAGGCCTTGCTCGGCGGCGTGCTGGCGAGCCACTTCAACGGATTCGTGCGCCAGATCGATGGCGCAGGTGTGGGTGCCGGCCCGTGCCAAAGCTTCGCTCAGGATGCCGCCGCCGCAGCCCACATCCAGTGCCTTGAGGCCATCCAGCGATTCGAAGCGTTGGATGAAAGACAGGCGCAGCGGGTTGATCTCGTGTAACGGGCCCATGGGGCCTTTGGTGTCCCACCATTGCTGGGCCAGCGCGGCAAAGTGTTGCAGTTCGCCGGGGTCGGCATTGGTCTTGTTTGTGGCTGTGTTCATGGGCGTGCTCCGGCGATCTTTTCGCGGTAGGCGGCAACCTGCTGCAGCAGGTCCGCCTCATCAAGCGTGGTCAGTTTGCGCTCGCGCAGGACAGCGCGTCCGCCGATCCAGGTGTGGGTGACCTGGCTGCGGTTGCTGGCGTAGACGATCTGCGACACTGGGTCGTACAGCGGCTGCTGTTCCAGCCCGGAGAGGTCAATGGCGCACAGGTCGGCCCATTTGCCGGGCTCCAGCGAGCCGATGTCGTCGCGGCCCAGCGCGCGGGCAGCATTGATGGTGGCCATGGCCAGGACATCGGCCGCGGGCATGGCGTCGGCGCGCTGGGCCACGGCCTTGGCCAGCAGGGCAGCGCTGCGCATTTCGCCGAGCATGTCCAGGTCATTGTTGCTGGCTGCTCCGTCGGTGCCCAGGGTCAGGTTGACCCCGGCATCTGCGAGTGCCGCGGTGGGGCAGAAGCCGCTGGCCAGTTTGAGGTTGGATTCGGGGCAATGCAGGACATGCGCACCGGCCCCGGCGAGCAGGCTGATGTCCTGGTCGTTGAGCTGGGTCATGTGCACGGCAAGCAGGCGAGGGTTGATCAGGCCCAGCTGTTTCAGGCGCTGCAGCGGACGCAAACCGGTGGCCTTGAGTGCGCTGTCGACCTCGAATGCGGTTTCGTGCACGTGCATGTGGATGCCCACACCCAGCTCGTCGGCCAGCACCCGGCAGCGTTTGAGCGAATCATCGCCCACCGTGTACGGCGCGTGGGGGGCGAAGCAGGTGCTGATCAGGCTGTCGCCCTGCCAGGCGTCATGCAATGCCAAGCCCTTGCTGAAGTATTCATCCGGCCCCTGCGCGTAGGCGGTGGGGCCATCAATCAGCAGCATGCCGACCTGTGCGCGCATGCCGGCCGCCGAGGCCTCTGCCGCGGTGGCTTCGGGAAAGAAATACATGTCGTTGAAACAGGTGACCCCGCCGCGCAGCATCTCGGCGATGGCATGACGCACCCCGATGTGGCAGTAATGCTCATCGACGAAGCGCCCTTCCAGCGGCCAGATGTGCTGCTCCAGCCAGGTCATCAGCGGCAGGTCGTCGGCAATCCCGCGCATCAGGTTCATTGCCGCATGCGTGTGCATGTTGATAAGCCCCGGGATCAACGCATGGCCAGGCAGTCTGACTTCGCGCACATCGCCGAAGCTCTGGGCCCCGGTGGGCAGGATGTCGAGGATGCGTCCGCCGCCAATCAGCAGGCTGTGGTTCTCCAGCACCGTGCCATGCGGCACGACCGGAATCAGCCAGCGCGGGCTGATGAGCAGATCAGGAGTGGGGCGCGACATCGACGGAGCCGGGACAAATGCAGGCGCATTGTACCCATCCGCCGATGGCGCTTGCGCCGCGGCTGCGCTTTGCTCGTCAAATTGGCGTCGATGACGCGCCGTAGACGCCTGCGCATGGTAGAATTGGCTCTTTTTTCAAGCCTGTTGTGCGCAGCGGGGGAGAGGGCCGCCCAGCGGTCGCCGCAGTGCCGTTTGTGAATGGCCAGACAAGGTAGAGCATGAGCGAATTTGCCAAGGAAGTGTTGCCGATCAATCTCGAAGACGAGATGCGGCAGTCCTACCTGGATTACGCGATGAGCGTGATTGTGGGCCGCGCGTTGCCGGATGTGCGCGACGGTCTCAAGCCGGTCCACCGCCGCGTGTTGCACGCGATGCGCGAACTCGGCAACGACTACAACAAGCCCTACAAGAAATCGGCCCGTGTGGTCGGTGACGTGATCGGTAAGTACCACCCGCATGGTGACTCGGCGGTGTACGACACCATCGTGCGCATGGCCCAGGATTTCTCCCTGCGCTACATGCTGGTCGATGGCCAGGGTAACTTCGGCTCGATTGATGGCGACTCGCCCGCGGCCATGCGTTACACCGAAGTGCGTATGTCCAAGCTGGCGCATGAGCTGCTGGCCGACATCGACAAGGACACGGTCGATTTCACACCCAACTATGACGAGTCGGAGTTCGAGCCGACGGTCATGCCCACGCGGCTGCCCAATCTGCTGATCAATGGCAGCACCGGGATTGCTGTGGGGATGGCGACCAACATCCCGCCGCACAACCTCAGTGAGGTTATCGACGCCTGCCTGCTGCTGATCGAAAACCCCGAAGCTGACATCGACGAACTGATGGAGCGTCTGCCGGGGCCGGATTTCCCGACCGCAGGCATCATCAACGGTGCGGCCGGCATTTTGCAGGCCTATCGCACCGGTCGTGGGCGCATTTACATGCGCGCACGTGCAGACTTTGAAGAGTTCGACAAAGGCCGCGAAGCCATTGTCATCACCGAACTGCCTTTCCAGGTCAACAAGGCCAAGCTGATCAAGCACATCGCCGAGTTGGTCAAGGAAAAGAAGATCGAGGGCATCACCGAAATTCGCGATGAGTCCGACAAGGACGGCTATCGCGTGGTGATCGAGCTGCGTCGCGGCGAGAACAGCGACGTGGTGCTCAACAATTTGTACCAGCAAACGCAGTTGCAGTCGGTGTTCGGCATTAACATGGTGGCGCTGGACGGTGGCCAGCCGCGCCTGATGAATCTCAAGCAGGTGCTGGAGGCGTTCCTGCGTCATCGCCGTGAAGTGGTGACCCGGCGGACCCGCTACCTGCTGCGCAAGGCGCGTGAACGGGCCCATATTCTCGAAGGCCTGACCGTTGCGCTGGCCAATATCGACGACATCATCGCACTGATCAAGGCGGCGCCATCGCCGGCTGAAGCCAAGATCGCCCTGATGGGGCGGGCCTGGCCGCCGGGCGAGGTTGGTGCGCTGCTCGAGCGGGCCGGAGCCGAGGCCGAGCAACATCCGGAGTACGGCTTCAAGGACGATGGCTACCATCTCAGCGAAGCCCAGGCGCAGGCCATTTTGGAATTGCGTCTACATCGCCTGACCGGGCTGGAGCAGGACAAGCTGCGTGATGAATTCAACACGCTGCTGGAGCAGATTGCCGGTTACCTGGAAATTCTTGGCAGCCGCGAACGTCTGCTCGAAGTGATCCGTGATGAGCTGGTTGAATCCCGCGACGCCTTCGGTGATGCGCGGCGCACCGAGATTGTCGCAACCCAGGAAGATCTGGAAGTCGAAGATCTGATCACGCCGGAAGACATGGTGGTGACCCTGTCTCACGAAGGCTACGTCAAGGCGCAACCGCTGGAGGCTTACCAGGCGCAGAAGCGCGGTGGTGTCGGGCGCAGTGCAGCCAAGACCAAGGATGAGGATTTCGTCGACCGCCTGTGGGTGACCCACACCCACGACACGCTGTTGTGTTTCTCGTCGCTGGGCAAGGTTTACTGGATCAAGGTTTATCGCCTGCCGCGAGGCAGTCGCGAGGCGCGCGGGCGCCCGATCGTTAATCTGCTGCCGCTGGAGAACGGCGAGCGCATCAGCGCCATTTTGCCGGTCAAGGATTACCCCGAAGACAAGTTCATCTTCATGGCGACCCGTCGAGGTACGGTCAAGAAGGTGCCGCTGGAGCAGTTCTCGCGTCCGCGCAGCGTTGGCCTTATCGCGCTGGATTTGCGTGCAGACGATGCGCTGGTCAATGTCGGCATCACCGATGGCGAGTGCGACATCATGCTGTTCTCGCGCCAGGGCAAGGTGGTGCGCTTCCGTGAAGATCAGGTACGTGCCATGGGCCGCACCGCGCTGGGTGTGCGCGGTATCCGGCTGATCGATGACGATCAGGTCATGGCCCTGATCATCAACAACGACGGCGACATTCTCACCTGCAGCGAAAATGGCTACGGCAAACGTACGCCGATCGATGATTACCCGCTGCGTGGGCGTGGCACCCAGGGTGTGCTGGCGCTCAAGAAGAGCGACAAGACCGGCGAGCTTATCGGTGCCGTGCAGGTCAGCGAGGACGACGAAATCATGCTGATTGCCAACAGCGGCCAGCTGGTGCGTACCCGTGTCAACGAAATCTCCGTGCTCAGTCGCAACACCCAGGGGGTCAAGCTGATCTCCCTGCGTGACAGCCAGCTTGTGGGTCTGGATCGGATTGCTGCCGATCTGGCCGACAGCAGCGAGGACGAAGCCGGCGAAGATGCCGAAAGCACGTCTGGCGACGACGCATAAACGACACACAATTCAGTCATCGTCGGGTTTCCCCCGACCCCCACACGAAGACAGTTATGAGCAGGGTTTACAACTTCAGCGCAGGTCCGGCGACACTGCCGGAGGCGGTATTGACGCAGGTTCAGCAGGACATGCTGGATTGGCAGGGCAGTGGCATGTCGGTGATGGAAATGAGCCATCGTGGCAAGGCCTTTGTTTCGATCGCCGAGCAGGCCGAGGCCAATCTGCGTGAGCTGCTGGCCATTCCGTCCAACTACAAAGTGCTGTTTCTGCAGGGTGGTGCCGCTGGCCAGTTTGCCGGCATTCCGCTCAATCTCCTGGGCGACAAGCAGGCCGCCGACTATGTGGTGACCGGCAGCTGGGGCAAGAAGGCCGTCAAGGAAGGCGCTAAGTTCTGCGATGCCAAAGTCGTGGCCCAGCCGCAAGGGGCGTTTACCTCGATTCCGGATCCGGCCAGCTGGCAGACCCGTGCGGACGCCGCTTATCTGCATTACACCCCCAACGAAACGATCGAAGGGGTCGAGTACCACTGGATTCCGGACAGCGGTGATGTGCCGTTGGTGGCGGATTTCTCGTCGACCTTCCTGTCGCGTCCGCTGGATGTGTCCAAATTCGGCCTGATTTACGCCGGCGCGCAGAAGAATGTCGGCCCGGCCGGCATGGTGATCGTGATCGTGCGTGAAGATCTGCTCGATCGTGCCAGCGCGCAGTGCCCGATGGTGCTGAACTACGCCCAGCAGGCCGAAGCCGATTCCATGCTCAACACGCCGCCGTGTTTCACCTGGTATGTGGCCGGTGAAGTGTTCAAGTGGATCAAGCAGCAGGGTGGCCTCGAGGCCATGGCCGAGATCAACGAACGCAAGGCCGCACGTCTGTACGCGACCATTGACGAGCTCGATTTCTACACCAACCCGGTGGACCCGGTGTCGCGTTCGTGGATGAACGTACCGTTCACCCTGGCCGATGCTGCGCTCGATGGCGAGTTCCTGAAGCAGGCCGAGGCAGCCGGTTTGAGCACCCTCAAGGGCCACCGTTCGGTTGGCGGCATGCGCGCTTCGATCTACAACGCGATGCCGGAGAGTGGTGTTGATGCCTTGATCGAGTTCATGCTTGATTTCGCCCGCCGACAAGGCTGATCGGGGCGGGTTTACAGCCCGCTCCAAAGTTTAAGTGGTTTCGTGGTTTGTTCTTCAAGCCACTGAAATCATAAATTTTTGCGGATATGGAAAACGCAAACTCATGTACAAAATCCTCACTCTGAACAACATTTCTGTCGTCGGTCTGGAGCGCTTCCCGCGTGATGGCTATGAAGTGGCTTCGGACATGTCGGCGCCGGACGCGATCATCCTGCGTTCCTACAAAATGCACGACATGGACATCCCGGGCAGCGTCAAGGCCATCGGTCGCGCCGGTGCGGGCACCAACAACATTCCGGTGCAGCGCATGAGCGAGGCGGGTGTGCCAGTGTTCAATGCGCCGGGCGCCAATGCCAATGCGGTCAAGGAACTGGTCGTAACCGGCATGCTGATCGCCGCGCGCAATGTGTGCCAGGCCTACGATTACGTGCGCGCCCTGGAAGGCAGTGACGAAGAGGTCGAAAAGCAGGTCGAGGCCGGCAAGAAGAAATATGCCGGCTACGAATTGCCAGGGCGCACGCTGGGTGTGATCGGCCTGGGTGCGATCGGCGTCAAGGTGGCCAATGCGGCTCAGGCGCTGGGCATGCGTGTGCTGGGTTACGACCCGAGCATCACGGTGACCAATGCGTGGAAACTCAACGCCGGTGTGGAGCAAGCCAGTTCCGTGGATGATCTGCTTGCGCGTTCGGATTTCATCACCCTGCACGTGCCGTTGATCGATGCCACGCGTGATCTGATCAATGCCGAGCGTCTGCGTCTGGTCAAGAAAACCACCGTGCTGATGAATTTTGCCCGTGGTGGTGTGGTTGACGAGGCGGCCGTTGAAGACGCCCTCAACGCCGGCAAGCTGGCCTCCTTCGTGACCGATTTCCCGACCAATCGTCTGCGCCGTCACGACAAAGTGATTGCGCTGCCGCATCTGGGGGCGTCGACCGGTGAGGCCGAGGACAACTGTGCGGTGATGGTGGCGGATCAGGTGCGTGATTACCTGGAAACCGGCAACGTTCGCAACTCGGTGAACTTCCCCGAAGCGCAGCTGCCGCTGTCGGGCGGTCTGTGGCGACTGTGCATCGTCAACGCCAATGTGCCCAATATGGTGGGCCAGATCTCCGGTCAGCTGGGTGAGCACAACATCAACATCGTTGATCTGCTTAACAAATCGCGTGGCGAACTGGCCTACACCCTGGTCGACACCGACTCCCAGCCGCCCGCGGAAATCATCGAAAACCTGCGTGGTATCAAGGGCGTGCTGACCGTGCGCTTGCTTGAGCCGAAAGACGCCTGACCTGGTGTCGCTGTGAGTGACGACAAGCTGCTAAATGCTCGCCAGCGTATCGATACGCTGGACGAGCAGATCCAGTCGCTGATCAGCGAGCGTGCTCTGATTGCTCAGGATGTGGCGCGGATCAAGGCCGACATGGGCGATGGTGCCGATTGCTACCGTCCATCGCGTGAGGCCGAGGTGCTGCGCCGCGTGATCGAGCGCAACAAGGGGCCGCTGACCGATCAGAGCATCGTGCGGGTCATGCGCGAGATCATGTCGGCCTGTTTGTCCTTGGAATCGCCGCTGGAAGTGGCCTATCTCGGGCCGGAAGGCACCTACACCCAGGCCGCGGTGTACAAGCACTTCGGCAATGCGGTTAAGGCTCGTCCTCTGGCGGCGATCAACGAAATCTTCCGCGACGTCGAAGCCGGCAATGCGGACTATGGCGTGGTGCCGGTGGAAAACAGCACCGAGGGCGTGGTCAATTACACCCTCGACATGTTCGCCACCTCCAGCTTGTTGATCTGTGGCGAAGTGTCGTTGCCGGTGCATCATCATCTGCTCAAGAAAGCCGGTGACCTGGGCGAGGTCAAAGAGATCTACGCCCATTCGCAGTCGTTTGCGCAGTGTCGTCAGTGGCTGGATCGCAAGCTGCCCAAGGCTGAGCGCATCACCGTGGCGAGCAATGGCGAAGGGGCGCGCATGGCGGCCGAGTCGGATGGCGCTGCGATCGCGGGCAAGCCCGCTGCTGAGCGTTACGGTCTCAACATCATTGCGGCCAACATCGAAGACGAGCCGGACAACACCACACGTTTTCTGGTGATCGGTCGTCAGATCGTGCCGCCCAGCGGGCACGACATGACCTCGATCCTGCTGTCCTCGTATAACCGTCCCGGCGCGTTGTATGCGTTGCTGCGCCCGTTTTCCGATGCCGGGGTCAATCTGACCCGCATCGAGTCGCGGCCCTCACGGCGTGCGCAGTGGGACTACAACTATTTTGTGGATATCGAAGGGCACTCGCAGGATCCGGTGATCCGGGATGTGCTTGATGGCATGAAGGATGCCGCGGTGTTCTACAAATTCCTCGGCTCTTATCCCAAGGCCGTGGTCTGAGTGTGCTCATGAGTGAAGTCGATTACCTTGCGCTGGCCGGTGCCGGTGTCCAGAAGCTGCGTCCCTACGAGCCGGGCAAGCCGGTTGAGGCGCTGGAGCGTGAGCTGGGCATTTCCGACATCATCAAACTGGCCTCCAATGAAAATCCGCTGGGGCCCAGTGCCGCGGTTGACGCGGCCATTGCCGCGGCCAGCCAGGATCTGGCGCGTTACCCCGATGGCAGCGGTTTCGCCCTGAAAGCGGCGCTGGCGGCCAACCTGGACGTGGATACGGCGCAGATCACGCTGGGTAACGGCTCCAACGATGTGCTGGAGTTGATGGCGCGGGTGTTTCTGGCCCCGGGGCGTAATGCGGTGTGTTCGGCGCATGCTTTCGCGGTTTATCCGCTGGCCACGCTGGCGGCGGGCGCGGAGCTGCGCGAGGTGCCGGCGCTGGCGGCCGATGCGGCGCAGGCCTACGGCCATGATCTGAATGCATTTGCCGATTACATTGATGGCAACACCGGCCTTGTGTTCATTGCCAACCCCAACAATCCGACCGGGACCTGGGTTGATCCGGACGCGCTGCAAGCGCTGCTCAAGCGTGTGCCCAAGCGCGTGCTGGTGATCCTCGACGAAGCCTATTGCGAATACCAGGATCAGAGTCAGCGGCCGGATGCCGTGGCGCTGATGCGAGAGCATGAAAACCTGGTGGTGACGCGGACCTTTTCCAAGGTCTATGGTCTGGCTGCCCTGCGTATCGGCTATGCCTTGTCCAATCCGCAGGTGGCAGATTTGCTCAACCGGGTGCGCCAGCCGTTCAACAACAACGCTCTGGCCCTGGCCGCGGCGCAGGCGGCTTTGCAGGATCAGGCCCATGTGGCGGCCTCGGTGGCGCTCAATGACGAAGGCATGGCGTATTTCCATGACAGCCTGCCGGCACTGGGGTTGAGCATCCTGCCCAGTCAGGCCAACTTCGTGTGTGTGGATTTCGCACGCCCGGCCCAGCCGATTTACCAAGCCCTGTTGCGCCAGGGCGTGATTGTGCGACCGCTAGATGGTTACAAATTGCCTCAGCATCTGCGTATCACCATCGGTACGCCGGACGAGAACCGGCGTTGCGTTGAGGCGCTCCAAACGGTGCTGGCGGAATGAAGCAACTCAGCCTGATCGGCATCGGTCTGATCGGCGGATCGCTGGCGGCGGGCTTGCGCACGGTGGGGCAGGTCGAGCGGGTAACCGCTTGCGCGCGGCGTCAGGAAACCCTGGATACGGCCCGTTATCTGCAACTGATCGACGACGGCAGTACCGATCTGGCCAGCGCCATCGCTGGCGCTGATATGGTCGTGCTGGCCGTGCCCATGGGCGCTTACCGTGAGGTTTTCAGTGCACTCAAGCCGATCTGGCCCGAGCATGCGGTGGTCACCGACGCGGGCTCGAGCAAGCTCAGCGTGATCGAAGATGCACGCGCCGTGTTCGGCCACGTGCCCAGCAATTTCGTGCCTGGCCATCCGGTCGCCGGCACCGAGAAAAGTGGTCCGGCCGCGGCCATCGCCGATCTGTTCCGCCACCGCCGGGTCATCCTCACACCGCAGGACGACACCTCGGCCGCAGCGCTGCAGGCGGTGCGCGCCATGTGGGAGAGCGTGGGGGCGCAGGTTCATGTCATGAGTGCGCAGCATCATGATGAGGTGCTGGCGCTGACCAGCCATCTGCCTCACGTGATTGCCTATCAGCTGATCGAGACGCTGGCGCGTCTTGATGATCAACGGGAAATTTTCAGTTTTGCCGCTGGCGGCCTCAAGGACCTGACTCGCATTGCCTCAAGCAATCCGCAGATGTGGACCGACATCATGATGGCCAATGACACGGCGGTGCTTGAGGGCCTGGACCGCTATATCGAAGATTTGCAGGCCTTGCGTGAACTGCTGGCTGCCGGCGACGCCGAGCGTGTGCTGGCGCATTTCGAGCGTGCCAAGAACGCACGCGATCAGTGGATACATACCGCGGAGGCGAGTTGATGAGCAGTGCTGTGTCCGAAGACTGGATTGCCCGGCCGGGCGGCACCATTGGCGGCCGCCTGCAGGTGCCCGGGGACAAATCCATCTCGCACCGCGCGGTCATGTTCAGCGCGCTGGCGGATGGCGTGTGCGAGATCAGCAATTTTCTGACCGGCGCCGACTGCCGCGCCACGGCTGCAGCCATGCAGGCCATGGGCGTGCGCATCGACACGCTAAGCGAGCGTCATTTGCGTGTTCACGGCGTGGGTATGCGCGGCCTGAAACCGCCGACCACGACGCTGGATCTGGGCAATTCCGGGACCTCGATGCGCTTGTTCTGCGGGCTGCTGGCCGGGCAGGGTTTCGAGCTGACCCTGACCGGGGATGAGTCCCTGAGCAAACGCCCGATGCGCCGGGTCACCGACCCGCTGAGCCTCATGGGCGCGCGTTTCAGCACCACCGAGGCGGGTACGGCGCCGCTGACCATTCACGCTGCGGCCGAGCTGAGCGCGCTGGACTATGTCATGCCGATGGCCAGTGCTCAGGTCAAGTCGGCGGTGCTGCTGGCGGGGCTGTATGCCGATGGTTGCACGGCGGTGACCGAGCCCAAGGTCACGCGTGACCACACCGAGCGCATGCTGCGCGGTTTCGGTTATGCGGTGGAACGCGAGGGTTCCCGCGTCTCGCTGAGCGGTGGTGGGCAGCTGCGTGCCAGCAATATCGAAGTGCCGGGTGATCTGTCCTCGGCGGCGTTTTTCTTCGTCGCGGCGGCGATCCAGCCTGGGGCGACGATCCGGATCGACAACGTCGGGATCAACCCGACCCGTGTCGGT
>JASBUL010000004.1 GCA_030147945.1 Oceanococcus sp. | reverse complement strand
GAGCACGTCCCAGGGACGGATCTGCTGCTCAATCATGTTGAATCGTGCCTGCTCAAAATTCATTTCGCTCATGGCCCTGCCCCGTCTCATAATCAAAATTCAAGGCCATAAAGGGTAAGCGGTTTGCCGGGGCGAGGCAAGCCATGTCCGGTGCCCACCCCGCCCGCCCCGATGGCGGGCTGTCCGCTCCCGCGGTGCGGGCAGGGCGGATTTTGCTTGTCTTTAAAATCAATAGCTTAGTGTTCGTGACCTGCGCTCCGGCTTGAAATACGGAGGCGTATCCGCTAGTTTGGGCCTTTCGCTAGGGGTGCCGTGCGTACTGAGGCTTCAGGCGCACAGCTGAGATACACCCTTTGAACCTGATCCGGTTAATGCCGGCGAAGGGAAGCGGGCCTGCCGAGTCACCCTCCCGCGCCTTCCCGCACCACACGCCTAATATATTGAGAGAGGATGACGTCATGAGTGCGATCCCAGAAGAATTTATCCGCAACACCGCCCGGCTCTCCGAAGAGGCCATCCGCCCGTTCCCCAATTCGAAGAAGATCTACATCGAGGGTTCACGCCCCGACATCCGGGTCGGCATGCGCGCGATCAGTCAGGCCCCCACCTCGGCCAGCATCGGTGTCGAGGAAAACCCGCCCATTCCGGTCTACGACACCTCCGGTCCCTACACCGACCCGGACGCGACCATCGACCTGCTCAAGGGCCTGCCGCCCCTGCGCGCGACCTGGATCGATGAGCGCGAAGACACCGAAGAGCTCAAGGGCCCCAGCTCCGACTTCGGCCACGCCCGCCAGAGCGACCCCGCCCTGGCCCACCTGCGTTTCGAGCACATACGCACCCCCTTGCGGGCCAGGGTGAGCTGTAACGTCACCAAGATGCACTACGCCCGCCAGGGCATCATCACCCCCGAGATGGAATACGTCGCCATCCGCGAAAACCTGCGCCTGCAAGAACTGCGCGCCGACCCGCGCTACAAGAAATTACTGCGCCAGCACCCCGGCGAACCGCTGGGCGCCCAGATCCCCGATGAGATCACCCCCGAATTCGTGCGCGAGGAGATCGCCCGCGGCCGCGCCATCATCCCCGCCAACATCAACCACCCCGAACTGGAGCCGATGATCATCGGCCGCAACTTCCGCGTGAAGATCAACACCAACATCGGCAACTCCGCCGTCACCTCCTCCATCGAAGAAGAGGTCGAGAAGATGGTGTGGTCCGCCCGCTGGGGCGGCGACACGCTGATGGACCTGTCCACCGGCAAGAACATCCACGAAACCCGCGAGTGGATCCTGCGCAACGCGCCCATGCCGATCGGCACCGTGCCCATCTACCAGGCGCTGGAAAAGGTCGACGGCAAGGCCGAAGACCTCACTTGGGAACTGTTCCGCGACACCCTCATCGAACAGGCCGAGCAGGGCGTGGACTACTTCACCATCCACGCCGGCGTGCGCCTGCAATACGTACCGCTGACCGCCGACCGCCTCACCGGCATCGTCTCGCGCGGCGGTTCGATCATGGCCAAATGGTGCCTGGCCCATCACCAGGAATCCTTCCTCTACACCCACTTCGAAGACATCTGCGAGATCATGAAGGCCTACGACGTGGCCTTTTCGCTGGGTGACGGCCTGCGCCCGGGCTGTCTGGCCGATGCCAACGATGCGGCCCAGTTCGGCGAACTGGAAACCCTGGGCGAGCTGACCCAGATCGCCTGGAAACACGATTGCCAGGTCATGATCGAAGGGCCGGGTCATGTGCCCATGCAGCTGATCAAGGAGAACATGGACAAGGAGCTGAAGGACTGCTTCGAAGCGCCGTTCTACACCCTGGGCCCGCTGACCACCGACATCGCCCCCGGCTACGACCACATCACCAGCGCCATCGGCGCAGCCCAGATCGGTTGGTATGGCACCGCCATGCTGTGCTACGTCACGCCCAAGGAGCACCTCGGCCTGCCCGACAAGGACGATGTGCGCGACGGTATCGTGACCTACAAGATCGCCGCCCATGCCGCCGACCTGGCCAAGGGACATCCCGGCGCCCAGGTGCGCGATAACGCCCTGTCCAAAGCGCGTTTCGAATTCCGCTGGGAGGATCAGTTCAACCTGGCCCTGGATCCGGAACGGGCCCGCGACTTCCATGATCAGACCCTGCCCAAGGAAGGCCATAAAGCGGCCCACTTCTGCTCCATGTGCGGGCCGAACTTCTGCTCCATGAAGATCACCCAGGACGTGCGCGACTACGCCGAACAGAAAAAGATCGACGCCGCTGACGCGCTGAACAAAGGCATGCAGGAAAAAGCCGCCGAGTTCCGCGATAAAGGCGCCGAGATCTATCACGAGTCGTGAGCACGGCGGTGGTGAAATGCCGCGTGCTGCGCTGCGCGCGTCAGGACGAGATGTACATCTACCTGCGCCATGACCTCAGCGAGGACGACATTCCTGAGGCCCTGCGCAAGCGTACCGGGCGACTTGAGGAGGTCATGCAGCTGGAACTCAGCGCCGCGCGCAAGCTGGCCCGGGTCAACGTGCTCGACGTGATGCAGAAACTCGAATCCGACGGGGTGTTCCTGCAAATGCCACCCGAAGGGCGCATCAACGCGCCCCTGCATTTCGGAGACTGACGGCACAGCGCTTGCACGACTGCGCGGACACCCATCCGTGATGGTCCGATGGCGCAAGCTGTTCAACACAACCCTACGCTACTCCCGGCCCTGCAACCGGACTGCCCTGCCGTGCTCAACGCCATGTGCGAAATGACACGGGTCGACAGCACCGAGCTGATGCGGCGACGTTTTGCCGAAAATCTGGCGCATCTGTTCCCGGTCGCCTCGATCAGTTTTCTGACCCCGGACAAGAACGGGCGCCTTAACGAACCATTGCGCTGCCAGGTCCCCAACGCGCAGCAACCGTCGCAACTGCAGTGGGAAAACCGCCCGCGCCGCGGCATCGTGCCCACCGGCGCACTGGCACGCTGCGTCAGCGAACGGCGTCACCAGTTTCCGGCGCACAGTCAGAATATTGACTACTTCCCGATTGCCGACGACACCCATCTGTTCGAGGTCATCGAGATCCACCGCCGCACTCTGGACGGCTCGTGTCGCGACACGCTCAGTCGCATTCTGGCCATCTATGGCAATTTCGTTCGCATCCTGCATCAGCAGGAACTCGATGCCCTGACCGGGGTATACAACCGCGGCGCCTTCGACTCGCAGATTGCCATGGTCGCGCAGAGCGTCCGTCAGGCTTCTCCCGGCGATGATCAGTGGTGGCTGATGATGCTGGATGTCGACCATTTCAAACAGATCAATGATCGCTATGGCCATCTGATCGGTGACGAGGTGCTGCTGCTGATTGCGCGCGTCATTCGCGGCTCATTGCGCACGCTTGATCGTATCTACCGCTATGGCGGCGAGGAATTCGCCGTGCTGCTCAGCCCGTGCCACCATGACAATGCGCTGGCGCTGGCCGAGCGCATTCGGGCCAAAGTCGAGCGTTCGCATTTCCCCCAGGTCGAGCACATCACGCTGAGCGTGGGCCTGGCGCCGATCGATCGCTTCGATCATGTGGCCAACATTGTCGGGCGTGCCGATCAGGCGCTGTATCAGGCTAAGCGCGGCGGGCGTAACCAGGTGCGTGAATATGTGGCCCGGCCAAGCGGTCCGATCGGCCCGGGCTTGCAGGCCCCAGGCGCGCTGGAGCTGTTTTCCTGAGGTTTGCTGACCTGCGGGGCTGTGCGATGATCGGCGGCTGATTTTGTCGATTTTCCGCCCATGTCACTTGGCATCAAGATACTTCCGGTTACCCCGTTTCAGCAGAATTGCAGCCTGATCTGGGACAAGAACAGCATGCGCGGCGCGCTGGTTGATGCCGGCGGCGAACCCGAGCAGTTGCTCGCTGCCGTCGAAGCCGAAGGTGTCACGCTGGAAAAGCTGCTGGTGACCCACGGCCATCTGGATCATGTCGGGGTAGTCGCCGAGCTGGCCGAACGCCTGGGCCTGCCCATTGAAGGCCCGCACAAGGACGACAAATTCTGGATCGACATGCTGCCGATGCAGGCCCAGCAGATGGGCTTCCCGGCCAGCCGCGCATTTACCCCTGACCGCTGGCTCGAAGATGGCGACACGGTGAGCGTCGGCGAGATCCACTTCGATGTCATTCATTGTCCCGGCCACACGCCTGGGCACGTGGTGTTTCACCAGCCCGACTTGCAGCTGGCCCTGGTTGGCGATGTGATTTTCCAGGGCTCGATCGGGCGCACCGACTTCCCCCGCGGCAATCACGCCGATCTGGTCCGTTCGATACGCGAGAAACTGTTTCCGCTGGGTGACGAGGTGCAGTTCGTACCCGGCCACGGGCCGCTGTCACGCTTCGGCATCGAACGTGTCAGCAACCCGTTTGTGAGTGACAACGCCTACGGCTGAAACCCGCTCGCCTGCGGATACACCGTCGAGGCCTCGTTGAGCCGATTCAACTCATCGCATTGCGGGGTGGAATTCTCCTGGGCCTCAAGCACCTCGCAGCTGGTCTCGGCGATGCTTTTGAGACAGGCCAGCGAGGCGCGATAGCTCGGGTGCGTGGCATCAAACCCGGGAATCGTGTCGCTGCTGGGCAGATAGGCACACATCGATTCCAGCCCCTGGGTGAGCATGTCACGGTACTCTGGCGGTACATCCTGCATGTTACGCAGCGCGCAGCTTTTCATGCGTTCGCAGGCTGCCGCAGACACCGTGTCGTAGACATCCTGGGCTATGACAGTCGCACTCCAAGGCAACAGCGCCAGGGCTACAACACAGCGCCAGCGCATCACTGACAGCCCTCGATCACGGCTTTGGCCAACTGCACGCTGTCCGCAATCACCTGAGGCTCCTCGTTGCTGCGCGTCATGCGCACCTGAAAAGCCATCCGGCCGGTGCGCACCGCCAGCTGCTTGAAGCGTCCTACCCCGCCCCAGGCGGCGTCATCACCCACACCGTCGATCGCCTCATACTCGATGGCGTTGACGAACTTGCTGGCCAGATCCGTGGCCATGTCCTTGTGCTGATCACCGACCTCGTTGCGGGCCGCTTCAGCCGCGGTCTCGGCCAGACGGGCCTTTTCCTCGTCGCTACGCGTTCGATGCTGGGCCGCGAACATGTTGCTCGCGCGCTCCAGATCATCCGACAGCTCGCGGATGCCATTGAGCTCAACGGTGTCATCCACCGGCCCGGAAAATGTCATCGCGCCAGCCTTGATCTCCTGTTCACGGCCGGCACTCCAGGACGCGGTGCACGATACCTGCCCACCATATTCCTGCGGGGTGAACGTCAGATCGATCGGGTACAGGCCCTCAGCGCCAGTGTTCTGCAGCAATGTGCAAGGCTCAGGCATGGCCTTGCGCAGGCAAGCCTCCACCTTGCTCGATGCTTTGCTGGACGCTTGCGCCGCACCCTCGGATGACGCACTGCCATCACTTCCGAAACAACCACCAAGTCCACATGCCGCGAGCACAAGCGCGGCGCTGCTGATGCGCAATACAGTCATATCAATTCCCGAAAATCTTGTTGAAAACCTTGTCCATGGTTTTGTCCACGGCGCGATCCGAAGCCTGATCAGCCTCATTGTCCGTGCGCTGCCCGACGCGCTCTTTCTGGCGATCGAGCTTGCGCCCGAACAGACCGGAAAGCTTTGACGGTTTGCTGTCCTTCGATGCCGCAGGGGCATCACTGCGCATGCCCGCCAGCGTTGCGCTGACATCCTCATCAGCCGCCAGCGCGGGACTGGTCGCCAGCACCGCTGACGCCATCGCCAGACCCAGCAAACTGTGCCGCAATCGGATTGAATCCATGCCCGCTCTCCCAGCGTCCGCAGATGCTTGTAAACCAGGCGAAAATAGTGCGGCGTGCGCTGCCTGTTGCCCATACCCCAGCTGGGGTATCGTGCGCCGTACACGTGACCCGCATCACATATTGACCAGGCCATGCCACGCGCCCCCGAGAACCCCAGCGATCTGCACCAGCTGATCGAGCTGTGTTATCGCAGCAGTCTGAGCAGCGATGGTTTCCCCGCGCTGATCGACGCGCTGCAGCAGGTTCTCGCCCATCCCGCCACACCGGCGCCGTGGAGCGATCTCATCGCGCAGCACCTGCGCGCCTGCAGCGACATCGCGCAGACGTTGCCTCAAGCCGCCCCTGCACCGAAGCACACGCGCGAGTTAAGCGCCTATTGGACCCCCGCGCTGGAGCGCAGCCTGCGCCTCAGTTTCGGCCTCAGCACCAGCGAGCTGGCCATTCTTCAAGGCCTGGTTGACCGCCAGTCCAGCCAGGACATCGCGCGCGCACGACGTCGCTCGGTCCACACGGTACGCACCCAGATCAAGCAACTGCTGCACAAAACCCAGTGCCACAGCCAGACCGAGCTGGTCCAGCTGGCAACCAGCGTGATGCTGCTGCCCGCAGCGCAGGCCGACAGCAGCACGAACGCGCCAGCAACGCCAACCGATGCAGTGCTGGGACATGTCGAATATGGCAGCGCCAGCGGCGAGCCGTGGGTGTTCCTGCACTCCGCGATTCTCGGCCCGCAGCTGCCGCCGGCCTTTGATCGCGCCCTGGCCAAGGCCGGCCTGCGCCTGCTCGCGCCCGCTCGCCCCGGCTATCCGGGCAGCACCACCGCCCCGACACTGAACCAGCCGGATGAGCTCGCGCCGCTGCTATGCCGCTGGCTCGACCAACTTGGCCTGGATCAGGTCAAGCTGCTCGCTTCGGTGGTCGGCGCCATGCATGCTCATGCCCTGGCTTTTCGATGTCCACAACGGATTCAGAGACTGGTGCTGTGCGCCGGGACCGTGCCCCTGCCTCAGGCCGACAGCCTCAGCGCGCTGCCCGCATCACGCCGCTTCTGGGCGGAACTGGCGCGCGACCGGCTCAATGTGCTGACCCCGCTAAGCGCGCTGGGCGAGCGCTTTTTTGCCGCTGAACAGCGCGCCGGCACCTGGTTGAACCTGGCCTATCGCAAGCACCCGCGTGATCTGGCCAGCGTGCAGTCCAGCGCACTGAGACCAACGCTGCTGCAGGCGGCTCGCTGCGCCATCAACGCCGGTGGGCCAAATTTCGTGCGCGAAGCGCACTGGCAGATGAGCGACTGGCACCACTATCTGGACCACGGCGTTGCGACCACCGTACTGCATGGTGATGAGGACGACATCGTGCCCTACTCAGCGGTGCAGCAGTGCTATGCCGAGCATCGTCATTGCCAGCTTGTACGGGTCGCCGAAGCAGGCCAGTTGCTGCTTTACCAGCACCCACAGACCGTGATCCAGCACATGCGCGGCGACAGCCCCGGCTAGTCGTCGCGGCTGGCCTGTTCCAGCGCTTCGGCCGCCTCCAGCCAGTCGGCCTCGGCCACCTCCAGCTGTTTGCGCAGACCGCCCTGTTCGCGCATCAAGGTGGCCGCATGCTCCGGTTGCTCCTGATACAAGGCGGGATCGGACAGCGCATCATCGAGCTTGGCCAGGGCCGCCTCCAGGCGCTCCATCTCGCGCTCGCAGCGTTTGAGCTCATCACGCAAGGGCTTGAGGGCCGCACGGCGGTCCGCGGCCGCACGGCGCTGATCGCGGGCTGATACACGGCCCGGCCCGGCGCTGTCGCTCGCCACATCGTCGCGGCTGCGCTCGCGCAGCATGCGCGCGTAATCATCCAGATCACCATCAAACGCCGCACAGCGCCCCTGGCCAATCACCAGCAGCTGATCCGCACAACTGCTCAACAGGTGGCGGTCGTGCGAGACCATCACCACCGCCCCCTCGAAGCCCTGCAAGGCGACTTCCAAGGCGTGGCGCATGTCCAGATCCAGATGGTTGGTCGGTTCGTCGAGCAGCAGCAGATTGGGTTTCTGCCAGACCAGCAGGGCCAGCGCCAAACGGGCTTTTTCCCCACCCGAGAACGGCGCAATGGCTTCGAAGACGCGATCGCCATGAAAGTCGAAACCACCCAGGTAATCGCGCATCTCCTGCTCGCGTGCGTCGCGGCCGAGTTGTTTGCGCAGGCGCTCCATATGGCCCATCGGGCTGTCATCCAGATGCAGGCTGTCGAGCTGATGCTGGGCAAAGTATCCGACGGTGAGATGGCGATCACGAAACTGATGCCCGCCCAGCGCCGGTTGTGCGCCGGCCAGGGTGCGCATCAAGGTCGACTTGCCGGCCCCATTACGGCCCAGCAAGGCCACCCGGTCGCCGGGTGCCAGGGTCAGATTGACGCCGGACAGCACGGCCTGCCCGTCGTAACCGGCGCTCAGCTTTTCCATCTGCAGCAAGGGTGCGGGCAGTCGCGCGGGCTCGGCGAAGCTGAAATCAAACGGCGTGTCCCAGTGGGCCGGCGCCACCAGCTGCATCTTTTCCAGCTGCTTGACCCGGCTCTGGGCCTGACGCGCCTTCGAGGCCTTGGCCCGGAAACGATCGATGAACGACTGCACATGGGCCACTTTGCGCTGCTGCGCGGCAAACTGCGCAGCCTGCTGCTGCATCTGCTCGGCACGCTGCTTTTCGCTGGACGAATAGTTGCCGGTGTAGGCGCGCGCGCCGCCGCGCTCCAGATGCAGAATGTGGGTGGTCACCGCATCCAGAAAATCGCGGTCATGCGAGATCACCAGCAAGGTCCCGGCGTAGCTGGTCAACCAGTCCTGCACCCACACCACCGCGTCCAGATCCAGGTGATTGGTCGGCTCGTCGAGCAACAACAGGTCTGAGCGGCACATCAAGGCCTGGGCCAGATTCAGACGCATGCGCCAGCCGCCGGAGAACGTCGCCACGGCGCGGCTTTCATCCCCGCTGGCGAAGCCCAGACCGTTGAGCAAACGGGCCGCGCGCGCCGGCGTGGTGTAGCCGTCGATGCGGTGCATATGCTCGTGCAAAGCGGCGATGCGCTCACCCGCGCCATCCGCTTCGGCCTGTGCCAGTGCGCCGCTGACCTCACGCCATTCGGCATCGCCATCGAGCACATAGTCGAGCGCTGAACACGCCAGCGCTGGCGTGTCCTGGCGCACATACGCGATGACCAGATCAGTCGGCAGATTCAACTCGCCCTGATCCGGCGCCAGTTCACCACGCACCATCTCCAGCAAGCTGGATTTACCGGTGCCATTGCGCCCGGTGATACCGGCGCGCTGGCCGGCATAGACCGTCCAGCTGAGGCCTTCGACCAGCACGCGGGGCCCGCGACGCAGGGTGATGTCAGTGAAATTCAGCATGCCATGCACAGACGAAAAAGCCCTTCCATCAGGAAGGGCTTCAAATCATAGGGCGTCACGCTCGCTCGTGCGTGACGAACAATCCGCAGTTGCGGATCAGCCTTTGTAGGCGTCGATCGACTTCTGGATTTCTTCCTTGGCCTTGTCCACGCCAAACCAGCCGGTGACCTTGACCCACTTGCCCTCTTCGTTGTCTTTGTAGCGCTCGAAGAAGTGGGTGATTTCGTTCTGCAGGCGCTCCGGCACATCGGCCAGATCCTGCATGTCCTTGTAATAGCCGGTGGAAACCTTGTCGGTCGGCACGGCCAGCACCTTGGCGTCCAGACCGGATTCGTCTTCGGTCATCAGCACGGCCACAGGGCGGCACTTGATCACGCAACCCGGCACGATCGGATACGGGGTCAGAACCAGCACATCGACCGGGTCGCCGTCGTCGTACAGGGTTTTGTTCACGAACCCATAGTTGGCCGGGTAATGCATCGACACGTTCATGAAACGATCGACATACAAGGTGTTGGAATCCTTGTCGACTTCGTACTTGACCGGATGACCGTGGGCGGCGATCTCGATCACCACGTGGATTTCGTCCGGGGCCTTGTCACCCGGGCCGATTGCTTCGTAACCCATTGAATACTCCTGATAGTTCATGCCCGACCTAAGGTCAGGCGACGGTAAACTCACGGCCGGTCTTTTTCTCGACCGGGGTATTTTCCAGCTGCACGTAGGCTGGCAGACCATTGCGGTAAGGCGGATGATCCTCACCGGCGATCAGCGGCGCCAGATAGCGACGGCAGGCTTCGGTAATGTGGAAGCCATCCTCGCTGATGAACTCGGCCGGCATTTTCTTTTCCACGTTGGCCACCTGATCCAGCGGCGCTTCGCCCACGGTCCAGGTGTAGGGCTCATCGGCCTGCCGTTCGATCGCGACCATCACGCCACCCTTGCCGGCCACGGCGAACTCGACCGCCGCCTCGCCCACCGCATAAGCCTGCTCGACGTCGGTCTTGGAGGCCACATGACGCGCTGCGCGCATCAGGTAATCGGCGATCGCATAGTGGTATTTCAGACCAAGCTTGGTCTTGATCATGGTCGCCAGGGTGCTGGCCACGCCGCCAAGCTGGGTGTGACCGAACGCATCCACGCTGCCCGCATCGGCCACGAATTTGCCTTCGGCATTCTTGATGCCTTCCGAGGCCACAATGGTGCAGTAGCCGTAGGTATCCACGCTGTGTTTGACCCGCGCCAGGAACTTGGCTTCGTCGAACACCACTTCCGGGAACAGGATGATGTGCGGATCGTCACCTTCGTTTTCCGCCGCCAGGCCGCCCGCAGCGGCGGTCCAGCCGGCATGCCGCCCCATCACTTCCAGAATGAACACCTTGGTCGAGGTCTTGCACATGGATTTGAGATCAAAGCCGGCCTCGCGAATCGACACGGCGGTGTACTTCGCGACCGAACCAAAACCCGGGCAGCAATCGGTCAACGGCAGATCGTTGTCCATGGTCTTGGGAATGTGGATGGCCTGGATGGGGTAACCCATCTTTTCGCCCAGCTGACTGACTTTCAGGCAGGAGTCGGCCGAATCGCCGCCACCGTTGTAGAAAAAGTAGCCAATGTCATGCGCCTTGAACACTTCGATCAGGCGCTCGTATTCCGCCAGATTCTTGTCGAAACCCTTGAGCTTGTAGCGGCACGAACCGAAAGCACCGGCCGGCGTGTGCTTCAGCGCGGCAATCGCCGCAGGTGATTCGACCGAAGTGTCGATCAGGTCTTCGGTCAGCGCGCCGATGATGCCGTCGCGGCCGGCATAGACCTTGCCGATTTTCTCAGGGTAACGTCGGGCCGTTTCAATCACCGCGGCGGCCGACACATTGATAACGGAGGTGACCCCGCCAGATTGCGCATAAAAGGCGTTTTTGGGGCTGGACATTGCCGCTCCCGATAATGTCGTGAAAAGGAGGGTTTATCTGGCCTTGGACGGCGCAGTAGGCGCGAAATTGTACTGAATTTACCCCGATTGCGCTGCCACCAGCCTGCGATCGTCTCATTGACGGCTCTGCCAGCAAAACGCTAGGGTTCGCGCTCCCGGCCCGCTTTCAGAGGCCAAACGGATAGATTCATGCGTATTGTTCTGCTCGGTGCGCCCGGCTCAGGCAAAGGCACCCAGGCGAAAAAGCTGATGGACGCTCATGGCGTCCCGCAAATTTCGACCGGTGATCTCTTGCGCGCCGCGGTGGCTGCCAACACTGAACTGGGCCAGAAAGCCAAGGCAGCAATGGATGCTGGCGAACTGGTAGCCGATGAGATTGTGATCGGCATGATCCGCGAACGCCTGGGCGAGAGCGACACCACCAACGGCTTCATTCTGGATGGCTTCCCGCGCAGCACCGCGCAGGCCAAAGCCCTGGACACCATGCTCAACGAGCTTGGTCAGCCGCTGCAAACGGCGCTGCTGATCAAGGTTGAGTTCGGCAATCTGGTCAAGCGTTTGACCGGTCGCCGCACCTGCAGCGCCTGCGGTCAGATGTACAACGTGTATTTCAGCCCGCCGCAGACCGACGGTGTCTGCGATCGCTGCGGTGGCACCGATCTGGCCCACCGTGCTGACGACAACGAAGAGACCATTTCCAATCGTCTCAACGTGTATCAGCAGCAGACGGAGCCTCTGGTCGCCTACTACGACGCACAGGGCAAGCTGGCCAGCGTCGAAGGTGAAGGCCCGCTGGATGAGGTCTTTGCCCGCATCGAGACGGCCCTGGCCTGATCAGCCCAGAGCGGCGCGCAAAGGCGCGCCCACAAGCTCGCGACGCCAGCCCTGATCAATCCGCGCACTGCTGCCATCCAGCACCAGCGCGTTGAGATCTGCGCGGGTCGCAAGCAGGGTGGTATCCAGATTCAGCTCAGCGCCAATGCGCTTGAGCGCGCCTTGCAGCTGCTTGATTGCGGCCTTGTCCGGCATGCGCTGGTCCAAGGCAGGGATCGGCGCCGCACAACCGGCCTCTACCGCTTCCAGCAAGGCCTTGCCCTGGCGCTGAACCACGCCGTCCGGCACGCCTTCGACCTCCGCCAGTGCGCTCACCGAGCCGGGCTGAGCCTGCGCCAGCGCCAACAAGGCCTCGTCCGCCAGCACCCAGCGCCGTGGCCGGTTGCGTGACTGAGCGCGCTGCTCGCGCCATGCCGCCAGCGCCTGCAACACGGCCAGCGCACGGCCCTGCAAATGGCCCTTGCCCTTGACCTTGAGCCAGGCATCCTCGGGCGCCACGTCCAGCGCAATGCGCTCCTGCTGACGCATGTCCTCGGCAAACCAGTCCAGGCGCCCCAAGGCCTGCAAACGCTCCAGCAACATCTCGCGCAGGGCCAGCAGGTAGCGCACATCATCGGCCGCGTAGGCCAGCTGTTTGTCGCTCAGCGGGCGTCGCGTCCAGTCGGTACGGGTTGAGTCCTTGGGCAGCTCCACATCGCAGAATGCCTTGACCAGCGCCGCGTAGGACCACTGTGGCGGGTGCCCGCACAAGGCCGCCGCATGCTGGGTATCAAACAGCGGCGTGGCGGCGCATCCCAACGCTGCAACCAGCACTTCCTGATCTTGCCGCGAGGCATGCAGAATCTTGTCTGCCGGCCCGCTCATCAGCGCGCGCAAGGGGCTTAAATCGATCTCCGCAAGAGGATCGATAAGCACGATCTGCTCGGGCAAAGCTGCCTGAATCAGGCACAATTCGGGATAATAGGTGCGCTCGCGCATGAATTCGGTATCCAGGGCCAGTGCCTCGGCACCGGCGGCCTGTTCGCACACATCAGCGAGCGCGTCGCTGCGGGTCAGCAGTTCAGTCATCAATTCATCATACGGACAAACCGCCGCTCCATGTTCAACGCCGTCGCCTCGCGCATCACCCAGATCATGCTGCTCAAGGCCGGTCCTCAGGACCTGCCCACTTCACCCAACTTGTTGCAGCTGGCCACCGCGCTGTTTCTGGCCACCGCCATTGCACGCCTGCTGCTGGTCAGCGACCTGACCGTAGCCCTGGTCCAGTCCGCGCTCAGCATTGTCATCCTGGCGATTTTCGTACGGGCGCTGCTCAACTGGAAACGCACGCCGGAGCGTTTCGTGCAGACCATGACGGCGCTGTTCCTGACCAGCGCCGTCATCGGCCTGCTGCTGTTGCTGCCGCTGGATGCCCTGCAGCCGCTGCTCAAGGCCCTGACCGAGAACCCCGACATCTCGCCGGAACAACTCGAAATCCCGGCCATGGCCATGTATGCCTGGGCCGGTCTGAGCATCTGGGGGCTGGTGATCAGCGCGCATATCTATCGACACGCGCTGGACATCAGCTTCGGCTTTGGCGTGTGCGTGGCCCTGCTGTACGAGATCCTGCTGATCTTTATCGTCGGCTTCCTGTCCAGCCTGTTTGGCGGCGTCTAAGCCATGCACATTCACATACTCGGCATCTGCGGCACCTTCATGGCCGGCATTGCCGCACTGGCGCGCGAAGCCGGCTATCGGGTCACCGGCTCGGATGCCGGTGCCTGGCCGCCCATGAGCACCCAGCTCGAGGCCCTGGGCATTGAGGTCATGCAGGGCTACAGCGCCGAACATCTGGATCCGGCGCCGGACATGGTCGTGGTCGGCAATGTCATCAGCCGGGGTAATCCGGCGATTGAGCACGTTCTGGACCGCGGCCTGCCCTATGTCTCCGGCCCGCAATGGTTGGCCGAGCATCTGTTGCGCGATCGCTGGGTGCTGGCCGTGGCCGGCACCCACGGCAAAACCACCACCAGCAGCATGCTGGCCTGGATACTGGAAGACGCCAAACTCGATCCGGGCTTTCTGATCGGCGGCCTGCCGGGCAACTTCCCGGTCTCGGCGCGCATGGGCAGCGCACCGTTTTTCGTCATCGAAGCCGACGAATACGACACCGCCTTCTTCGACAAGCGCTCCAAGTTCGTGCACTACCGCCCACGGACCGCGATTCTGAACAATCTGGAGTTCGATCACGCCGACATTTTTGAGGATCTGGCCGCCATTGAGCGGCAGTTCCATCATCTGGTGCGCACGATTCCCGCCAGCGGCCAGATCATTGCCCCGGCCCAGGATGCCGCTTTACAGCGCGTGCTTCAGCAAGGCTGCTGGTCGCAAACCCAGTTCACCGGCGCGGCCGATGGCTGGCAGGTCCTGGCGCTGGCTGCCGACTGGAGTGCCTTTCGTATCGTTCACGCCGGCGAGACCGTGGCCGAGGTGCACTGGTCGGTTCGCGGCGAACACAACGCCCACAACGCGCTCATGGCCTGTCTGGCCGCACGCCATGCCGGCGTCACCCCGGCGATCAGCGCCGAAGCATTGGGGCGCTTTGAAGGGGTCGCCCGTCGTCTCGATCTGAAGGGCGAGATTGATGGGATACGCATCTACGATGACTTTGCCCACCACCCCACGGCGATCGAAAAAACCATCGCGGCGATCCCGCCCGCTGCCCGCAGCGGACGCCTGATCGTGGCTCTGGAGCCGCGCAGCAACTCGATGCGTGCCGGCGCGCATGCTGCGGCCCTGGGGCCGTCGCTGGCAGGCGCCGACAGCATTCATGTGCTGGCCCGCCCGGAACTGCCCTGGGACACCGCACGCCTGCATGAGGCGCTTGGTGACAAACTCCGCACACATGCCGATGTCAGCAGTCTGAGCGCTGCGCTGTGTCAGGATGCCCGCCCTGGCGATGTCATCGTCCTCATGAGCAACGGCAGCTTCGATGGCCTGCCCGCCAGCCTGCCCACCGCATTGAAAAAGGCCCGTCACGCATGACTCAAGCATTGTCCACCACCGCCCTGGACCAGGACCTGCCCGACGAACAAAGCCTGTATGAGCTGGGCCAACAGGCCCTGGACCACGCCCGCGCCTGTGGCGCCAGCGATGCGGTTGTGGCACTTGGCAGCAACTGCGGGCTGACCACATCGCTGCGCAACCGCGAACTGGAGTCGGTTGAGTTCCAGCGCGACAATGATCTGGCGATCACCGTCTATTTCGGTCAGAAGCGCGGCCATGCCAACACCGGGGATCTGAAGCCCGGCTCCATCCGCGAGATTGTTGAAGCCGCCTGCACCATCGCGCGCCATACCCAGGATGACGATGCCGCGGGCCTGCCTGAGCCGGAGCATCTGGCCAGCACACCGATGGACCTGGCGTTGGATCATCCGGCCGCCCTGTCGGTCAGCGCCAGCCGCGACTGGGCGCTGGCCTGCGAGGACGCCGCCTTCGCCGTCGACCCTCGCATCAGCAATTCCGAAGGCGCCAGCGTCAACGCCCACCGCAGCCGCGATGTGCTGATGAACAGCATCGGCTTTTCCGGCTGCCGCACGGCCACCGACTACAGCCTGTCGCTGGCCATCATCGCCAAGTCCGATAGCGACATGCAGCGCGACTACTGGTATGCCCGCGCCATGCAGGCCGATGCGCTGAGCCGCAGCGACGAAGTGGGCCGCACGGCGGCCGCACGCGCGCTCGGCCGGCTCGACCCACGCAAGCTCAAAACCCAGCGTGCGCCGGTGGTGTTTCCGCCACAGCTGGCACGCGGCCTGATCGGACACATGATCGGTGCGGCCAGTGGCAACGCGCTGTACCGCCGGGCCAGTTTCCTGCTGGAAAAACGCGACACCCAGCTGTTTCCCGACAACATCAGCATCGTGCAGAGACCGCATGTACCAGGACGCTACGGCGCCGCCTGGTTTGATGCCGAAGGTGTGGCCACGCGCGAGCAGGCGATCATCCAAGACGGCTACCTGCGCAGCTGGCTGCTGGGCAGCTACTCAGCACGCAAACTCGGGCTGAGCACCACCGGCAATGCTGGCGGGGTTAAAACCCTGGAAGTGTCGCCGACCACGGATCAGGACCAGGACGCCCTGCTGCGTGAACTGGGCTCAGGACTGCTGGTCACCGAACTGATGGGGCAAGGCGTCAACGGCAGCACCGGCGATTACTCGCGCGGCGCCGCCGGCATCTGGTACGAAAACGGCGAACCCGCCTACCCGGTGGCCGGCATCACCATCGCCGGCAATCTGCTCGACATGTATCGCGCTGTCGGCGCCATCGGCAGCGACATCGATCCTGCGTCCGGCATTCTGTGCGGCTCAATCCTGGTTGACGGCATGACCATCGCCGGCGACTGATCAGTTCGGCGCCGGCTCGCGCAGTGCACGCAGCACACGTGCATCGCGCTCATACACATCGGCGCGCTGATGCAGGCGCCCACCTTCATCCACCCAGGCGGTCCAGTACTGCAGATGCACCGGCACCGGCTTCGCCAGTGGCACCACCTTGTCCACCGGCTGCAGCGCGCTGGCTGGCCAGGCGGCGTCCGTGCCGGTCAGCCAGGCAGCCAGATCGCGCGGCTTTTCCACCCGCACGCAGCCGGAACTCAGGGTGCGACGTGCCTGGGCAAACAGCTCTGGCGCCGAGGTGTCATGCAGGTAGACGGCAAAATCGTTGGGGAACATGAACTTGACCCGCCCCAGCGCATTGCTCGGACCGGGCCGCTGACGCAGACGATAGCCAAAGGTTTTGGGGCTGTGACGCCGCCAGTCGACCTGGTTCAGCGGAACCTGTTTGTGCTGCTCGCCCCAGCCCGATAACACTTCGAAGCCCATGCGCTCGGCAAGTCCCGGATCGGCCTGAAACTTGGGCAGCAGATCATTCACCACGATCTTGTGCGGCGCTTCCCAGTAGGGGTTCATCACCAAGTAACGGATACGGTCGCTGAACACCGGCGTGCGGCGGTACTCGCGCCCCACGATGACGCGCATGCGCAAGGCCTCGCCCGGGGCATCAAAGGCGACCAGTTCGAAAGCCGGGATATTGACCTCGACGCGGCGTGCGGCCAGCGCTTGCGGCATCCAGCGCCAGCGCTCCATATTGACCTCCAGCCGCTCAATCACCTGCTGCGGTGTCTGATTGAGCATCTGGCGCGTTTGCGGCCCCACCACAGCATCTACATTCAGCCCGTAATCGGCCTGGAAGGCGCGCACGGCTTGCGCGGTGTGCTCATCAAAGACGGCCGGCTCCGGCGCCAGCCCCAAGCGCTGACGCAAGGTCGCGACCGCGGCGCCCTGCTGACCCAACTCCAGCCACGGCCCATCCGGTATCGGCGCCACTGCGGGGGCTGTGGCACGCTCACGCCATTGTGCCAGCGCCGTCCTGAGGCGCTGATAGCGTGCATCCTGGGGTGCAAGCTGCTCGTACGCGGCCACCAGCCGCCCCTCACCCAGCGCTGCCGACAACGCCGCCACCACGTCCGTACCCCGCATCTCGGCAAACCATTCCGCATCAATCGATGCAGGATTGACCCGCCCGGCAACCAGATGACTGGCAAACAGCAAGGCGCCATCGGCCAGCAGCAATTCCGCATCCACGGCCTGACCCGGCTGACTCAGCGGCTGAGCCGTCAGCCGTGCAATCGCATCCAGGTGATAGTCCTCGGCGCGCAAACCGTGTGTGGTGGCACTGTCCAGCACCGCCAGCAGGTCGCGTCCGGCACGGCTCAGCTCGGCGCCGGACACCCACACCGGCTGGTACAGACGTTCAAGATAAAAGCGTTTGAGCGCCACCGTGGCATGCAGCCGCTGGCCGCCTGCACTGGCCACAGCGCCCGGCGTCGAATTGACCAGACGCGCCCTCAGGCGCTGATCCAGATCCGCTTCGGCGGCCTGTACGCCCAGGTTGAACAGGATGCCGACGAGCGCCAGCAGCACTTGTATTCGGACGGACATGATCACCTCTCCTTGAGCTGGCGACTTTAGCACCAGCCACAAAAAAGCCCGGGCTAGCCGGGCTTTTTCACGCACAGAATCTTAGTTGCGTTTCATCGCGGCGAAGAAATCGCCGTTGTTCTTGGTCTGCTTCATGCGGTCCAGCAGCAGCTCGATCGCTGCAACCTCGTCCATGGAATGCAACAGCTTGCGCAGAATCCAGACACTTTGCAGTTCGGTCGGATCGGTGATGAGCTCTTCGCGGCGGGTGCCGGAACGATTGATGTTGATCGCCGGGAAGATGCGTTTTTCGGCGATACGGCGATCCAGGTGCAACTCCATGTTGCCGGTGCCCTTGAACTCCTCGTAAATCACCTCGTCCATGCGCGAACCGGTGTCGACCAGCGCCGTGGCGATGATGGTCAGGCTGCCGCCTTCCTCGATGTTGCGCGCCGCGCCGAAGAAACGCTTGGGCTTCTGCAAGGCATTGGCATCCACACCGCCGGACAGCACCTTGCCCGAAGACGGCGCCACCGTGTTGTAGGCACGCGCCAGACGGGTGATGGAATCCAGCAGAATCACCACGTCACGCTTGTGCTCGACCAGACGCTTGGCTTTCTCGATGACCATTTCGGCCACCTGTACATGACGCTGGGCCGGCTGGTCGAAGGTTGAGGACAACACCTCGCCACGCACCGTGCGCTGCATGTCGGTGACTTCCTCGGGGCGCTCATCAATGAGCAGCACCAGCAGGAAATGATCCGGGTAGTTGCTCGCAATGCTCTGCGCGATGTTCTGCAGCAGCATGGTTTTACCCGCCTTGGGCGGCGCCACAATCAGGCCACGCTGACCACCGCCGATGGGCGAGCACAGGTCGACAATACGCGCGGTGATGTCTTCGGTCGAACCGTTGCCCTGCTCCATGCGAATGCGTTCATTCGGGAACAGCGGCGTGAGATTTTCGAACGGCACCTTGCTGCGCGAATTCTCCGGCGGCTCGAAGTTGATCGAATCCACCTTGAGCAGCGCAAAGTAGCGTTCGCCTTCCTTGGGCGGACGAATCGAGCCGGTGATGGTGTCGCCCGTGCGCAGCGAGAAACGCCGGATCTGGCTCGGCGACACGTAGATGTCATCCGGGCCGGAATCGTAGGAATCATCCGTGTTGCGCAGGAAGCCGTAACCATCGGACAGAATTTCCAGCACACCGGTGACGTCGATCTGATGACCGACACGGGCAAAGCCTTTGAGCAGCTGGAAGACCAGATCCTGCTTCTTGATACGCGAGATGTTCTCGATCTGCAGTTCATGCGCAATCGTCAGCAGTTCTTCGCCGCGCTTGCGCTTGAGTTCCACCAGATCAATAACCGGCAACTCTTCGTTGATGACATAACGCGGCTCGTTGCCGCCTCCGCCACCGCTGTTGCCATTGCCATTGCCGTTACCACCGCCGCCACCGCCACCGCGGTTGTTGCGGTTGTTGCGTCGGTTACGGCCACGCTGACGATTGCCGCGGCTGTTGTTGCCGCGATCGTTGTCGCCATCGTTGGCATCGCCACCACCCTGAGCCTGGCTGCGCTCCTCAGCGCCGCCCTGGTCGTCGGAACCGGCCGACGACGAGGCGCCCGCGTTGTCCGAAGCCGCCGGCGCTGCGCTGCTGGCCGACGCTTCAGCGCCTGCCGTCTCTTCCGCTGCAGCCTGCTTGGGCTTGCGCGGCTTGCGCGTTGCTTTGGGCTTGGGCGCATCTGCAGATGCGTTTTCCGATGAAGCGGGGCTATCCGCCACGGGCGCTGCCACCACGTCTTCAGGGGTTTCGTTCGACACCATCAAATCCTGCGTAATTAAATTGCGGAATCCACAAACTGAGCGAGTTGCGCTTTGGACACCGCGCCAACCTGGGTGCCAGCAACTTCTCCGCCTTTGAACAGCAGCAAGGTGGGAATACCACGCACGCCGAACTCAGCAGTCTTGTCCTGGTTTTCGTCGATGTTCAGCTTGCCGATCTTCAGCTTGCCGGCATATTCCGGCGCCAGTTCCTCAAGGATAGGCGCGATCATGCGGCACGGACCGCACCATTCCGCCCAGAAATCCACCAGCACGGGGACATCGGAATTGATCACTTCGGCCTCGAAATTGGCGTCCGTGAGTTTGACAATCTGGTCGCTCATGTTGCTCATCCTTGTCAATAAGAATCTTGAATAATCAATGGATTAAGAACCACGACATGGAAAAATACGTGACGTGGAACTCAAGGCTTCCCGACCCGCAGTCAGGTCTGAGAGAGGTGGGAAAAGGAATCTGTTCAGTGCGATACCCGAACCTTGCCAACGGGTTTACCGTCAGACCAAGAGGAACAGTGGTATCGCCTGCTATGATTACGAATGGCTTCGATCCATGTGCTCTGTTCAAGCACCGGGCGCGGTCATGCACCTGAGGCATGCGCGACGCGATTCGCGTTTCGGCTATTGTCGACCCAAACTTCCAACAAATGCAAGCACCCGAAAATGACTAAACCGACCCATCTCACCGATGTCCGCCTGGACAGTCTCGACCTGCACCCGCAGCTCAAGGCTGGCCTCGCCGAGGTGGGCCTGGAATATTGCACCCCGATCCAGGCGCAGACTTTGCCGATCGCACTGGCCGGACGAAACGTTGCAGGTCAGGCCCAAACCGGTACCGGCAAAACCGCGGCCTTTCTCCTGGCAACCCTGAATCGCCTCATGCAAAGTCCGGGCCTTGAGGGGCGCAAGCCCAATCAACCGCGCGCGCTGGTGGTGGCACCGACCCGTGAACTGGCCCAGCAGATTGCCGCGGATGCCAAACCGCTGTGCGAAAAGACCGGCATCAGTTACACCGTGGTCTATGGCGGCACCGCATACAAATCCCAGCAGCAGGCTGTGATCGACGGTGTCGATTTGCTGATCGGCACCCCGGGTCGCCTGATCGACTACCACAAGCAGCACAACTACGACCTCAAGGCGCTGGAAGTGGCAGTCCTGGACGAAGCCGATCGCATGTTCGACCTCGGTTTCATCAAGGACATCCGTTACCTGTTCCGGCGCATGCCGGCGCCGGACAAGCGCCTCAATCTGTTGTTCTCGGCAACCCTGTCGCAGAAGGTCATGGAGCTGGCCTACGAGCATCTGGGCGAGCCTGAGTGGATTAAGACCGAGAGCGACAGCGTGACCGCGGAGAAGGTGCGCGAGCAGCTCTACCACGTTGAAAGCCGCGACAAGATCTGGCTGTTGCTGCATCTGCTCAAGACCCACGAGCCGCACCGCACCATGCTGTTCGTCAACACCCGCCGCGCAGCCGAAGATGTGACCGACATGCTGGATCGTGCCGGCTACAAGGTTGGCGCGCTGTCGGGCGATGTACCGCAGAACAAGCGCGAGCGCCTGCTGCAGGATTTTCGCGACGACAAGCTGCCGCTGCTGGTGGCCACCGACGTGGCCGCGCGTGGCCTGCATGTGCCGCGGGTCAGCCACGTGATCAACTACGATCTGCCGCAGGACGCGGAAGATTACGTGCACCGCATCGGGCGCACCGCGCGCGCCGGCGAGGATGGCGACGCCATCTCGTTCTGTTGCGAACGCTACGTCTACTCATTGCCCGACATCGAGCAGTACGTGGGTTACAAGCTCAGCGCCGATCACCCGGATCCGAGCTGGCTGACCCCGCTTGATCTGCCGCCCAGCAAGCGCAAGAAACGCCCCAGCGGCGGCCCGGACAAATCACGCTCAGGCCGTGGCGGTGGACGCCGTCGCCCCGGCGGTGGTGGCTCACGTCGGCGCTCAGGCAGCTCCTGATGGCGCGCTATGTCCTAACGCGGAACAACCCGGATATCGCCAAGACCGTGCACATGGGGCCATTCACCGAAAGGCTGTCGTGCCGGGGTTGAGGTGTCCGGGGCGAGGATGCCGCAGACCTGACTGACCCCGCCGGCCACCGCGCCGCGCAACACCGCCTCGCTGTCATCCACGAACAGGCTACGCTCAAGATCGACCTGGCAGTCGCGGGCGAAATCGTGCCAGAAACGCGCATCTTCCTTGGGCCGGCCCCAGCTGTGGGTGCTGTGCAAGCCTTCAAAATAGTCGTGAATCGGGCACTGTGACTGCTTCAGCGCCAGCGCATCGGGATGCGCATTGGTGACCAGCAGCAAACGGCGGCCACTGGCCTGGACCTGGCGCAGAAAATCCTCCGCACCGGGCAGGAAACGGATCATGTCGCGACACTCCTGCTTGAGCGCCACGATGTCCATCTCGAGCAGTTCGCTCCAATGATCCAGGCAGTACCAGAGCAAGCTGCCGCGCAGGCCGATGAAATGGGGCATCAGCTCCTGCATCGCCTGCTCCGGTGCAAGCCCGCGAGGCTCGCCCCAGGCCGCCGGCAAGTGCGTCAGCCAGAAGTAATTGTCGAAAGCCAGATCCAGCACCGTGCCATCCATGTCCAGCAACACGGTGTCGATGCGATCCCATTCAAGCGCGTCATCCATGCGCGCTATGCTAGCCCGCATCCTCAAGCGGCCGCCAGACCAGCGTCCATCTCGTCCCAATGGAGCTATACGCCGCGGCAAGGTGTGAGAAGATCAGCGCCTTTCGTCGAACTGCCACGCGCCGCTGGCGCATGAAAAACATGGACTATCCCAAGATCGAAACCCTGCTGACCCTGGCTGAACGGGCCGGCGACGCCATACTGAAAATCTACAACGGCACGATCGAAGTTGAAGAGAAAGAAGACAATTCACCGCTGACCCAGGCCGACCTCGCGGCGCACAAGGTGATCAGCGAAGGACTCGCCTCGCTGACCCCGGACATCCCGGTGCTGTCCGAAGAAGGCGGCATTCCGGACTATGCCGTGCGTCAGGGCTGGCATGCCTACTGGCTGGTTGACCCGCTCGACGGCACCAAGGAATTCATCAAGCGCAACGGCGAGTTCACCGTGAACATCGCCCTGATCGAGAATGGCAAGGCGGTGCGCGCAGTGGTCCTGGCGCCCGCGCTGGGCACCGCGTACTGGGGCAGCAAGGACGGCGCATTCAAACGCGATGCACAAGGCCAGGTTGACGCCATACGCTGCCGAGCGCTACCCGACACCGACTGGAAGGTGCTGGTCAGCCGCAGTCACCGCGCCCCCGAAGTCGACGCACTGCTCGACAAGATCCCCCCGCACCAGCCCGTCTCGGCCGGCAGCTCGCTGAAGTTCTGCCTGATCGCCGAAGGCAGCGCCGATTTCTACCCGCGCCTCGGCCTGACTTCCGAGTGGGACACGGCCGCAGGACAGTGCGTGCTGGAGGCCGCCGGAGGCGCGGTGATCAAGACCGATGGCAAGGTGCTGCGCTACAACACCAAGGGCGAGCTACTCAATCCGCATTTTCTGGCCGTCAGCACCAGCAAATACGACTGGGTCGGCCTGCTCTAAGCGGTTTACGAGCTTGGCCTGCGTTGGCATCTTCGATTCTGGCCTGGGCGGCCTAACTGTATGGTCGGCACTGCGCCAGCACGTGCCGGAGCTGCCCTGCCTGTATCTGGCAGATCAGGCCCACCTGCCCTATGGTCCGCGGAGCAGCGATGAGATCCGCCAGCTCTGTGTGGGCGCGACCCAAGCCTTGCTTGATCAGGGCGCCAGACTGATCGTCATCGCCTGCAACACGGCTTCAGCAGCGGCACTGGAGCATTTGCGCGCCAGCTTCCCGGCGCTTCCGTTCGTCGGCATGGAACCCGCCGTCAAACCGGCTGCGCTGCATACCCGTAGCGGCGTTGTAGGCCTGATGGCCACCCGCGGCACCCTGCAGGGAGCGCTGCTGCGCAACACCGCAGCGCGCTTTGCCGGCCATGTCGAAATCGTGGCCAGCGACTGTCCCGGGCTGGCTGAAGCGATCGAAAACGAGGCTGATGATCTTGCGGCCCAGCTGCGCGGACACTTGCAGCCCATGTTGGCGCGTGGCGCCGACACCCTGGTGCTGGGCTGCACCCACTATCCACTGGCCATTGATCTGATTCGCCAGATCGTTGGCCCCGACGTGCATGTCATCGACCCCTCGCCGGCAATCGCCAGACAGGTCGAGCGCCTGTGGAACGGGCCGCGCTCGGGCGCACCCGACCGGTTTGCCTCCACCGCCAGGCCCGAACATCTCGGGAACTTTTTGCGCCAGCGCTTTCAAACCGACAGCACCGTGGAATCCTGGGTCTGGCACAACAATACGCTGATCAGCCCGGCTTCCTGCCTCCCTTCGCCCTGAGCCCTGCCCCATGCCCCAGACATTCCTGCGCCTTGTTCCCGTGCTCGCCCTGACCGCCCTGGCAGGCTGCGAAGGTGCGGTCAACATCGACATCAGCGCGACCCCGCCGGAAGGTGTCGAGGCGGCCATCCTGCGTGTTCAGACCCTGCGCCTGAACCGTGAGGACGGCACCACTCAGGACATCGATCTGGGCGACGATCTTGAGATCGACCTGGTCAATCTCAGCCAGGGGCGCACCCGCGCGCTGCTCAGCAACGAAGAACTCAGCACCGGCACCTATACCGGCGCTACCCTGCTAATCGAAGCCGAATCCGACACCCTGGACTCGCGCCTGAGCTACAGCGACGGCAGCGAGGTATCCCTGATTCTGCGAGCCGGCAGCAGCCTCACCGCGCAAAACCGTTTCAGCGTGAATGAGGACGAAGACACGCGTGTCACCCTGCATCTGGATCTGCGCAGCGCTTTGCTGCTCGACGCCAACAGCGCAGGCGACCGCATCATCGCGCCTCGCATGCGCTTGATCGCCAACGACGATGCCGGCAGCATCGCCGGCAACGTGGATGAACAACTGCTCACCGAAGGCGGCTGCGACAATGACAACGACCCTCAACGTGGTGAGGTCATATATGTGTTTTCGGGCTCGAACATCACAGCGGATGAAATCGACGGCTCAACGCCCGAGCCACTCACCACTGCGTTGATCAACCTGGACGCCGCCAACGCAGACTACGTGGCCGCCTTCCTGCCTGCCGGTGATTACACGCTTGCCCTGACCTGCAGCGCCGATCTCGATGACCCACTGCGCTTTGACGGCATCCTCTTCGTGACCACGCGCAACGCCAGTGTCAGCGCCGGACAGACCACCACGCTGAATTTCAGCCTGTCGGACTAAAACGCAGTCCGCCGCAGTATCAGTGAATCAGCTGGATGCGTGAATCATCAAACGGTGACAGATCCGGCGCCAGCAACTGAATGTAGCGGTCGAAATACAGCAGCTGCTTGAGCAACAGGGCGAATTCCTTGGGGAAGCGCACCCCGTGCCTGCGCCCCAGATCAACGATGGAAAGCATGAAACGCTCGGCCTCATCGACGTCCAGGTCCTGCTCCACCGGCCCTTCGATCATGTTCTGGGCGGATTCGATCAGATCACGCAGATCGCGCGCCAGATCGTTGACATTGACATTGTCAGAGGTCACGCCAATGGTCAGCATGCACTGGGCCATGAGCAGATAGTTGCCACTGGCACGGCCCTGCATGAAATCGATGAGCGCCTGCCAGGTTTCCTTGCGGATGTGACCGACGATGCCGAAATCGATGAAACCAACGCGCCCATCTTCCAGCACCATCAGGTTGCCGGCGTGGACGTCGGCATGAAAGAACTGGCACCGCACCAGCGAATCCATCCAGGTGTTCAGCGCGTTGATCAGCGTGAACTCCGGCTGCGGCGAGTATTTGCGTATCGATTCCAGGTCGGTGAACGGCACGCCGTAAAAGCGCTCCATGGTCAGGACTCGACGCGTGGTGGCGTGGTGGTAAACCTTGGGTGCGAGGGCGAACTGGTTGCCGGATTCGCTCAGAAAGTCCCGAAAAATCTCGATGTTGTTGGCTTCCGCCAGGAAATCACATTCCTTGAGCATGGTGGCCTGCACATCCCCGATGATGTCGCCCAGCGAGGCCCGGTCGACGCCCGGCACCAGGCGCTCGAGGACGCGTGCCGAGGCATACAGCACGTTGAAATCGGTCGCCAGGACGGTTTCCACCCCGGGCTTCTGCACCTTGATCACCACGTCTTCGCCACTGACCAGGGTCGCGCCATGCACTTGCGCAATCGACGCCGACGCCAGCGGTTGCTCTTCAATGTGGCTGAAAATCTCATCCAACGGTCGCTCGAATTCCTCTTCCAGCGTTTTGCGGATGTAGGAGAATGGCAGCGAGGGCACGTCATCAAGACAGCCCTGGAATGCGTCAACATATTCGCGCGGGAACAAGGACGGCGCGCTGGCGATGAACTGCCCCAGCTTGATGTAGGTCGCCCCCAGCTGTTCGAACGTCTGACGCATCAGCACGGGTGCCGGCGGACGACGCCCCAGCAGCCAGTTCACCCCTGTGCGCCCCACCACGCTTGCGGTCTGCCCGATACGCAGACTGCTCCCAACAACATCGCGCACCAGCTTGATGGATTTATTGCGTTGCAACATTTTGAATCCCGAAAAAGACCGCCTCGAAGCATTCGGGCGGCCGTATAGCTGCGTTAGTATAGTGCATGCGTCCTTGATGACACACCGCTGCGTCCGGAGGTGAATTGTGTATCAGTCGATACTCTGCCTGGTGGCCCTGAACGAAAGCAGCCGCCGCGTGGTCAGGCAGGCCAAAACGCTGTCCGAGCAATTTGGCGCCGAACTGCGCCTGCTCCACGTGGTTGAATACGTGCCCCTGACCGGCACGGAAGATGCCATGCTGACCGCCCCGATTCCGATTGCGGAAGAACTGGAATCACAAGCGCGCGCCTTTGTCGCCCAGCTGAGCGAAGAGTTCGCAATCGAACCGGCCTGCGCCAGCGTGGTCAATGGCGACCTGACCACCGAACTGGAAACACGTCTGCGACAAGGTGCCGTCGACTTGGTGGTGATCGGCAATCATTGCCGCAGCGGGCTGGCCGCCCTGTTCAATCACGCGGAAGACACGGTGCTGCACCGTTGCGCCTGCGATATGCTCGCGGTCAGTCTGGACTGAGCCGCTCAGACACCACCGCCAGAAGCACGGGCGGCTCTTCGTCTGCCGAGTAGAACAGGCGCAGACGCACGGCCCGGGTAACCCCGGCGGTGTCGCGCCACAACAGATCACGCTCCAGCCGCACAATATGCCCCTCGCGCAGCGCCTTGATGCCCGCTTCAAGGTCCTCGCGATGCGACAATGGCAGCAGATGCATGAGGGTCATACGGCGCAACCGTTCCAGATCATGCCCAACCCAGGCACAAGCCTGTGCATTGGCCTCGTTGATGTAAAACGTATCCGGATCGATTTCCAGCCAGGCCGACCCACCGTGCTCGCGCAGGTAGTGCAGGCGCAGGGCGAGGTTGTCCCGCTCAAGGCGTTCGCGCCGGCTGCGGATCAGCAGGAGATAGGCGTAATTGTCATCAAACAGTTCACGCACCAGCAGATCAACCGCAACCGTACTGGCATCCTTGCGCCAACCCACAACGGCCGGTGGATGCCCATCCTGACCTTCCAGATACTGCTGCAGGCTGACTTCGGGATCATTCAGAAACGGCACCGGCAATAGCTTGGCCAGGGTCATGCCGTTCAGTTCGTCGGCGGCATAACCAAACATCTGACACAGCGGCTGATTTCCCCAGCGCAAGCGACCGAAACGGTCGCTGACGGCTACGCCATCACGGATAAAGTCCAGCGTCCGGCTCGCCAGTTGCGCTTCGCGCTGCAAACTGTTGATTTGCTGCCGCTGGCGCGCGATGTCGCGCAGCACCAGCAAACTCGCACCGGCCTGACCACCACGCCGTTTGAACGGCAGACGCTGAACCTCCATCCAGCTGCCTTGCCCATGCCGCCCGGCCAGCAACCATTCCTGACGCGCCGCACCGCGATCATCGGAAAACCAGCTTTCCGGCATCGGCATGGCGGCATCGCTGTTGTCCGGGCGCAAGACCGACAAGGCCGGCAAATGCCGGGCATCTGCCATCGACCAGCCTGTCATGCGCTGAGCCACCGTGTTCATGTACACAACCTGGCCCTGCCCGTTGAGCATGAGCACGCCCAAGTCCAGTCCGCCCAGCGCCTCACCCAGTCGCAGACTCAAGCGCTCCACGGTGCCCGGCGTCTCACGCAAACGTGGCGCGATACGGGCCGCCGGCTTTGCCGCCTGAGCGCGCTGCGTCAGGCTAAGCAATGCGGCCAGGGCAAGCAGGCTGGTCAGCAGATACAGCCAGCCCGCCGCGGGCAAACCGAGCAGCCCGCGCAACTGATACACGGTCAGTTCCCCGAGCGCGCTGCCATCGTGGTACACCGTCCAGCGGCGCGACTGAGTCAATACATCGGTGAGGCGGTCACGGGCCTGCTCCAGCGCGGGGCTCAGCATGCCCCAGCCGTGCGCCAGCGGGCGTGGCCAGCTGGCGATCAAGCGCCCGTCGCGATCACGCAATTGCACGCGCCATGACAGCGCCGGGCGCTGGTCGCGCAGCAGATCGACATAGCCCGTACGATCGCCTCGCGCCAGACGCACGGTCACGCTTTCAAGCAGCGCCTGGGTATCACGCACCCCCGCATCGCTCCAGCTGCGCACCACCCCAGCCAGGCAAAGGCACAACAGGATCATCGCTGCGGCAACGGGCAGGCCGGTTCGCATTTACATTCCCAGTGAATAGCGCAAGCCAGGGCTTGCGGCCAATGCATCGCTAATGCGTTGCGATCAACGCCGGCGGAGGCATGTAAACCTCGCGCACGACGACCTCGCCACCAGCGACATCCAGGCCAATGATACCCAGCAGCGGATCCAGTATCCCATCCAGCACCGATGTGACAGGCCCCAGGATTCCGGACAACACCAGTGACAGCAAGGAATCTTCGTTGCCCAGACCAAGCAGGAACAGCAACACATTGAGACTGCCCAGCGGACCGCACAGCTGTGGCGGCTGCTGGATGATCAGATCACTCAAGGCGTGTGACAAACCGGCCCCCAGCGAGGTGGAGATGTCGCGCGGCTGCGGATTGTCCGGATCAAAAGGCCCGACGAAGGTCAGTGGCACGGACTGCCCCGAGCCGACCTCCACCGCACCGACCCAGCAGACCTTGACCAGGCCCAGCACATCGACCAGCGGATCACTGGCCGGGTTGTTCACTTCCAGCCGTGCAACCGAGGTGGTAACACCGATATCGACTTCGTGGTGCAGACGATCACGTCCGGCACAGCGGATTTCTTCCAGGTCAGCCTGGGCGCGCGCCAGGTCGACATGCAGATTGATTGAAGCCAGATTGCCGAGCAAACCACCCAGCAGCGGCACTTTGATCGCCGCATCGATCTGGCCTTGTGCCGTCGACGCCGTGGTCATGTAGTTCTGCAACTCGTCGCGGAACGCGGGGCCGGCGCCGGATTGCGGCGACTGGCCTATGGTCACCTCGATCTGCGTTTCCAGCACCCCCGGGATGGTGACATCGGGCGTCAGCGCCAGCACCGGCTCGCCGAGCTGGAAGGCGACCGCGCGAACCAGATCCAGCGCCCCGATTGCAACCCCGCCAACACTGCTCACGAAGCCGGACGGACTGCCCAGCACATCACCCAGCACGATGCTCTCATCCGGCGCGATGGCGGCGATCGAATCGATGGCCGAAGCGGCAACGGTTTCGCCGGCATCGAACAACGCATTGGCCACGGCCGTCAGAAAACCCGGAGCGCTGGTCGGCTCGCTGAGCAATTGTTGCAAAGTCACGCCAACCAGTTCGTCCGCCACATCCAGCAAAGCCACGGATGAGCCAATCAAGCCCTGGTAATGCAGCAGGTCAAGCGCCAACGGGCTGCCCAGCAGGCTGGAAAACAATGCGTTGAGGGCCGGCACATCCGAGGTATCGAGGCTGACCAGGGCCGAGCCCACGTTAAATACCGCGGATGGCGCCATCGTCGAAGAGGCCCGTGCGCGCATCACCGCACCGTCGGGATTGCCGCTCGGCAATGGCAGCAACAACGGCGGCAGGGCGCGCTGCAGGCTCAGGTCGAAGGCATAGGCCTGCCCTATCTGCTCAACTAGCGTGGATTGAAAATGGCGCACGTTGCCGGCATCCACCACCACCTCACCCAGTCCCACACTGCCGCCCTGCAGCCACTCATTCTGGCCACCAAGACGACTGATCGTGGACAGCGCCGTGGCATTGGCCATGGCCTGCCGATCCAGATCCGGCGCCAGACAGCCGCCAGCCGCACGGGCGACATCCAGGGCGGCCAGATTGGCCATGTTCTGCAACTGGCGCTTGGCCACATAAAGCTGCGCCAGATCAATCGCGAAGGCGGCCGCGATCAGCATGCCGATCATCCCGACGGCGGCAAAAATAGCCGCCGCGCCACGCTGACGCGAACGGGAGTTGGCGGACATCCGGGCGCTCACGGGTCGGCCCTAGCGCAGGCTGGATTCGCTCTCAAACTGTTCCGGCACATCCGTTTCGAAACTCTTGAGATAGCGTTGATACGTGCGCTTGGCCACATCCCCCTGCAACGGACGATCATCCTCCGGCGCTTCAACACCGGATTTCTGCAGATCAATCCATTCCTGCGTGGTGGTCCCGACCCGGGGAGCCTCAGCGAGTGTTGCGGTACAGGCCAGGAATAGACTGGCGCTGAACAGAATCCTTGTTGTCATGCGACTTCTCCTTCGCCGTGGCCGCATCGGCCAGCGGTTGTTCAAATTCATTGGCACGCTGAGTCATCATGCGCTGAATCACCCGGCTTTCGGCCTGAAGGTGGCGAAAATCCGCATCGCCAATTCGAAAGCTAGCGGCCAGCTTGCGCGCCTTGTCGTCCTGCCCTTCGAGCAGAAAACTCAGAACCAGGTTGTTTTGCGCCTGCTTGTCTTCGGTGACCAGCTCCGTGGCCGTGGCAAGGTGGTGACGCGCCTCGGACAGGCGTCCGGCCAGCATCAGCGTGTAGCCCAGATCATTGCGAATCTGCGCGTCCGTCGGCCGCGTACTGACCGCCTGATTGAAGTAGATCACGGCCTGGCGAAGATTGCGCTGAGCTGCGATAAGCCCCAGGCCATGCCAGGCCTGTCCCGCATAGTCGGTGTCGGTCAGCTGGCGATAATTGGTTTCCGCCGCGGCCAGTTCACCCAGCTGGTACTGGGCCGAGGCGCGCAGCAGGCGCAACTGGTCTTTGTCGGTTCGCCCTTCGCGTTCGAGCGCTTCGATGTGCGCCATGGCTGCGTAGTTGCGCCCCTGGGCCAGCATGCTGCTGATCAGTTCGGCATGCATGCGCGGCTGATTGGGTCGCTCGCGCAGGGCCGCTTCCTCGGCCGAATTGGGAATCGAGGCGCAGCCCCCCAGACCGAAAGCGAGGGCCGCAATGGCATACCTAACACTGTGTCTGATCATGAGCCCAACGCCCGCGCAATGGAAAGAAATGCCGGACCCGCGACAAAAATGAGCAGAGCCGGGAAAAAGAACAGCACCATGACCACCGTCATGCGCCCGGACAAGCCATTGACCTTTTCCCGCAAGCTCAGCTGACGTCGCTCCTCGACCACCGACAGCGCCTCCATCAGCGGCTCCCGCAACTCACCACCGTAGCGGTCGACCTGGCGCAGCACGCCGAGCACCGCGTTGAGTTCGGCCACATCGAGACTCTTGCCCATCGCATGCAGGGCTTCAGATGGATCGGCACCGGCCTCCAGCTGGCGCAGGACAATGCGAATTTCCTCGCCGATCACCGGCAAGACACCGTGGCCCTCACGGACCAGACTGGCCAGTGCCTGACGCAGGCTCAGTCCGGCATCGAACAGCAAGGCCAGCAGATGAATAAACATGGCGACTTCACTTTTGACCTGAATCTGTCGCCGACCCGCGCGGCGTCGCAACCAGATCCGTGGCGCCAGCAGAAAAGCGCAGGCCACCCCGAAGCCGATGATGAAGCCCATCGGTCCATCCAGGCGCCCGAGCAGCACTGCGATCACCACCACGGCCACACCGCCCAAAGGCAGCAAAGCCTGTGTTGCGAAATACGCACCGCGCTGCATGCTGTTGCGCAGACCGGCCTGAACCAGCAGTCGATCGGTTTCACCGTTCTCGTCGAACCATGCATCGACGCGCTGCCCCGGCTCGGCAAACAGGGCCCACCAGCGGTCATCATCGTCCCGTGGGGCGCGCAGTACATCGGTTTTCACACGCTGGGTGGCGCGCTGTGTCTCGCGCACCGTTGCAACCCACCAGCCTCCGAGAAATATGGCCAGCACCGCCAGTGCACAAGCCAGCCCGAGCAGGATCGGCCCCATCATCAGCCCTCCCGCTCGGCAACCCGGAGCATGCGCCAGATCACCATAACGCCACTGGCCTGCAGGAACACCGACAGCAGCAGCAGGATACGCCCGGTTGACTGGTTCCACATGTCAACGTAGTAGTCCGGGTTCTGGCTCAGGATGTACAGGCTCAGTCCGATCGGCACCACCGCCAGCACCACCGCGGAAAAACGCGTCTCTGCCGTCAGTGCACGCAGTTCGCGCGCCGCCGCATCGCGTTCACGGATGGCCTGCACCAGGCTCTTGAAAATACGCCGCAGACTGCCGCCATAGCGCCGGTTGACCCGCGCAGCCATGGCCATGACCCGGACATCATTCACATCGTGGATCAAGGCCGCCTCATCCAGCACGTCTTCGATCGGTGCCCCCAGACGCACTTGCCGGGCAACACTGAGGAACAAGCCGCGAATCGGCTGCTCGGCATCGGCCGTTGCACTGTACAAGGCCTCTTCCAGACTGTTGCCGGCGGCCAGTGCGCGCACCATGTGCTCCACGAAATCAGGCAATTGCTCGAGGATTTTGGCGCGCCGCTTTGCAATCCGGTTCATCAGCCACAACCAGGCTCCGCAAGCGAGTATGGCGAATGCCACAACACCCGGCAGAACGCCCGCCGACAATGTGATCACAATGACCAGCAAGCCGCACACCAGCAGCCAGCGCAAGGGGCCGGAAGATTCCGGATCGAGTCCGGCACGCTGCAGCTGTCGCGCGTACCAGCCGTCGGTCATGCCGACTCGTCGGCCCTCGCTTTCAAACTCGGCAGGGCCCGTGGCGGGCCGCTCACCAACGATCCGCGCCTGCCAGTCGATGTCCACGCGGCTGGCCTGACGGCTGCCCAGCCACAGGAAAACCGCGGCCAAGAGCAGCAGAGCCACCGCACTCAACATGACGAGAACAACACCCATCACAGACGCTCGAAGGTGTCGCTGTCGAGAACATGGCGGAACAGCGGCACCGTGGTGAGCTGATCATCATCCATCCGCAACTCGCACACCTGGGTCAGCCGGCGCCGCCCGTCAGGCAGTCGCGCAAGCTGTACCAGCAGATCCAGGGCGCTGCCGATCTGGCGTCCCAACATGCGCTGGTCGCCATTGAAACCGGCAAACCCGGCCAGCAGCTCCAAGCGGTGCAAGGCGTCACGCGGACTGTTGGCATGCAGTGTGGTCATGGAACCCTCATGTCCGGTATTCATGGCCTGCAACATATCCAGCACCTCGTCTCCGCGCACCTCGCCCAGCACGATGCGGTCGGGGCGCATGCGCAAGGCGTTGCGCACCAGATCGCGCGCGCTGACCTCACCATGCCCTTCCAGATTGGCCGGGCGTGTTTCCAGACGCACGACGTGTTCATTCTCAAGGCGCAGCTCGGCGGCGTCCTCAATGGTGATGACGCGCTCCGCATGAGGAATCCACTGACTGAGCAGATTCAGGAAAGTGGTTTTGCCCGAGCCGGTTCCGCCGACCACGATGAGACTGCGTCGGCTGGCAACGGCCGCGCTGAGAAAGTCGAGAATCTCCCGGCTGACCGAACCGTAGCGCACCAGATCATCTGCATTGAGCGGTTCGCGACGGAACTTCCGGATCGAGACGCAAGGGCCGTCCAGCGCCACCGGCGGAATGATGGCATTGACCCGACTTCCATCAGGCAAGCGCGCGTCAACCATCGGATTGGATTCATCAATGCGACGCCCGATGGGCGCCAGTATGCGCTGCACGATGCGCGTGACATGCGCGTTGTCGGCAAAGCGCACCGGCGCCGACGAAAGCTTGCCGTCGCGCTCGACAAACACCTTGTTCGGTCCATTGACCACGATATCGGCGATGCTTTCGTCATCCACCAGCGTCTGCAAAGGCCCGAAGCCGATCAGTTCGTCTTCGACATCCTGAGCCAGACCGCTGGCTTCGCGCGTGTTGACCGGCAGGCGTTGCTCAACCACGTATCGGCGCACATGTTCGTCGACGAACTGGCGCAGCTTGCTGCGCGGCCAGTCGGCAATCTGCAGATCACGCTCTTCGATCTGGCCAATGAGATGCCGATGCAAGCGACTTTTCAGTTGCAGGTACTGATCAGAGAGGCGAAAACCGGTCTGCCCTTCCATCACGCGTCACCGAACATCCTTTGCAGCAGCCCGCGCCGCTCGGTGTGCTGCCCCAGCGTCTTGACGTCCTGACGCGCGAGGCGCTTGGCCAGATCACGGGCGGCCGCGCAATAGGCATCCTTGGGTGCCAGCTTGTACAGCGCATCACCGGCATTCATGGCTTGCAGGCGCGTCTGATAATTCACCGGCATGACCGCCCACAAAGGCAGCTCGACCAGCTGGGCCAGATTCTGGGCATCCAGGCCGCGGGCGATGCCGTCGCTGTCCACCACCAGTCCGAGACGGTCCAGCGGGCAATCCTCCAGTTGCAGAGCCTTGAGCAAATGCTTGTTGGCCCGGCTGTTGAGAATGCTGCCGTCGCTCACCATCAGACTGGCGTGGGCGCGCGACAGAATACCGGCCTGCGCCCTCAGCGGCAGGTTGGCCGCAGTGCACAGCACAATGCTGTGGAAATGCCGGGCCAGCACATCCAGCAAAGCCAGTAAATCGACATCATCCAGATGGGCCGGCTCGACCAGATCTTCGGGCATGGTGAGGACATTCAGCCCCGAGGCGTGCTTGGCAAACGCCGTGTCGATCAAGGTCTGGTCACACCGGTGCACATCGGCCACCGCATCGAGCAGCGAATAGGTCTGGGCGATGTTCATGAACACCAGCGAGGCCCCATGCGGGGTTGCCAGATCAATCACCAGCACGCGTTCCCCGGCGCGACAGTTCTCCTGCAAGGCCAGCGCCAGATGCTCCGCAGTCCAGGCCAGCGCCGGCCCACCGGTGGCCGAATGGATGGAGTACAGACGTCCGCTGCGCTCAACCCCGCCCTGCTGGGTGGCAGACTTGCGCATGAGTTTGCGCAGGCGTTCGGCCAGCTGATCGTCATCGCGGCCCATGACGAAGAAATCGCGCGCACCGGCGCGCATGGCTTCGATCACAGCTTCGGTCGGGCTGTCCGCTCCGATGGCCACGACCAGGACACCCGGCTGGGTGTCGGTCAGCTCTTCAAGCAGATCACTGCCAATTTGCGGATCGGCCTCGACGAAAGCGATCTCGAGGCGCTCGATCCCCAGCAATTGCGCGCTCACGGGGTCTGCGGAATCGTCCGGACGAATCCAGTGCAACTCGACGCTGGTGCCCAGCGTTTCCTTGAGCCAGGTGAGATAAACCGGGTCTGAAGCAATGACCGCAGCCTGACTTTTCATCGGCTGTACCCGGTCTTGAAGCGACCCGTCTCACCAAAGATCAGATCAAAGGCGTCCGGCTTGTAGTTGTCATATTCCTGCCCCGGCAGATCCGGCACCTGTGCGCCGGCCTTGAGCGGTTCGACCAGATGTGGCGTGACAACCATGATCAGCTCACGCTCGTCACGGTCGTAGCGACTGGACTTGAAGAACGCGCCAAGAAACGGGATGGAACCAAGAAACGGCACCTTGTCGACGCTGGTGATCATATTGCGACTGATCAAGCCACTGATCACGAAACTTTCGCCACTGCCCAATTCCACCGTCGTGTCGGTGCGCCGGACGGTCAAAGCGGGCACGGCCGTGCCGCTGACCTGAACGCCGGCGGAGAAATCCAGCTCGCTGACTTCCGGTGCCACCTTGAGTGCAATGCGATTGCTTCCCAGCACGGTAGGTGTCAGTGCCAGGCGCACACCGAACTCTTTGTATTCGATGCTGATGCCGCCCGTCCCGCCCTGTGAGACCGGGATCGGGAATTCGCCCCCGGCCAGGAAAGTTGCAGTCTGACCGGTCATCGCAACCAGACTGGGCTGGGCCAGCGTCCGCACCAGGCCCTGATTCTCGAGCATGCTCAGATAACCCAGCACGTTCTTGGTCGCATTGCCCAGCACGATATTGAAGGCATTGCTCAGTGGCAGGAACCCTGCCGCGCTGGCCAGTTCCACGGCGCTGGGCACCACATCGCCATCAGAATTGGTACTCGACGGGGTCAGGGTCGCCGAGTTGAGGGTGCCCGGCCGGGTGACTGCGATCGTGCCATCCAGCCGGTTCAGTAGGAAGTTGAACCCGAACTGGCGCAGGGTGCTGCGCGACAACTCGGCGATCTTGATCTCGGTCAGCACCTGGGTGCCCACCGCAACGGTTGAGCGATCAGCCGTATCATCGCCGGCCTGCTGCATAGCGCGGCTGTGTGCTTCCACGTTCGGCAGCTGCCCGGCCAGTTCGCCACTGCTGATTTGCGCCTGACCCAGTTCGGTGTCTTCCGCTCTGGGGCCAGCCAACGGATCTTCGATGTCCTTGATCGCCAGACGGTAGGCGCGTGTCTGCTTGGTTTCCTTGTACCAGACCAGCAGACTGGTCACGCCCTGGGTCTTGCCGGTGATGAGCAGTTCGTTGCGATTGATCACATTGACATCAGCAACGGCCGGATCACCCACGGCGATGCGCGATACGCTCAGACGCTCGCGCAGCAACTGATGCGTGCCCTGCTCGACGATCACCACATCTTTGGGTGCAAGCTGTGCGGCATACGCGCCAGGCATCAGCCATGCCTGCAGCAGGATCCCAAGCATGCATCCCAGTCCCCCACGCCGGAGCATGAAATAAACGCTCATTATTCAGACACCTTTTGCATGTCACTGCCGCGGAAAACCTGCACGGTGTAAGCCGGCGGTTTCGGACGTGACGGTTTTTTCTCGGCCAGCCGGGTAAGCTCCTGCAGGGTGATCGCCTGCTCGGCCGCCAGCCGTTGCTTATCGGTTTGGGCGGGCGACGGTGTCGCTTCCGGCTCGGCCGGCGGCAACAGGCTGTCACCCTCGGTCGAGTCGGCACCTGCCAGCATCTGTCGGTGCAAAGCCAAACGGATTTCGCCCAGACTCGCACCCAACATCACCTTGGTGGTCTGCGCATCCGGAATCGCAACAACCGCCGTGCGGGTGCGTGTGCGCCGCTCGTTGCGCCCCTCTTCACGGCTCAGACCCTGTGGCCGTTCGATGATGCGATCCTCGTAGGCCAGCACCAGAACCCGTGGCAGCAAAATTCGGCTCTGTGGCGGACCGTCACTGCCACGCACGAACAGCAGCAGGTCCACTTCATCTCCGGGACGGACAAAACCGCCCACAGCAACCACATCGGAAATTTCCAGCGACATCGCCTTGTGCCCGTCCGGGATGAGCCGGGCCAACACATTGGAATCACGGAAGTAACGCGGGGTAACCGGCGCACCGGCATCAATGTCGATCAGTGGCTCACGCCCGATCACGTCTTCGACCCGGCTGAAATAGCGCTCCGGGACAACCGCCACCGGCTTGAGCGCCACATCATCAACCCCGATAACCTGCGTTGCAGCCAATGACCGCAGGGCCACCACAGCCAGGGTGGTCTGCTCCTGCTCAACTTCGCTGACCTGCTGCTGCGCAGCCATTTCGGCCCGTGCCTGCTCGCGCGCCTGGTCGGTCATCGACATGCTCATGCGCCACGCCAGCACCCCGAGCACGATGGCCAATACCACTGCGGCCAACGCCGCATACTTGAGCCCCTGATTTCCCATGCAGTCCTTTCCTTTGCTTCGGCTGGCTGACCGCTGCCCTCCGAGTGTCGATGTTATCAGGTCTGCCGACGCCGCCGCGCCGAACGCGGCGCATCGACGCACGGCAAGGCCGCTACGCTTCGCCGACCAGCGCTGTTCCGGAACCGACCAGGGTTGTGGGCATAGGCGGCAAACTCCCGAGCAACGGGAAATCCAGCCTGGGGAAGATCCCTTCGACCCGGAAGCGGGCGGTCACCGTGACCACATTGGTGGCTTCGCACACCCGCACGACGGTACCGATCTGCTCTTCGGGGGGAGGCTGTGTCGAGCAGCTGATCTCGACCACCGCCGGGGAGTTGACGCCGAGATGGGACCGCTGACTGGTCGATAGCCAGGCCAGGGCCTGTGGCAGTCGCCCGCTCACTTGGGTGGCCACATCGCTGTTGAAGTTCTCGTTACCCACCGGGTTGACACGATGGGCCGCCGCAGCCGCCTCCTGGGCGGCATAGGTAATGCTCTCCTGCAGAACAAACAGGTAGGAGTACACCACCATGCTGTAAAACAGAATGAACAACAGCGGGAACACCAGGGCGAATTCAATCGCCGTGGCACCCCGCTGCGTCTTCGTTATCGCGTTACCAGCAGCATCCATGCGTCAAGCATCTCGCCGGGACGGCTGTTGATCAACCGCCATCCGAGCCAAAATTGCATTCCTGACCGGTGATACAGTTGCCGATCTCGGTAAACGCATTGGTAAAACCACCGGACAACAGCGCAATCGCGCCGATCAGCATGGCCGCAAGCAAGCCTGCGATGAGCGCATACTCAATCGCGGCGGCACCCTTCTGGTATTTCGCTTGAACTGTTTGCATCCATTCCATGTTCAATCTCCTTTCAGATTGATGTACGCCATCATTGGTCAGTCAATCTGTATTTGCAAGTCGCTCACACGCCTTTCAAATCGATGATCTGGGCGGCTTAAAATACAGTTTTCCTGAACCCTGGTGAAAGAAGCGTGAACACATACGTCGTCGGTGACGTTCAGGGCTGTGCCACCGAGCTTGAACGCTTGCTTGATGCCGTCCGCTTCTGCCCCGGGCAGGATCAGCTGATTCTGCTCGGCGATCTGATCAACCGCGGCCCGCGTTCGGTGGATACCCTGCGCCTCGCCCGCAGTCTGGGCGACAGCTGTCGCGCCCTGCTTGGCAACCATGACCTCAGCGTGCTGGCCCGCCTGAGCATGGCCGACCATGGCCGCCCGCTGAACGCCACCGCACAGGAGATCGCCGCAGCACCGGACGGCGAGGTACTGCGCGACTGGCTGCGTAACCTGCCCCTGGCGATCGACCACCCGCAGGCGCTGATGATCCACGCGGGCCTGCCGCCTCAATGGACCCGAGCGGATGCGCTACGCCTAGCCAGCGAGGTTGAAACGGCGCTACGCGGGCCTGATCACGCCACATTCCTGCACCAGATGTACGGTGACGAACCGGACATCTGGCGTGAATCCCTGGACGGCTATGAACGCTTGCGGTTCATCACCAATTGCCTGACCCGATTGCGCTACTGCCGCCCGGATGGGCAGCTGGTCCTGAGTGAAAAGCTGAGCCCGGCGCAAACGGCTCGGCACGGTGAAGAACCCCTGATCCCCTGGTTTGCACTGGCCGGACGGGCGAGCGCAGCGCAGCGCATCCTGTTCGGCCATTGGTCCACGCTGGGGCGGGTCTACTGGCCCGAGTACCGTGTCTGGGGACTGGATACCGGCTGTGTGTGGGGCGGACGTCTCAGCGCCCTGCACCTGGAAACCTGGCGCCTGATCCAGGCACCAAGCGACGGGCACAAAAAACCGGGTGCCGGTTAAACCGACACCCGGTGACTATCAGGCTGGTCGCCTATTCGCTGGCGCGATGGGCGAAGGTTTCATGCTTGACCAGATAACGGGCCAGAGCCGGCATCACTAAAATGGCGCCGAACATGTTCGCGGTGAACATGAACACCAGCAGAACCCCCATATCGGCCTGGAACTGCAAGTCGGACATCAACCAGGTCGACACCGAACCACCCAGCGCGATGCCGGTGAAGATCACCGCCTTACCGGTCTTGTGCAAGGTGTCGTAGAACGCCTCTTCCAGACTGCGCCCCTTACCCAGTCCATCCACCAAGGTGGAGTAGATGTAGATCCCGTAGTCGACACCGATACCGACCGCCAGGGCCACCACAGGCAGGGTCGCCACTTTGAGGCCGATGCCCATGACCGCCATGACGGCGTAGGCCAATGAGGACACCAGTGACAGCGGCAACACCACGCAGAGCACGCCACAGACGCTGCGGAACGACAGCCACATGAAGACCAGAATCACCAGGTAGACGTAACCGACAACCTGCAACTCCTGCGCTTTGACCACCTCGTTGGTTGCCGCCATGACCCCGACGTTGCCGGTGGCCAGCGCGTAGTTCACGTGCTGTGCATGCTGCTCGTTGAATGCCTTGACCCGATCAACAATCCGGCTGATGGTCTCGGCCCGGTGATCTTCGGTGAAGATCAGCACGGCCATCGCCGAGCAGTCCGGATTGAGCAAGCCCGATGACGTCGGGATCGGGGTGATCGCCTGCACCAGAATGAACTGATTGCGTTGCAGCACTTGGAACTTGGGTGTGCCTTCGTTGAACTGCCCGTTAACCACTTTGGCCACCTGCGGCAGCGATATGGTCGAGTTCACACCATCCGTATTCGCCATGTGCCAGGAGAAGCGATCGATCTCTTCCATCACCTCGTACTGGATGCACGACTCCGGCGGCGCTTCGGCAATCACCTTGAGAATGTCCACGCCAATACTGAAGTTGCTGACAATGGCGTGCGAGTCACGGTTGTAGCGCGAATCCGGACGCAGCTCCGGCACACCTTCCTGTGAGTCACCGACCTGCAGATCACCGTACTTCCACAAGGACCAGCCAAGCAGCAGGGCGCAGATGATCAGGGTGATCATGGCCGGCACCGGACGGGTAATCTTGGCCAGGAAACGCCACAAGCCATCACCGGCATGTTCGCGTCGCAACTGCTTCTCGCGGAACGATTCGATGTCCTTGATCCGGATATAGGTCAACCAGATCGGGGCCAGCACCTTGTTGGTGATGATGATGGCGAGCATGCCGAACGCGGCATTGATCGACATTTCACGGATGATATCGATCGGGATCAGATAGATCGTCGCAAAACCGGCCACGTCGGTGATCAGTGCGGTGGTCCCCGGAATGGCCAGGCGACGGAAGGTTTCCAGCGACGCCTCAAACGGCTCCGCCCCCTTGTCGACCTCCCCCACCCAGGCGTTGACGTACTGCACGCCATGACTGGTCGAGACGGATAACACCAGGAACGGAATCAGGATGGCGAACGGATCGAGTCCGAAGCCCGCCACCGTGAGCAAGCCGAACTCCCAGATCACGGCGACCAGCGAACACACCAGCACCACCATGGACAGCTTGAACGACGCGGTGTACACCCAAAGCAGCACGGCCGTCATCAGCAAGGCCAGCGCAAAGAAGAACACCACCTCGGCCGCAGCATCGGTGACATCGCCGATAACCTTGGCGAAACCGACAATGTGGATGTTGATGTTCTCGGTCTCGAACTGCTGTCGAATCTGCTCCAGATTCTTGGCCACTTCGCGGTAATCGAGCTTTTCGCCGGTGACCGGGTCCGTTTCCAGCAGCTCCGCAAAAACCATCGCGCCGGATTGATCGTTGGTCACGTAGCGCCCGATGATCCCGGCCTTGCCCACATTCTGGCGGACCAGATTGAACATGTCCTCGGTCGGCGCATATTCGGCAGGGATGACGTTGCCGCCGGCAAACCCGCCCTCGACAACCTCGGTGAAGCGCACATCCGGGGTGAACAGTGAACTGACCCGCGAGCGATCCACACCCGGCAGGAAGAACACCTCGTCGGTGACCTGCTTCAGCGCGCCGAGAAATTCACCGTTATAGATGTCACCATCTTCCTGGATCAGGGCCACCAAAACGGTGTTGCCGCCACCAAAATCGCTCTGATACTTCTTGAGCGTTTTCATGTACGGGTGTTCCAGCGGAATCGACTTGTCGAAACCGGCGTCCACCTGCGTCTGAGAGGCTTTCCAGCCAAAGAAAACGGTCAGTGCCAGCAGCACCAGCAACGCAACAATGCGCTGTCCGTAAACAATGGGTTCGACAACCTTGAGAATTCTTTCCGTTGCAGTCATGTCAGTCCTGCACCTTGCGGCGCCGCCCCCTTATTGGTTTTTAATCAGTTGTGCGCCCGACTCGCCAACGACCAGCAAACCGTCCTTGACGGGCTGAACGCTGGCCAGGGTCATCCCGGCCGGGTTGGGCAGGCGCTTGGCTTTGCTGGCGCCATTGGTAGATTCGAATATGATCCCGTTGATCCCGACCATGACGGCCTCGCCACTGGGCAGGCTGGACGCACCGATCAGCGAGTTTTCGCTGTCCAGGTCGAGCCGCTGCCAGTTCAGATCATCCGCATCGGCGGCAACGTAAGCATGGCCACGCAAACCCACGATCAGCACACCCTTCTCACCCACGGCAACCACATCAAACATGGTGCTTTCGTAGGGCGATTCGAGGCTCTCCCAATTGGCTCCGTTATCGCGCGACATGGCCAGCGTGCCAGCCTCACCCGCGATGAACAGATAACCGTTGTTGAGCTGCGTGATGGCATTGAAGTGCCAGCCATCCTCGGTGATCGGGGTGTCCACTTCCTGCCAGCTTTCGCCACCGTCCCGGGTCTCGTAGATCAGCGCGTATGCACCCACCGCAAAACCGTGCTGGGCATTCAGGAACAGCACATCAAGAAACGGCTTTTCCAGTTCCGGCTCGAAATTCTGCAGGACCCAACTGCGACCGCCGTCGCGGGTCCGAATGATCACCGCGTCATGCCCGACCGCCCAACCATTCTCGGTGTCCGCAAAGGTCACCGCGGTCAGCGCGGCCCGGGTCGGGGTGGGCACCTGCACCCAGCTTTTGCCGTCCAGCGAACCGATGACGTGACCACGCTGGCCCACCGCAATCAGGCGCTTGCCCGTATCCGCCACATCCAGCAGCATCGAATGACCTTCGGCCAGCGGCATCATCTCCGCCGGCTGAGGTTGGATCTCGTCGGTGTTCACTCCCTGAGCCACCGCCACGAAAGGCAACAACATCCCCGCCAGCGCGGAAAGTCGACGTGTTCTCATTCCAGTACTCCGGTGTGCCCGGCCATTGCGACCGGGCCCTGCCATCAAAACGTGTATGACACGGTGAACGACAACGTGTCGCGATCCTTGGTCGGGTTGTAAGTCCCGCCCTCGAAGGAGTAACGCAGCTCGGTCAACCACTGGTTCAGGTAGCTGAAGCGCAGGCCCACCAGGCCGCTGAGCTTGCCTTCCTGGAAGTTCTGACCCAACCCCGGCGCGATGCCATCGATGTCATAGAACACGGCCACCACCGGAAGGAAATTCCAGCCCCGGAAGAAGTCGTTGTAGGTGATCTGGGAAACGAAACGCACACCGTAAGCCAGGTCATCGCCGAACTGGTCGGGATCCTGCGCCGTCGGGTTCTGGCGGCAGGGCTCGGCCTCGGCGCCATTGATGGTGTCGTAGGTCTGCCGCTCGCAACGGGCATCACCGTCACCGCCCGTGTTGGCGCCATCGGTCAGCGCCGCACTGTCAGCAATGCCATTGGTCGTGCCATCGGCACCCGAACTGGCGTGGGTGTTGGTTTCCGCACCCTGGAACTGAATCTCGTCCAGGCTTGGCATGTCGATGATGTGCGTCAGGCCGAACTCAGCCAGCATCAACACCTGGTCGGCGAAGAACGGGTTGTTGCTGGCCCCGAAGGTGCGCAGCAGCGAGGTCACCAACTGTCCCTGCTTGAGTTCCTCGTAGCCACGGATATACATCCCCGCCGTAACCTCTTCCTTGCGGTAGACGCTCTGTACATAGTCCGGCACGGCCATGCGCCGTCCCGGCAGCACCGTAGCCGGCACGCTCAGCCCGGCCAGAGGCTCGACCAGACCGGACAGCCCGGCCGCAATCAGATCGGCCGCCGGCGGCACACCGATGTTGATGTTGTAACGCGGGAATGCCGGCTGCAAGGCTGCGAAAATCAGGTCAACCGTGTGAATCTGAACAGGGTGATTGGGGCGGAAAGTGTATTCACCCGCCCAGGCCCAGTCGCCAACCGTGGTGTTGAAGCTCATGCCGAACATGTGCCGGTTTTCGGGATACTCGACAAACAGACGGGCCGTGTCGATTGGCAGCGGCTCTTCGATCAGGCGCAGCGTGCCAATGTCACCGACCAGGGCCCCGCAACCGGCCAGAAGGCCAACGATATTGGTTGCATCGGCGGCGCAGGTTTCGTCCGCGGCGAGGAAGCTCACCAGCGGCAGACGCGAGTGCGTGTTGTGGTAGTAGAAACCGAACTCGGTACCGTTGTTGAAGTTTTCTGCAAAGTACTTCAACGCGACCCCGAACTGCCCGCCATCACGCGGCTTGCGATCCGGCAGACGGTAGATCGTACGACCGCCGGCTGACCCCAGCGAGAACGGGTCTTCAGGGTTGTCCTGCGATGAGTAGATGTTTTCCGGATCTTCTGGCGCCTTGCCGAAGGACAGCATGGCGTGCTGGCCGCCGTTGTCGTCGCCACCCAGAATATCGCTGACCGAGAAGAAGGTTCCCGGTGCATCGATACGCGCCGGCAGCCATTCGTACTGATAGAAGGCTTCGGCGTAGAGGTTCAGCGACAGATCCACGCCGGCGTAAACCATGCCCAGCGGCTGGAACAGCTCGGCAAGATCGAACCCAGCTGTGCGCTGGCGCACCAGATCGGGCGGGTTCACGGTGTTGACGCTGTTCAGCGGCAGGGCGCTGGCTTCACCCCAGACAAAGCCCTGACGGCCGACACGCAAATTGACGTTTTTGCCGAGCAGCGGGAACGCCGTGGACACAAAGGCATCCTGCAACTCGAAGTGACTGCCGAACTGATTCAGCGCCTCACCGCTCAGGCTCGAAGACGGGCGCTGCAAGGTGGTGTCCGGATGCGACTGGTCAAAGTCCATGTAGGCGTTATTGAACAGCCAGATACCGCTGGTCTGGAAGTTCAGATTCTTCCAGCTGAACTTCAGCTTGGTGTTCATCTTGAACGCTGCCGACACGATGTCGCCACGGTCAAAATTGAGGTTACCGTCATCGCCGTTGATGTTGTAGGAACCCGGCGAGTTGACGTAGGCAAGGTTCAGCGACGGGTCGCTGGTGTTGTTACACGTGCCACCGATCAGCCCGCGGTCTTCGTATTCCTGCTCATCGGCATAGGTCAGCGGCTGACTGAAATCCGGATTGTCGGTGTAGTTGGTAAGGGTACACAGGCCAGGCTGCAAATTGATCTTCGCGACGAGGTCATCCGCGCGCTCTTCCATGCGCCAGGCTGCACCGACCGAAATCGTGCTGTCCCAGGAACCGTAAATTTCACCAAAATCGAATTGCAGCGCCAGGGCCTGCGGCACAACCAAAAATGAGCCGGCCGTCACCAATCCTGACAGCCCCCTGACTACTGAAGTCTTCAGCACAACATTCTCCCCAAGTTATCTCACACCCGCAGCCCGCTGCTGATCCATTCTACGTCGGCAACTTCTTGTCGCCTGTTTGCGGGTTCCAACAGACGAGTTTGTAACAGACGGCCTGCCCTCAGGCAAGCGACGACGACTCTGGAACCGTGCGCCAGATCAACGCTGCCATGCGCCCGGTTGGCGATTCCCGGCGATAGGAAAAAAAACTCCGCGCATCGGTGTAGGTGCACCAGTGGCCTCCCCAGACTTGTCCGACCCCGGCGTGCGCGAGTTGTATGCGCGCCAGCGCGGGCAGATCAGCCCACCACCGGTCACCCGTTGCGCGGGCAAATGCGGAGGCACCCTCGGGCCAGCGCCGCACAAAAGCCGACCGCACCTCTGGCCCGACCTCGAACGCGCGCGGGCCGATGCACGGACCCAGCCAGGCCTGCCAATCCCGCGCACCGTGTCGACGCTGCAGCTCGACAAGCGCCGTCTGGACAATGCCCTCGGCCAGCCCGCGCCAGCCGGCGTGGATGGCGACCACACACTGCCCCGTGGTGTCACGCAACAGCACCGGCAGGCAGTCGGCCACCATGACCGCACAGACCCGGCCGGGTTGCCGCGTCCAGATCGCATCGGCGCGCGGTACCTGCCAGCCTGCCGTGGCTTCGACCATGCGCGTGCCGTGCACCTGTTCCAGCCAGCACGGTTCAGCAGGCAGGCTCAGACGTTCGCAAACACGCCGCCGGTTCGCCTGCACGTGCGCAGGGTCGTCGCCGACATGCGCACCCAGATTCAGGCTGTCCCAGGGCGCCTGACTGACCCCACCTCGACGTAGGGTAAAGGCGGCGCGCACCCCCGGCAGCGCCGGCCAGTCGGGCTCAAGCCAAGTGCTCGTCATCACGCCACTGCTCGACCACGGCCTGCATGTCTGCGGGCAGCGGCGCCTGGAAAACCATGCGTTCGCCGCTGGCCGGATGGGTCAGAGCCAAACTCTGCGCATGCAAAGCCTGGCGCCCCAGGGTGTGGCGGTAGGGATCACCTCGCCGCCCGTACAGCGCATCCCCGATCAGCGGATAGCCGGCATGCTGCATATGCACCCGAATCTGGTGGGTACGCCCGGTTTCCAGACGCACCTGCAGCACGCTGTGCTTGGCAAACTTCTCGCTCACCCGGTAGTGGGTAACGGCCTCGCGCCCGCCTGCGCTGACGGCGAAACGCAGACGCTCGCGTGGATGCCGCGCCAAAGGCGCATCAACGGTGGCCCCGGCCACCGGCACACCCCACACCAAAGCGCAATATTCGCGCTCGATCTCACGCGCTTGCAGTTCCCGAACCAGATGAGTCTGGGCCTGCGGCGTCGCAGCCACCACCATCAAACCGGTGGTGTCTTTGTCAAGCCGATGGACGATGCCGGCACGCGCCACCGCCGCAAGCGCGGGGCGGTAATGCAGCAGGCCATTTTGCAGCGTGCCGTCACGCTGCCCCGCCCCGGGGTGCACCGTGAGTCCGGCCGGTTTGTTGATGACCAGCAGTTCGTCGTCCTCGTAAACCACCTCGAAATCGATGGCCTGCGCGACAACCTCGCTGTCCAGCGTTTCCTGCAGCGGCCACACATCAATGCGGCTACCGCCCTGAATCTTGGCCTTGGGCGCCAGAATCTCGCCATCCACGCGCACACGCTGCTGGCGAATCCAGTCCTGCAGACGTCCGCGTGAATGCTCGGGCATCAGCCCGGCCAGCAACTTGTCCAGACGCTGTCCGGCATCAGCCATGGAAACTTCAAAGCTCAGACTTGTCTCATCCGCGCCGGGGGCGCATTCGGATGCGTGGTCTGGCTTCGCTATACTAGGTGGTTCGCTCAAGGGAATAACTCATGTCTCGGCTGCAATTCCGAATCCTACCGCTGGGTGCATTGTGCACGGCAGTGCTGCTCGCGTCCTGTGCCAGCAACAACGAACCCGGCATAGGCTCTCTGCGCGACGACCCTCTGACCCCCGGCTCACTGGACGAACAGCGCGTCGCGCGGCTCAACGCAACGCAGCTCTACGAATCCGCTCGTGAGGCCCTGGACTCCTCCGACTACGCCACCGCGATGCAGCTCTACGATCGCCTGGATGCGCAGTACCCGTTCTCGGAATTCGCCACCCAGGCGCGCCTGGAAAGCATTTATGCGCAGTATCGTTCCTACCAGCCGGAACTGGCGCTGAGCGCAGCGGACCGCTTCATGCGCTCCAACCCGCGCCACCCGGATCTGGATTACGTGCTCTATCTGCGCGGGCTGATCAACTTCGACCGTGGCGCATCCGACATTCTGGACGCCCTGGACATTGATTCCTCGACCCGCGACCCGATCAATGCGCGCCGCGCCTTCGAAGATTTTGGCCGCCTGGTACAGCGCTTCCCCAACAGCATCTACGCCCCCGATGCACGGCAGCGCATGGTCTACCTGCGCGAGCGCATCGCGCGGCACGAAATGGCCATTGCGCGCTTCTACGAAACGCGCCGCGCCTGGGTCGCAGTGAGCCGTCGCGCCCAGGACATCATTGCCAAATATCAGGGCAGTGCTGTGATCCCCGAAGCGCTGGCGATGCTGGAGCGAGCCTACGCCGAGCTGGACCTGCCCGACCGGGCCATGCAGGTGATGGCGGTGCGTGAAGCCAGCTTCCCGGCCGACATGCAGCTTGCCGAGCCGCCCAAGCCTCAGGCAGCAGTCGCCGAGTCCAAGCCGCCCAAGAAAGACAAGCGCAAGAAAGCCGACGCACCCGCCCCAACCGCAGCGCCCGCGCAGGCGGCAACCGTGCAACCCGCGGTGTCTGAAGCCAGCCCTGCGCCCACGCCGGCACCCGCTGCCACACCGGCGCCTGCACGCTCTGAGGAGCCGCGCTTTGGTGAGGACGGCGTGCTAATGCCGCAGCTGCCCGAAGGTTTCTGAGCAGCGTCTGAATCACGCTTTCGGGCTGCGGCGGCCAAGCCACAGCCCGAAAGATCTCACAGCTCGCCGTATTGCGCCGTCAGCGGATAACGCCGCTCACGCCCGAAGGCGCAAGACGAGACTTTAGGCCCGGGCGCGGCCTGACGCCGCTTGTACTCGGACAGCCGCACCAGCCGCACCACCCGATCAACATCAGCCTTGGCGAAACCCTGCGCGTACAGCTCGCCAACCGACGCCTCGTCCTCGATGTAAGCCTTGAGCATGGCATCAAGCTGATCGTAGGGCGGCAATGACTGATCATCACGCTGATCCGGGCGCAACTCGGCCGATGGCGGCCGCGTGATGACCCGCTCCGGAATCACCGCAGAGCACTGGTTGCGATAGCGGGCCAGAGCATAGACCTGCATTTTGTAGACATCCTTGAGTGGCGCAAAGCCACCGCACATGTCGCCATATAGGGTGCAATAACCCACCGCCATCTCGCTCTTGTTGCCGGTGGTCAGCACCACGGCGGAAAACTTATTGGCCAGCGCCATAAGCAGCGCACCACGAATGCGTGCCTGCAAATTCTCTTCTGCGGTATCCGGCTGGGTCCCGGCAAACGCATCAGCCAGCATCTGCTCATAGGCCCGCATGGCGGGTTCAATCGCGATGCTCTCGCATGCCACCCCCATGGCACGCGCCTGCTCGAGTGCATCATCCCGACTCATGGCCGCACTGTAGGGCGACGGCATGGCCACGCCACGCACCCGCTGCGCGCCCAGCGCATCCACCGCCAGGGCCAGCGTCACCGCCGAATCAATCCCGCCCGACAGGCCGATATAGGCCAGGGCAAAACCGTTGCGATCAACATAATCGCGTAGCGCCCGCACCAGCGCCTGATACAGCACCGCCACCCCCTCGGGGTCAGCGAAGTCAGGGTGTCCTGCGGCGCAAAACACGCCGTCAACAAAGGCCGGCGCGCGCAGCACCCGATGTCCGCTGCTGTCCCAGCACTGCGAGTCGCCGTCGAACACGACATCATCCTGCCCGCCGACCGCGTTGACATAGGCGATCGCCAGTCCGGTCTCGGTCACCCGCTGACGGATCACTTCGGCGCGCTGAGCACGCTTGTGCTGGTCGAACGGCGAAGCATTGATATTGAGCAGCACCTGAGCGCCCTGCGCTGCAGCCTGCGCCGCAACATCCGGCGACCACAGATCCTCGCAAATGCTCAGCGCATAGCGTGTGCCATCAACCTCGAAGATGCAGGGCGCAGTGCCGGCGCGAAAATGGCGCTGCTCGTCAAACACCCCGTAGTTGGGCAGTTTCTGCTTGCGATAGGTGTGTCGAACCACACCCTGGTGCAACACCGCTGCGGCGTTGTAGCAGGTCTGGTCGGTGAATTCCGGGTAGCCGACCACCACGTGGATATCGCCCACCTCGGCAGCCAGCTCGGGCAGGCTGCGCTCGATCAGCTGCGGCAAGCTGCGGCGCTGCAGCAGGTCATCCGGCGGGTAACCCAGCAGGGCCAGCTCCGGGCACAACAGGATGCGCGCACCGGCGGCACACGCCTCACGCGCGGCCTCGGCGATACGCCGCACATTGCCGGCCACATCGCCCACATGCACCGGCAACTGGGCCAGCGCGATTGTATTCAGATTGACTGAGGTCATAACCAAAAAGGGCCCGGCGCAAACCGGGCCCTTGAGAGCATGCGTTGAAAGATCGCGAGCCTTTAGCCCAGCGCCTCGCTCATGGCTTTGCCCAGATGGGCCGGCGAACGCACCGTCGACACCCCGGCGACCTCAAGCGCGGCGAACTTGTCATCCGCGGTGCCTTTGCCACCGGCAATGATCGCGCCCGCGTGGCCCATGCGCTTGCCAGGAGGTGCAGTCACACCGGCAATGTAGGCCACGACCGGCTTGGACACATTGGCCTTGATGAACTCGGCGGCCTCTTCTTCCTTGCTGCCACCGATCTCGCCAACCATGATGATGCCTTCGGTCTGCGGGTCCTTTTCGAAACGCTCGATCACGTCGATAAAGCCCAGGCCATGCACCGGGTCGCCACCGATGCCAACGCAGGTCGACTGGCCCAGGCCGTTGTTGGTGGTCTGGAACACGGCTTCGTAGGTCAGGGTGCCGGAACGCGACACGATACCGACCTTGCCCGGCTTGTGAATGTGGCCTGGCATGATGCCGATCTTGCATTCGCCCGGGGTGATGGTGCCCGGGCAATTGGGGCCGATCAGCACGGCATTGGGATAATCCTTCAGTGCCGCCTTGACCTTGACCATGTCGGCCACCGGGATGTGTTCGGTGATGCACACGATCACTTCGATGCCCGCATCGGCCGCTTCCAGAATGGCGTCAGCCGCAAACGGCGCCGGCACGTAGATCATGGATGCGGTTGCGCCGGTTTCAGCGACCGCGTCATGGCAGGTGTTGAACACCGGACGGTCCAGATGCGACTCACCCGCACGCCCCGGCGTGACACCACCAACCAGCTGGGTGCCGTAGGCAATCGCCTGCTCGGAATGAAAGGTGCCTTGCTTGCCGGTGAAACCCTGGCAGATAACCTTGGTGTCTTTGTTGATCAGAATGCTCACGCTCAGGCTCCTTTGGCCGCGGCGACAACGCGCTCGGCAGCATCGGTGAGGTCAGTGGCGGCGATGATGTCAAAGCCGCTGTTGGCGAGAATTTCGCGCCCTTTTTCCACGTTGGTGCCTTCCAGGCGGGCCACCACGGGAATGTTCAGACCGACTTCCTTGACCGCAGAGACAATCCCCTCGGCAATCAGGTCGCAGCGCACGATGCCGCCGAAGATATTGACCAATATCGCCTTGACGTCAGCGCCGGAGGTGATCAGCTTGAAAGCCTCGGCCACGCGCTCCTTGGTGGTGCCACCGCCAACGTCCAGGAAGTTGGCCGGCTGACCGCCGTGCAACTTGATGATGTCCATGGTCGCCATGGCCAGACCCGCGCCGTTAACCATGCAGCCAATGTCGCCATCCAGGGTCACGTAGTTCAGGCCGTGAGCGGCCGCTGCACGCTCCTTCTCATCTTCCTGCGAAGGATCACGCAGCTCGGCGATGGCCTTCTGACGGAACAGGGCGTTGTCATCCATGTTGACCTTGCCATCCAGCGGCAGCAGATTGCCGGACTCGGTCACGATCAACGGATTGATTTCCACCAGCGAGGCATCGCACTCCATGAAAATGCGATACAGACCATTGAGAATCTTGAAGAACTCTCCGATCTGGCCTTTGTCCAGGCCCAGGAAGAAACCCACTTCGCGAGCATGGTAGCCCTGCAGACCGGCCGCCGGGTTGATGTAAACGGTCTTGATCCGTTCCGGCGTTTCTTCGGCCACTTCCTCGATGCTCATGCCGCCATCCGGCGACGCGATGATGGCAACACGCTCAGTCGCACGATCCACCAGCATCGACAGGTACAGCTCGCGCGCGATCGGCTGCGGGGACTCCACGTAGACCGAATTGACCGGCAGACCTTCCGGCCCGGTCTGAATCGTAGCCAGATGCGTTCCGAGCATGGCTTCAGCGGCTTCTTCCACCGCCTCGATCGAGTCAACCAGCTTGACCCCGCCGGCCTTGCCGCGGGCACCGGCATGAATCTGGGCCTTGACCACCCAGCGGTTGCCGCCCAGCGACTTGGCCTTTTGCCGGGCCTCATCAATCGAACTTGCCAGTTCGCCTGCCGGCACAGGAATGCCGTAACGGGCAAACAGGTCTTTAGCCTGATACTCGTGTAAATTCATCAGTGGTGTTCCCAGGATTGAGGCCCCGCGGGCCGGTATGTGCGGCGCAGTACACTAGCTCATCCGCCATGGCGGGGCAAAAACGCAACGTTACGTGACGATGATACTACTGCGCATACTGCTTCTGGGTGGGATTGTCTGGCTGGTCTGGATGGCGTGGCGGCAGCTGCGCCCCTCGCAGCCTGAAGCGCCACCCGACGCATTTGAGCCCATGCTCAAGTGCTGCGTGTGCGAG
>JASBUL010000133.1 GCA_030147945.1 Oceanococcus sp. | reverse complement strand
AATCACGCGTGCAGGATGATCAGATCTCTCGCTCACACCCCAAAGTTCGACCGTTGACAAGACTTCGGCTACGGTTGCCTACTCGAAAAAGAGCGTTTGTTCGTCCTATACCCCCGCAAGGCACTGGGCGAGGAAGTCACCAGTCGTTACAGCATCGAGGGGCGCCTGCGCGACGCCTTGCGTCTGGAACAGCTGGAGATCCACTTCCAGCCACAGGTCGAACTCACCCACAATCGCGTCACCGGCGCCGAGGCCCTAGTGCGCTGGCCCGATGGCGAGGGCGGCTTCGTCTCCAACGGCGAGTTCATTCCGGTGGCCGAGGATGCCGGCATCATCGTGCAGCTCGACAGCTACGTGCTGCGCGCCCTGTGCGACCAGGCACTGATCTGGCGCGACCAGATGCCGCCCGGCTTTCGGCTCGGCTTCAATTTTTCGGCCATGGGCTTTCTGGATGCGCACTGCGCCGAGCGCATTATCGAGACCATCCGCGAGTCGGGCCTGCCGCCGCATCGCTTTGAGCTTGAGGTGACCGAACAGGCGGTCATGACCGATTTTTCCTCGGCGATTGAAAAGCTGCACCTGCTTCGGGAATTCGGCATCGCCATCGCGCTGGATGATTTCGGCACCGGCTATTCGTCCCTGGCCTATCTGCAGCAGTTGCCACTGGATCGCCTCAAGGTCGACCGCACCTTTATCCGCGAGGTCGAGCAGAACCCCAAATCGGCCAATATCGCCCGCGCCATCATCAAGCTGGCCCGCACCATAGGCCTGGACTGCCTGGTCGAGGGCGTGGAAACCGCCGGCCAGCTCGAATTCTGCCGCCTCAACGGCAGCCAGCATGTGCAGGGCTTCTACCTGCACCGCCCCCTGCCCGCGGCCGACCTGATGGACGCCATCGGCGTTGCGGCGCTGGATCGCAGGCGTAAACCGGCCTAGGAGCCTGTCGGACTATGGGCGCGTGGACAGAACCGCAGTCGTGCAGCCCTAGTCCGACAGGCTCCTAGGCGTAGCGCACGCCGGTGCGTTCGGCCGACAAGGTCCACAGGGACGCGGCCACATCCTCGCGCGTGGCCAGACGACGCGGGCGGACCCGGGTCGGATAACCGCGGATCTGCTGAAAACCATCCGGCCCGATGAATTCGCCACTGGTCACCGTCGGCATGCTGGCCGCATACAGGCTGGGCAAGGCCCCCATCTCTGCCGGCTGACCGATCAGGGTATTGCCCACCCACATGACGAACTTTTCCAGCGGGTTCTTCTTCTGCTCGGCTGCCACGTACTGCAGGTTGGTATCCGAATAGCCGGGATGCACCGCGACCGCGGTCAGGGCCGGATAGCGCCGCGCCAGTTCGGCATTGAAATACAGGTTGGCCAGCTTGGAATCGCCATAGGCCTGCCAGCGGCGATAGCGGCGATGGCTCCAGTCGATGTCCGACAGATCGATACCCGGCGTCCAGCGATGGGCCATCGACGACACGGTCACCACCCGCGGGGCCTCGGCGGCCTGCAGCAGCGGCAGCAAACGCCCGGTCAATGCGAAATGGCCGAAATGGTTGGTGCCGATCTGGGATTCGAAACCGGCCCCGGTCTGCGCATACGGCGCGGCCATGATGCCGGCATTGTTGACCAGCACATCGATGTGATCGACCAGACCCTGGACCGCCTCGACACCGATGGCCACGCTGTCCAGATCCGACAGGTCCATCGGGACAATATCCAGGGCGGCCTGCGGCACCTGGGCCCTGATCCGCTCCGCTGCGGCACTGGCCTTGTCGGCATTTCGACAAGCCATGATGACCCGCGCCCCCGCCGCCGCCAGACCGCGACTGGTTTCCAGGCCCAGCCCGCTATTGGCGCCGGTGACGAGCACCGTGCGCCCGCTCATGTCCGGCATGTCTTTACTTGTCCAGCCCATGTTAAGCCCCCTTGATATCGAGGACTCGATTGTGCCAGCTGCCCGGCAGCAGAGCGAGACACGGGCCTCACTCCACGCCAGTCCGCGTTCAGAACAGCGCCGCCTCGATCCCGATCAGGGCCGTGAGCGGCAGGCCTGGACGCGGACCTTCCGGCAGGCGTGAGGCGATGTAGGCCTCATCGAAGAGGTTATGCACGTTGGCGAACAGGCCGAAACTCTGGCTCAAGGCAAAGCGGGCGCTCAGATCCACCACCACGTGGCTGTCGGTCATGCCACCACGCGCATCGGCCACCAGGCTGCCGTCGCTGCCCAGCACCACCTCATCACGGGTGTTCAGGGCGGTGGCGAAAGTGGCATCCATGTAGCTCACCCGCGCATCCACCGACCAGCGGGCCTTGGCCAGACCCAGCGACAGGCTGGCCTGCCATTCCGGCACATAGGGCAGCTTGGCGCCGCGACGGCCACCGCTGAAGATGGATTCGGCATCATCCGCCGCGCTGGAGTCGTTGGCGATCTCGGCGCTGGTGTAGGTCAGCGACAGGCTCAGCGGCATGCGCAGGGCACCGCCACGCTTGCGCAGCAGGTCGGTGCGAGCCAGATATTCGACACCATAGGTTTCCACCTCACCGACCGACTCGGTGGCGCCGGAATCGGAGCCCGAGGCGCCCAGATTGTTGGTCACGACCAGATTCTCGAAGTCAGTGGCGAAGACCACCAGCTCCTGCAGCAGACCGCTGCCATTGCCCACACGCAGTCCGAGTTCGGCCGACAGACTCTCCTCTGCATCGACTCCGTTGATACCGTCGCCGGGTGAAGGCGGCGAGATGCCCTGATACAAGCCGCCGAAAAGCTTCGCCGTAGCACCAAGCGTGTAACTGAAGCCCAGACCAGCACTGGTATAGCTCTCGTCCCCGGTGGCACGGACGGGATTATTGATGCGATCGCCACGCCGGTCGATGGTGCTCCAGTCGATGTTCTCCATCCGCACGCCGGGCACCAGACTAAGATCACCGATCCGGATGGTGTCTTCCAGGTAGACGCTCAGGGCGCGGGCTTCGGCCGTGCGATTGTCCTGCGAGCCGGGCGCGCCACGGCGGCGCTCGGTGACGAGGCCATCGTCATCTACCACATAGGTGGTGTTGTGCTGGAAGCGGGTCACAGCATCCTGGTGCAGGCGGACGCCCGCCTTGAGGGTGTGCTCCAGGCCACCGGTGGCAAACTCCTGGGTCAGCAGAAGCTCTGCACCTTTGCCGTAGTATTTGCGGTTGTTGTCACGATAGCCCCATTCCCCGGCCCGCTCGCCGCGCAGGGTGGCCAGATCATCACCGGCCTGTGCCAGCGCGCGACCCAGCCCCACACCGTTGACCTGACGGATCTTGTCCCAGTTGCGCGCGAAATCGGTGCGATAGACCGTTGCCACCACGCTGGTGGCCGGCCCTGGCATCAGCGAGTAACGCAGGTAGCTGCGCTGCTGCTCGGTGCGGATATTGTCGAATTGACTGGCCGCGTAGCGCTGATTCGGATTGCGCCTGAAATCGGCGCTGCTGATGCCAAGGTAGGTTTCATCCGCATCCAGGCGCGAGCGACCGTGAACCAGCTCGATACGCTGCTGTAGATCACCGGCCGGCTCAAAGGCCAGCTTGACCAGCGGCTCAATACGGGTAAAGCCGGAGTTGCCGGCATCCGGCCCCACCCCGGACAGCGGACCGGCAATGTCCTTGAAGCCATCGGTCTGGCGGTGATAGACCTCGACCAGATAACCAATGCGGCCATGCGGGCTGTCGATCTGATCGCCCAGCCACAGCTGGTTGCGGTATTCGTTGTCGCTACCGTAGGCACTACGCAGATAGCCCTGCCGACCCTGCGGCACCGGG
>JASBUL010000116.1 GCA_030147945.1 Oceanococcus sp. | reverse complement strand
CCGGCAGCGAGGAATTTCTGCGTTACCGCTACTGGATGCACTACGCCGAAGGGACCCTGATGCCGCTGCTGGTCATGACGCTGCTGTTCAATCGTGTCGAGCGCGCACCCCTGATTGTGCGGCCCATCGCCAAAGCCATTTCGGCGCAGGTGCGCAAGGCCTATCTGGGGCCCAACCTGGAGGCCAATATCGGCTTTCTGGAAAGCGAACTGGCGCGCAGCACCTGGCTGGCCGGCGACGAACTCAGCGCCGCCGACATCCAGATGAGCTTTCCGGTGGAAGCACTGATGGTGAGGGCGAGCCAGAATGGCGCCGCACTGCCCAATCTGACCGCCTACATGGCGCGTATCCAGGCCCGCCCGGCCTATGCGCGCGCAGTCGAAAAAGGCGGCCCGCTGACCCTGCTGTCCTAGCCGGGGCCTTGCTCACACTGCGCTAACTGCCGCTCGACTGATCCGGTCGCTGCCATTCCGGCGGCCGGATCAAATGTTGCAGGCGCTGCCACCACGGCCCGGGCCTGAACACATCGCGCCACATATCGGCGAACTCATGGAAGTTCAGGGTCAGAATGTTGTGGCTGTGCACCTGGCGGGTGATGCCGTATTCCACCGGGTTGTCGTCGCGCTCTTCGGCATAGGTGCCGAACCAGCGGTCGAAGATGATCAGCACACCGCCATAATTGTGGTCGATGTACGCCTCGTTACGGCCGTGATGAACGCGATGGTTGGATGGCGTGTTGAACACGTATTCCACCCAGCGCGGCAGCTTGACCACCGCCTCGGTGTGCACGAAGTACTGGTAGGACAGATCCACCGCGTAAAGGAAGAACACGGCTGCCGGATTGACCCCCAGCAACACCAGCGGCATGAAGAACAGCCACCAGCCGGTAATCGAATACAGCAGACTCTGGCGCATGGCCGTGGTCATGTTCATTTTTTCGCTGGAGTGATGCACCACATGGGCACTCCAGAACCAGCGCACCCGGTGGCTGGTGCGATGAAACCAGTAGTAGCAGAACTCCACCCCGATGAAGATCGGGATGACCGTCCAGGCATTGACCGGAATATCAAACAGGCGGAACTGATAAATCCACAGCACCGCGGCGCCGGTCACCAGCGCATGCGCGATACCTTCAAAGATCTGATAACTGCCCCCCAGGCCCAGGTTGGCCAGAATGTCGCGCCACTCGAACTGCGACCACATGCGATCGCCTTCGCCGCGGCTCTTGCGCACCTGCCATTCAATGGCGAATGCGAGCAGAAACACCGGGGTCATGACCGTCAGCAGAACCTGCTTCCAGTCTATGTGGGCACCAAAAACCGGCACCAGCAGCGCCTCGGTCTGCGTGATCAGGCTGTCCAGCATCGTTGTCTCCTCGCAGCGATGAGTCTACCTCAGCAGTGTGCCGCAGCGGGCGCAGGAAAGATTGACTCGTCACGTCTATTTTTTGACAATTCACGCCATGCGCGGCCACATCTCCACTCACTGGCTGGGCCTGCTGTTCGATTATCTGGAACACCGCGGCCACGATGCCAGCAGCGTCACCGGCCTGCCTCGCCCGCAGCCCGGCGAGCTCAGCCGCCTGCCCGCGCAACACTGGCGCCGCGCACTTGAAGCGGCCGCAAGCGCGCTGAACGATCCGGCGCTGGGTCTGCACCTGGGCGCTTCGGTGCGACTGCGCCAGCTTGGCGTGCTGGGTTATGTCATCAGTGTGGCACCAACACTTGCCGCGGCCCTCAACCGACTTCAGCAATTTGACCGACTGGTCTACCAGATTGATCCCGTGCACGTCCGCGTGCAGGGCCAGACCGCCGTGCTCGACTGGTACACCACGGTGAATGATCCCGGACAGATCGTCGACGAAGCCGCTATCGCCGCCCTGGTGGCCTGCGCCCGTGATGTGCTGGGCGAGCCGTGCAAAGACGTGCCCAGCCTGGTCAGCTTCGTCAATCCGGCGCCACCGGATACCACGCCTTACCGGGAGTATTTTGGCTGCGACGTCCAGTTTGGCGCCGCAACCACCCGGGTCAGCCTGCCCGCACGTCTGCTGCCTCAACCGCTGGCCACGCCCGACCCTGCCCTGCTGGCCATTCTTGATCAGCAGGCCGGGCTGCTGCTGCGCCAGATTCCGGGTGAGGATGCGTTCGAAAGTGCGCTGCGACGTGCTCTGGCCGAAGCCATCGCCGCGGGCGAGCCCAGCCTGGAGCGTATTTCCGAGCACATGCATTGTGCTCCACGCACATTGCAACGCCGTCTGGATGAACGCGGACTGCGCTTTCAGAAACTGCTGGATGACAGTCGGCGTGAGCTGGCCGAACGCTACCTGGAAGACCTCAGCATCCCGCTGAGCGAGGTCGCCCTGCTGCTCGGTTATTCCGAGCAAAGTGCCTTCACACGTTCATTCAAGCGCTGGTGCGGCATGACCCCACGCCGCTGGCGCACCGCGCACCACCCATAAAAAAGCCCCGACCACCTCAATGGCCGGGGCTTTTCAGCAGGTCGGATGGCAACCTGCGGGGGAGTGCTTTTTAGAAGATGTCGTCGAACGACCAGCCGTAGCCAACCGTGAAGGTCGGGTCATTCTTCAGCTGCGTGATGACCAGGGTGCTGTCGTAATCGATGGCCGACACCATGACGTACAGGTCGCCAAAGCCGAAGGTCACCGCGTAGTCCATCAGCGTGGTGTCGCCGGTGTAGGCATCGCCCATCAGCTCGGTCATACCGGCATGCAGGGTCAGGCTGGCCTTGTCGCTCAGGGCGAAGTCCAGGCCCACGTTGGCGTAGAGGTACTCGTCATCGTCGGTGTTGCTGAAGCCGGACGGCGCGTAAGCCACACCCACGCTCATCGGACCAAACGCAGCACTGGCGTACACTTCAGCCGCGTCAGCAGTGCCGACTGCGGTTTCCGGGAAGTAGTAGTACAGGTAACCGATATCAAAGGTGTCGTTGGCCCAACCTGCGTAGAGGTCAACTTCCTGCTCGCCGCCAGCGCTGGAGATCCAGGTCCCGGCGTAGAAACCACCTTCACCGGCCCAGTCAACGCCACCGGAGACCTGCGGATCACCGAAATTGACGCCGCGGAAGATGTATTGCGAAGCAACACCAATGTTGCCCGACACTTCAGCTGCCGCCGGGGCACTGAACATCGCACCAGAGCTCAAAGCCAGACCTGCAGCAACACTCAAATACTTCTTCATTCGTAAAGTTCCCTGTTGGTTTTCAAATCTGCATACCACCCAACCCAAACCCGGGGGCATGCGACCTGTCAGGGCTTAAAGCAATAGCCTTGCCAACTTTACAATTCTTTTAAATTCAAATATTTAAATCATTTTCAGACAGCGGCTGGCACACCAAGCACCAATTGAGTGCAACGCACCACCACGGAACGCCCCGTTGCGCAGCACAGCACCGCCTGGCAGCTTGAACTTCGTACCGCCCCGCGCTGTTCAATACACAGCGCGTGTGTTTACTTTGTCAGCTTGTCGAGGCCGAACTTCCCAGACAGCACACGGTCCAGACGCGCGCCGGGCAACCAGCGCTTGAGCGCCGGAAAGGTCCGACTGCCATGCCCGATGCGGGTCTCCCGCGGTGCCCGCCCTGCACTGAGCTGGCGCACCAGCTCGTCAGCAAAGTCCTCGGCCGGCGTGGCATTGACTTGCGATGCGCCCGCGCGCGCCAGAATGCCATCGCGGATCGCAGCGTACAGGGAGTTGTCATCCAGCCAGGCCGTGACATTGGCAGTCGCCGCCGCACCAAAATTGGACTGAATCGCACCCGGCTGAACGGTAGTGACCTGAAAACCAAATGGCGCCAGTTCCATGCGCATGGCATCGCTGATCGCATGCAGTGCCGCCTTGCTCGCGCAGTAGGCCCCGGCAAACGGGGTGGTCAGTATCCCGGATACGCTGCCGATGTTCACAATCAACGGCGCGCTGCTGCCACGCATCAACGGAAACAGCGCACGGGTCAGCAGCACCGGCGCAATCACATTGGTTTCAAACTGTCCGCGCAGTTTGTCTTCCGGCAGTTCCAGCAACGGACCCATGGCTGAGATCCCAGCGTTGTGCACCAGAATGTCGATGGTCTGACCCGACAGCTGATCAGCCAGTTGCTGACGACTCTGCGCATCGTTCACATCCAGAGCCAGCGTTCGGCACCCCAGCGCGGCCAGATTGGCCATGGATTCGGGCTTGCGCGCCGTCGCGATCACGGCATCGCCCTGTTTGGCGAAGCGTTGCGCCAAAGCCTGGCCAATGCCGCTGGAACAGCCGGTAATCAATACATTTCGCTTGCTCATGGTGCCTGGTTACTCATAGATCGACCGTCATCGGGGATAATCGACGCACGGATAGAAAAAACAGCGTATGGATTTCAGCCACACAATTATCCTGGTAACCGCCGGGCTTGTCCTTATCTCGATCCTCAGCAGCGTGCTGTCGTACCGCCTTGGTGCACCGCTGTTGCTGGTGTTTCTGTTTGTGGGGCTGCTCGCCGGCGAGGATGGCATTGGCGGGATTGATTTCGATCATGCCGGTCTGGCCTATCTGATCGGTTCGCTGGCCCTGGCGGTGATTCTGTTCGACAGCGGCTTTGCCACGCCGATCAGCAGCTTCCGCCTGGCCGCCGCGCCGGCCATCACCCTGGCCACGCTGGGCGTGATCATGACCTCGGGCCTGGTCGGTGTCTTCGCCCACATCTTGTTGCCGCTGAGCTGGCCGGAAAGCCTGCTGCTCGGGGCAGCCATAGGTTCCACCGATGCGGCGGCGGAGTTCTTTTTGCTGCGCACCGGCGGCATCCGTATCCGCGAGCGCGTGCGCGCCATCCTGGAGATTGAATCCGGTAGCAACGACCCGGCCGCCATCTTCCTGACCCTGACCTGCCTGCAGGTCGCCACCCTGGTGCGCAGCCCCGAAGACCTCGGCGGCGCCCTGCTGCTTGATGTGCTGCGCCAGTTTGGCCTCGGCGCCCTGATCGGATTGAGCGGTGGCTGGCTGACCAAGCGCCTGATCAACGCCTTCACCATCGACACGGCGCTGTACGCGCTGGTCGCACTGTCGGCCGCATTGTGCATTTTCGAAGGCACCAATCTGCTTGGTGGCAGCGGCTTTCTCGCGGTCTATCTGGCTGGTCTGTATGCCGGCAACCAGCCGCTCAAATCCAAGTATTCGCTGCGCCGCTTCCAGGCCGCCTCAACCTGGCTGGCCCAGATTCTGATGTTTCTGACCCTGGGTCTGTTCGCTACGCCATCGCAATTCCCGGCCGTGCTGCTGCCTGCGTTGATCCTGGCCGTGGTGCTGACCCTGGTCGCCCGCCCCCTGTCGGTGCTGATTTGCCTTGCACCCTTCCGCCTGCCGTGGCGCGAGCAAGTGTTCGTGTCGTGGGTCGGGCTGCGCGGAGCCGTGGCCATCCTGCTGGCGCTCCTGCCGGTGATGGCAGAACTGGCCAATGCCCACATCATCTTCAATACCGTGTTTCTGATCGTGCTGTTTTCGCTGCTGTTCCAGGGCTGGACCATCGGCCCGGTGGCGAAGAAGCTGAAACTGATCGAAACCGAAAGCCAGGGTCTGATCGACCGTATTGAGCTGGAACTGCCTGGTCGGGCCCAGCATGATCTGGTCGCTTACCGCTTGAGCAAAGCCTCGCCGGTGCTCAGGGGTACGCGCATTCCGCGTTGGGCCACCCCGTCACTGGTGGTGCGCGGCGGCGAATCCCTGCGCCCCCATCAGGCCGGCGAGCTGCATGCCGGCGATCTGGTGTATCTGTTCTGTGCCGAGCGCAACCTGAAGTTGCTCGACAACATCTATGCCGGCAAGGACGTCCTCAACGACCGTGAGCTGCGCGGTGACTTCTCCCTGATGCCCGGCGCAACCATCAATTCCGTGGCTGACCGTTATGGCATCGCGGTACCGGCGGATCTGCACAACTGCACCCTGGAACAAGCATTCCAGCGACGTCTGCGCGGTCGCGTAGAACTGGGCGACCGCCTGCCGCTGGGACCTTACGAGCTGATCGTGCGTGACATCAGCCGTGACGGCGACATCGTCGAAGTCGGCTTGCTGATCGACGACCCGGACGCCGCCTGGCGCTAATCTTCAGGCCCGCTGGCTGGATACCGAGACGACCTCACCAACCATGTAGGAGCTGTAGTCCGAGGCCAGGAACATCATCACGTTGGCCACTTCCCAGACCTCCGCAGCGCGTCCGAAGGCTTCACGGCTGGCCAGCTTCTCGAGCAACTCAGCCGGTGCGGTTTTCTTGAGAAAATCATGCAGCGCAATCGATGGCGAGACCGCGTTGATGCGCACCCCGTACTCGGCCGCCTCCACAGCGGCACAACGGGTCAGCGCCATCACCCCGGCCTTGGCCGCAGCGTAGTGCGCCTGTTCTTTCTGCGCCCGCCAGCCCAGCACCGACGCATTGTTGATGATCACCCCGGCCCCGCGCGGCTGCATCTTTTTGAGCATCGCCCGGATCATGCGGAAGGTGCCGGTCAGGGACACATCCAGCACCGAGTTCCACTCCTGATCGCTCATCTCCACAACCGTCCTACTACCGCCCAGCCCGGCATTGTTGATCAGGATTTCGACCCCGCCAGTGAAGGCTTCCGCCTCGTCCACCAGACGCTGCACATCGGCCTCGTCGGTGACATTGGCCAGCACGCCCGAAACCTTGGCCTGCGGCGCGGCTTGCTGCAGCTTGTCCACCGCTTCGGCCAGACGACGCTCGTGAATGTCCGAGATCACCAATGCAGAGGCACCTTCCTCCAACGCACGCAAAGCCGCGGAAAAGCCAATGCCGCCACCTGCAGCTGCGGTGATCAAAACCGATTTTCCGGTCAGCAAATTGTGCCCGGGAACGTAATCTGGAACTTGTTTAGACATAGCTTTCTCTCAAAGTCATTTAATGCGACGCGTTCTACGGCTGTGTAATTGGCACAGGGCTCATCAAGGAGGAGCGCTGGAGCTGGGCGTTGCGACTGAGGTCAATCCGCCAAGGATGGCGGATTGAGGTGCGCCACGACAGGACGTCGTGTCGCACCGACC
>JASBUL010000110.1 GCA_030147945.1 Oceanococcus sp. | reverse complement strand
GGCGGTGCTGCCGGCCGACGTCAACGCCGACACCTACGTGCTGCGGTTGCCGTTATGGTTGGACAGCGATGGTTTGGCGGTTTTGGCCTACCTGGGCGGCTTTTCCGCCGCCACTGCGATGATCGTGGTGTCATCGATTGCGTTGAGCATCATGGTCAGCAATGAGGTGGTGATGCCGGCCTTGTTGCGCAGCGGGCGCTTGAGCGAACGCGATGATCTGGGCAGGGTGCTGAAACTGACCCGGCGTTTGTCGATCGTGCTGGTCCTTACGCTGGCTTACGTGGTCTACCGTTTTCTGGCACAGGCTTCATCCCTGGCAGCCATCGGTCTGATTGCTTTCGTTGGAATCGCGCAGCTGGCGCCTTCCTTGCTGGGTGCAATGTACTGGAGTCGGGCCAATCGTGCCGGAGCCTTCTGGGGCATGATCGTGGGCAGTGCGTTGTGGGTTTATACCTTGTTGTTACCCGCAATGAGCTTCGGTGCAGGATGGATCGACAACGGTCCACTGGGGCTGACCGCCCTGGCGCCTCAGGCGCTGTTCGGGCTGGTTGGTCTTGATCCTGTTGTGCACGCCGCAGTGATCAGTCTGAGCGCCAATCTGGCGGTCTATATCGTGTTTTCGCTGTTCACTGAAACGCCGCTGCAGGAGCGTCTGGATGCCGCCCGCTTTATCAGTGCCACCGCCCATCGCCGGACCCGCAGTGCGTCGGTTGCCGATCTGATTCTCCTGCTCGAACGGTTTTACGGAGCCGAGCGTGCCAATGCTCTGATCGCAGATTTTGAACGCAACAGCGACCACGTTCTTGATCGCCACGCGGCGCATGCCCCGGACGCGCTGGCCGAGCATGTCGAGCGTTTGCTGGCCGGGGCCATGGGCGGGGCCACGGCGACCGCGTTGATGGATGCCATGCTGGGCGCGCGCACCGCGCCGGTCAGCGAACTGGCTCAGGTACTGGATCAGACCTCGCGCCTGTTGCAGTTCAATCGCGAGCTGTTGCAGTCGGCCTTGGACAATCTTACGCAGGCGGTCAGTGTGGTCGATGCCAATCAACGATTGGTGGCCTGGAATCGTGGTTACCAGCAACTGTTTGCCCTGCCGGATTCCTTGCTCAAAATTGGTGAGCCGATCGAAAGTATCTTGCGTTTCAACGCCCAGCGTGGCCTGCTGGGCGAGGGAGATGCAGATCAGCAGGTGGCGCGTCGGCTGGAGCATCTGCGTCAGCAATCAGCGCATCGCAGCGAGCGGGTTTTACCCGATGGCCGGGTGCTTGATGTGCAGGGCCAGCCTATGCCTGGCGGCGGCTTCGTGACCAGCTTTGCCGACATCACAGATCTTAAACGGGCCAATGTTGTGCTGGAGCGTCGTGTCGCCCAGCGCACCCGTGAATTGCAAGCCGCTCAAGCCGAGGCCGAGCGGGCCAATTTGTCCAAAACGCGTTTTCTGGCCGCGGCCAGTCATGACCTGATGCAGCCACTCAACGCGGCGCGTCTGTTTGCTACGGCGGCCTCAACCCGCGGGGACGGCGCCAATGTCGGTGAGCTGGTGACCGGCATCGAACAGTCGCTGGAGTCGATGGAAGCACTGCTTGGCAGTTTGCTGGATATTTCCAAACTGGATGCCGGTGTGCTTGATACCCACCCGGAAAATTTGCCACTCGCGGATGTATTCAATGCGCTGGCCACCGAGTTCAGCCTGCAAATGCAGCGCAAAGGCATTGAGTTGCGTGTGCAGCCCACTCGCATCTGGGTTCGCTCTGATCCGGCTTTGCTCAAGCGGGTGTTGCAGAACTTCATGAGCAACGCCATGCGCTACACACGCGCTGGTCGGGTTGTGCTTGGGGTGCGCCGGCTGGGTGGCGATGAGGTACGTATTGAGGTGCTGGATACCGGTCCGGGTATCGACAGCAAGGACCACGAGCGCATATTCGGTGAATTTCAGCGGCTGGGGCGTGCCGAGAATCACGGCTTCGGCCTGGGTTTGGCGATCTGTCAGCGCATTGCCCGGCTGCTGGAGCACCGCTTGTCTTTGCGCTCCGTGCCTGGCCGCGGCAGTGCATTCTGTATCAGCCTGACACGTGCCCAGCCAGGCCAGCCACGTGCGCCGGTCGCGGCCAAATTGGCAGGGCGGCGTAATTTTTCAGATTTACGTGTGCTGGTTGTGGAAAATGATCCCGGTGTACTTAAGGCAACCGAAGCCTTGCTCAGCCAGTGGGGCTGTGAGGTGCTGATTGCTTCGGATGTCTCGCAGGCCTTGGCTCAGGCGCAGCGTGCTCAATTGGTGATCATGGATTTTCATCTGGATGACGACCTGCTCGGCAGCACCGTCATTCGCCGCATCAACGCCGAACGCATGGCCCCGTTGCCAGCGATTCTGGTCACCGCCGATCACAGCGGAGATGCCGATGCAGCGGCGGCTGAACTGGGCTGCCCGGTGCTTAAGAAGCCTTTGAAACCGGCGGCCCTGCGGGCCCTGATTTCACGCTTAAGACTGGTCTGAATCTGCTGGATTAAGGGCCGCGTCGTCGACATCAAGTTGCTGCGCGATCAGTGCAGCTTGGGTTCGACTGAAGATGCCCAGCTTGCGCATGATCGCTGTCATATGAGCTTTGACCGTGGCTTCGGAAACCTTCAGTTCGTAGACGATCTGCTTGTTGAGCAAGCCGTCGGCGAGCATCATCAAGACCCGAAATTGCTGCGGTGTGAGGCTTTCCAGCTTGGCCGCCAGTGCGTTGTCGTCCTGATTTTCCTCGGTGTTGTCCGGAAACACGGTGTCGCCGGCCAGCACGTTGCGGATCGCCTGTCCAATGGCGTCCAGTGGTGCAGACTTGGACAGAAAACCGGCCGCGCCAAAGCTCATGGCGCGGCGAATCACTGCAGTGTCATCGGCGGCGGAGATTACGATGACAGGAATCGCCGGATGATGGCTACGTAAATGCACCAGTGAGGAGAAACCTCTGGCACCCGGCATTTTCAGATCCAGAAGGGCCAGATCGGCGTCCTCCTGCTCGGCGGCCAGCGTCTCCAGCTGGCCCATGTTCTCAGCCTGGTGAATGCGAACCCCGTCCAAATTCTGCTCTACCGCCTGGGTCAGCGCGGCGCGAAACAGCGGATGATCATCCGCAATCAGGACGGTGGTCTCACTCATGCAGCCATCACGTTCTTGTGCTCTGAGATCAGATTATCGACTACACCCGGATCCGCCAAGGTGGAGGTGTCGCCCAAGGCGGCGTATTCGCCTTCGGCGATCTTGCGCAAAATGCGGCGCATGATCTTGCCTGAGCGGGTTTTGGGCAGTCCGGGCGCCCACTGGATGATATCGGGGCAGGCGATGGCGCCGATTTCGTCGCGCACCCATTGGCGCAGTTCCGCGCGCAGCGCTTCGCTGGGTTGCTCGCCGACATTCAGGGTCACATACACATGGATGCCCTGGCCTTTGATGTCGTGCGGACAGCCGACCACTGCAGCCTCGGCCACCTTGCTATGGGCGACCAGGGCCGATTCGATCTCGGCTGTGCCCAGGCGGTGCCCGGACACGTTTAGCACATCGTCCACACGCCCGGTGATCCAGTAGTAGCCATCCTCGTCTCGGCGTGCACCGTCGCCGCTGAAGTACATGCCGTCGTAAGTCGAGAAATAGGTCTGCTCGAAACGCTCATGGTCTCCGTAGACCGTTCGCATCTGTCCTGGCCAGGAATCAAGCAGGACCAGATTGCCCTCGGCTGCACCGTCCAGGATCTGGCCGTCATTGTCGACCAGAGCGGGTTGTACGCCGAAAAATGGCCGGGTTGCCGAGCCCGGCTTGAGCGCGGTGGCACCTGGCAGCGGCGTGATCAGAATGCCGCCGGTTTCGGTTTGCCACCAGGTATCGACGATTGGACAGCGGCTGTCACCGACCACCGTGTGGTACCAGTTCCACGCTTCAGGGTTGATGGGTTCGCCAACACTGCCCAGCAGGCGCAAGCTTGAACGGTCGGTGCGTTTGACCGGGTCATCGCCTTCACGCATGAGTGCGCGAATGGCGGTGGGCGCGGTGTAACAGATATTGACCTGGTGCTTGTCCACCACCTGCCAGAACCGGCTGGCATCCGGGTAGGTGGGCACGCCTTCAAACATCAAAGTGGTGGCGCCGTTGGCCAGCGGGCCGTAGACGATATAGCTGTGGCCGGTGACCCAGCCCACATCCGCCGTGCACCAGTAGATGTCGCCGTCGTGATAGTCGAACACATGCTGGTGTGTCATCGCCGCGTAGACCAGATAACCGCCAGAGGTGTGCAGCACACCTTTGGGTTTGCCGGTGGATCCGGAGGTGTACAGCACGAACAGCGGGTCTTCCGCGTTCATCGGTTCGGCCGGACAATCATCGGCCTGTGCGGAGGTCAGTTCCTCATAGTCGACATCGCGATGAGCATGCCAGTCGGCCGCGCCGCCGGTGTTTCTGACCACGATCACGCTGTGAATGCTATCGGTGTCAGGGAGTTCAAGAGCCGCATCGACATTGGCTTTGAGTGGCACGGTTTTGCCTCCGCGCACACCTTCGTCGGCCGTGATCACCGCCACCGATTGGCCATCGGCGATGCGATTGGCCAGCGCGTCAGGGGAGAAGCCGCCGAACACCACCGAGTGCACCGCGCCGATGCGCGCGCAGGCCAGCATGGCCACTGCCGCTTGAGGGATCATCGGCATGTAGATGGTGACGATGTCGCCTTTGCGGACACCACGGGCTTTCAGTCCATTGGCCAGGCGGCACACCTGCGCGTGCAGTTCACGGTAGGAAATGTGGGCGCTGTGCGCCGGGTCGTCGCCTTCCCAGATGATTGCGGTTTGTTCACCACGTTCCTCCAGGTGCCGGTCGAGACAGTTGGCCGCCACATTGAGCTCACCGTCCTCGTACCAGCGAATTGATACGCCGGCGTGATCAAAGCTGGTGTTTTTGACCTGGGTGTAGGGACGCATCCAGTCCAGGCGCTTGCCCTGCTCAGCCCAGAAACTTTCGGGGTCTTCTATGGACTGGCTGTATAGCGCCTCGTAACCCTCGGCGTCAGTCCAGGCACGCTGGGCGAAATGTTCAGGAACCGGGTGAAGGTTGTTGCTGGTCATGGGTCTCACTCCGTGAATCGTGACCATCAACTTAAGTCAGGCACGATGCCAGCCGCTATCCGACATTGGTCGAGGGTGAGGCGTTAACCTTGCGTAAACCCCGGCTGTGCGACCATGCCGCCATGCGACTTTTGATCGTGGAAGACAACGCCGATATCGCGGCCAATCTGGGGGCCTTTTTCGAAGGGCGCGGGCACGCCGTGGATTTTGCAGCGGATGGTGTGTCCGGCCTGCATCTGGCCACCACCCTGGAATTCGATGTCATCCTGCTCGACATCATGCTGCCCGGTCTGGATGGTCTCGAGCTTGCCCGCCGCCTGCGCGAAGCCGCCGCCCTGAGCACGCCGATCCTGATGCTCACCGCGCGTGACACCCTGGACGATCGTCTGGCTGGCTTTCGCGCCGGGGGCGACGATTATCTGGTCAAGCCGTTTTCCCTGCTTGAGGTCGAGGCGCGGGTGCAGGCTTTGTTCAAACGGGCCAGTGGCGGTGGGTCCAGCGTCTTCCAGGTGGCTGATCTGCGATTCGACACACGCACCCTCGAGCTGGCCCGCAGCGGGCGACGCATACAGCTCAAGCCGATGGCGCGGCGCCTGCTGGAGATCCTGCTGCGAGCGCATGGACGGGTGATGAGCCGCGAGGCCCTGGAGCACGCCATGTGGGGTGAGGATGTGCCTGAAGGCGATGCCCTGCGCGTGCATGTGCACGCCTTGCGCCATGCCATTGACGGCCCCGGCGAGAAGATGCTGCTGCACACCATTCGTGGCGCCGGCTATCGCCTGGCAGATCTCGACGCATGATCGCGCTATGGCGCAATCTGCGCCTTGGTCGGCAGATTCAGTTGACCTTGCTGGCCCTGCTGTCACTGGCCCTGCTGGTTTACGCGACGCTCATTATCGTGGCCAGCGAACGCCTCGAACATCATCTGCTCGACAGCTTGGTCAGCAACGAGGCCGAGCTCATCCGCAATCGCCTGCTGGCCGACCCCGGTGCGCAATTGCCGGAGCAGATGCTCACGCTCGCATGGTTTGCGACAGGCCAGCGCGATGATGCCCCGCCAGCGCTCAGTGGCCTGCCCTTCGGGATATCGCATGGTGTCGAGATGGATGGCCGGCGCCTGCATGTGCTGCGGGAAGGTTTGCCCCAGGGCGTGCTGACCGTGGCGGTCGATATCAGCGCCATCGAGGCCCGCGAATCGACCTTGCAGCTTGTGGTGGTCAGCGGCGGTTTTGGGCTGCTGGTCTTGCTCGCACTGGCGGGACGTATGCTGACCCGTCGATTGGCGACGCCCCTGCAATCCATGGCGCATGAACTGGATGCCCTGGAGCCGGGTCAGGCTGCACCAGCATTTCTCGGTCGCTACAACGGTGTCGAGGCCGCCAGTATTGCCCGTGCCCTGGATGCCTACATCGAACGTCTGACCACCCTGATTGCGCGTGAACGCAGTTTTTCGGCCGCCGCCAGCCATGAGTTGCGCACGCCGCTCACCGTCGTGCGCAATGCGGTCGAGCTGGTCGCCATGGATGACATTCCCAATCCAGCCTCGCGTCAGGCATTGCAGCGGGCGCTCAGGCAGGCCGGGCGTTTGAGCGAGATTCTCGATGGCTTGATGCTGCTCGCCAGGGATCAGGACGCCGTGGAATTGGGCGATTGTGATGCCGCGGCGCTGCTGCGCGAGTGTGTGGATGATCTGCGCGATGCGCAGCAAAAAGAGGTCCCGATTGAGCTGGACGCTCCGCCCAGCCTGCGGTTGAACGTTCTTCCTGCACATTGGACGGTGCTGGTCGTAAACCTCATCCGTAACGCCTGTGAGCACGGTGATGGTCAGGCGGTTGCTGTGAGTCTCAGCACACGTGGCCTGCAGGTGCGTGATCAGGGTCCGGGTATTGATCCGGCCGTTTTGCAGCGTGCCTTCGAATGGTCGGCGCGCGGCAGTCACAGCAAAGGCGCGGGGCTGGGCTTGTACATCGCTGCGGAAATTTGCCGCCGGCAGAACTGGGAAATTCGCGCTGAACGCCCGTGTGAGGGCGGATTTGCAGTGGTCGTGGAGTTCGCTGTCAGTCATTAACGGGGCGTTGAGCTGAGCTTAACCGACTGTTAACCCGTCCCCGCGCATGCTCAAGCCTCAATTGTTTGTGATGCTGAACATGTTGCGAGCTCTGGCGATGATGGCGTTGCTGAACTTTCCCACTGCTTATGCCGCGGCGGAGATTCGGCCGGTGTCGACTTTCGACCTGGCGGACTACCGTGGCGAGGTGGTGTATCTGGATTTCTGGGCATCCTGGTGTGTGCCTTGTCATGAATCGTTTCCCTGGATGGTCCACATGCAGCAGGCGCATGCCGGTGATGGTTTGCGTGTGGTCACGGTCAGCGTGGATACGCGGCGCGACGATGCGGAAGATTTCCTGGCCAAACATGCCAGCGCACTGACCGTGTTTCACGATCCCGAGGGCGATATGGCGACACGCTACGACCTGGCCGGTATGCCCAGTTCATTCGTGATTGGACGCGATGGACAGGTGCTGTATGCGCATAGCGGCTTTCGTGACCAGGACATCCCCGAACTGGAACATGCCATCGAAGAGGCTTTGAAACGATGAAAACCTTGGCCGCCTGCAGCGTCGTGCTGGTTGTGCTTGGCGCCCTCAGTGGCTGCGCCAGTCTTGGTGTCCAGCCGTGGCAGCGCGACATCCTGGCCCGCGATGAGATGAGTCTGGGCCATGACCCGGTCAGCGCCGGGCTGGATGACCACATCTACTTTTCCAAGGAAGCCTCCAGCGGTGGGCGTGGCTTTGGTGGAGGAGGTTGCGGATGCAACTGAAACAACGACGTATCGGGGCGCGCCTGCGCCGCGCATCGGAACGCGTGCTGGAGCAACGGCGCAGTCTGGACGTGGATCCGGCATTGGCCATCGCTGGCGTGATGGCGGCGCCCGCGGCGATGGCCGCCGCGCAACCCGGCGAATGGGAGTTGAACAGTGCCATTCTGTTCTACAGCGAAGCCGATCGTGTGAGCGCGATCGAGCCGGTGTTTCAGGCCAGTCGCTATTTCAACAATGACCGCATTTTCAGCGCCAAACTGGTGGTGGATGCGCTGACCGGGGCGTCGGCCAACGGCGCTGTGCCGTCACAGGATTTTCAGACCTTTACCCGACCGTCCGGGCGCGGTTCGTTCACTGTTGCACCGGGCGAAGTGCCCTTGGATGACACGTTTCGGGATACCCGCCTGGCCTTGTCCTCCAGCTGGGCGCAGCCTCTGGCTCAGAACCTGCGCGGCAGTTTTGGTTTGAATATCTCCAAGGAATACGACTATTTGTCGCTGGGCGCGAGTAGCGTGCTGGATTGGGATTTCAACAAAAAGAACACCACGCTGACCCTGGGGCTGGGTTATGCCCAGGATCAGGTCTCTCCGGAGGGGGATATTCCCACGGCGCTAGCGCCGCAGAGCTACGCACGCGGCAACAGTGCCGATGAGGCCGAGAGCAACTACGCCTTGCAGGATGGCTCAGACGACGCCGAAAGGGCGATGCGTGACAGCAGCGAGTCCAAGAGCGTCATCGATCTGTTGCTCGGCGTCACCCAGGTGATTGATCGGCGCAGCTTGCTGCAGGTCAATTACTCGCTGAGTTTGTCCGATGGTTACCTCACGGACCCCTTCAAGGTGGTCAGCGTGGTCGATGGCAGCAGCGGCACGCCGCTGAGCCAGATCTACGAAAACCGTCCGGACTCGCGTGCCAAGCACAGCGTTTTTGTTCGCGGCAAGCGGGCGATTGGCGATGACGACGTGCTCGATCTGTCGTACCGCTATCTGTTCGATGATTGGGGCATGACCTCGCACACCGTCGATATGCGCTATCGCTGGGGCTTGGGCGAGTGGTTCTTGCAGCCACACCTGCGTTACTACATGCAGTCCGCCACCGATTTCTATCAGGGTTTCCTGATCGATGGTCAGCCGCTGCCCGCAGAGGTCTCCGCCGATTACCGTTTGGCTGACATGCAAGCGTTGACCGCCGGTATTGAAGTCGGGCGGACGGCAGGCCCCTGGGGCAACTGGCGGGTCGCGCTGGAGTATTACCGGCAAACGCCAGACGAACCTGGCGGCAAACCCGGTGCTTTGGCAGGCCTGGAACTGACGCCGGCGGTCGACGCGGTGATGGTTCGCTTTAACTATGATTTCAAGCTCTGAGCCCTCTGTGGTAACCCGGCCTGCGCCGCAGTTGCGGCGGTCGGGTTGTTTGTCCGTGGCGCGTTTCGAAGCCATGGCCAGCCCGTGTGAAGTGCTGGTCGATACGCCGGATGCTGATGAGGCCAGGCGGGTGGGGCGCGTGGTCGCTGACGAGGTGGCGCGCATTGAGCGCAAGTTCAGCCGCTACCGTGACGACAGTGTGGTGGCCGCCATCCAGGCCGCACGCGGAGCCGCTTTCGAGGTTGATGCGGAAACTGCACGTTTGCTCGATTACGGTCAGGAACTCTACGCCCTGAGCGCAGGTGCCTTCGATTTGACCTGTGGTGTTCTGCGCCGCGTTTGGACCTTCGACGGCTCCGATCGCGTTGCGAGCGAGCAGGAGGTCGATGCGCTCAAGCCTTTGATGGGCTGGAGCAAAGTGAGCTGGGATGGGCGACGCATTCGTCTGCCGCTCGGGATGCAGATCGACTTTGGCGGTATTGGCAAGGAGTACGCGGCGGATCGCGCCTTGATGCGCGCGCGCCGACACAGCAACAGTCCGATCCTGGTCAATCTCGGTGGTGATCTGTGCTGCAGCGGCCCGCGTCGCGGCGGCGCAGCCTGGCAGATTGGAGTGGATACCGAGGGGCAGGGTGAAGCGGGTTCCATGCTGCTGCTGCAAAGCGGGGCGTTGGCGACCAGTGGCGATGCCAATCGCTATCTGTTGCGCGATGGGGTGCGTTATTCGCACGTCCTCGATGCCCGCACCGGCTGGCCGGTTGAACACGCCGCGCACGCCGTGACGGTGGCTGCGCCGAGCTGTATCGAAGCCGGCAGTCTGGCCACGCTGGCCTTGCTCAACGGCGCGGCGGCCGAACGTTTCCTGGCACTTGAACGGGTGCCTCACTGGGTTGCACGCTGATATGCAAACGATCAAGGTTTGGGATCGCTTTGTGCGATTTTTCCACTGGTCTCTGGTGTTGCTGATCGTGACCGCTTATGTGTCAGCCGAACGCAGTGAAACGCTGCATGTGTGGGCCGGGCATGCGGTGCTGATCCTGATCGTGATGCGCGTTGTGTGGGGGTTTATTGGCGCCCCTCACGCACGGTTTGGCAGCTTTGTCACATCGCCGCTTGCCGCGCTGGCCTACCTCAAGGCGTTGCCCGCGCGGCGTGCGCCCAGAACATTGGGGCACAACCCCGCTGGTGGCTGGATGGTACTGGCCCTGCTTGCCGTGATCGCCCTGACCACGCTCACGGGCCTGGCCAACTATGCGGCCGAAGGCAAGGGTGTGTTGGCCGCCGTGATAGCCCCGACTGCGGTTTCGGTCACGGACAGCCGCGCTGGCAGCACACCCGAGCACGATCATCATCCCGGCGCGGATGAAACAGACCACGATGAGCATGATGACGATGACGCGGTGTGGCACGAGTTGCACGAGCTGATGGTCAACCTCATGCTGATGCTGGTCGCGGTGCACATCGCCGGGGTGCTGGCCTCAAGCTGGGCTCATCGCGAAAACTTGGCGCGCGCCATGATCACGGGGACAAAGCGCGAACGCTGATCCGCCGTTGCGCACCCAGCGTCGCGCTTCGACCAGGCTTGCAACAGCTACGACTTTGGTCGTAATCGCGCCCTCTTTAGACCAAGGGCTAATGGACGTGATCTGACTCCGGGTCGATTCTGGCCTTGCACATATTGGTTGTTGCGAGGAGTGAGACATGAAAATTAAGACGCTGGAACTGTGCGCTGTGGCCATGCTTGGGGTATCCGTACCTGCGCTGAGTTCGGCTGCGAGCATTGAGCTTGGCGACACCACCCTGACACTTGGGGGCTATCTCAAGCTGGACGCCATGGTGTCCGATTATGAGGCGAGACCATCAGCCTCCCTGGAACCGCTGGGTCGCGACTACTATGTCGGCCCACGTGGCATACCGCTGGACGATGGCAGCGGCGGCGTGACCCTGACGGATTTCCACGTCAAGCAGTCGCGGCTGTGGATCAAGAGCGCGACCAAGCTGAGCAATGGCGAAACCCTGGGCACCCATGTGGAACTGGATTTCCAGAACAGTGGTCAGGGCAACGAGTCGATCAGCAATTCGTATTCACCGCGGCTGCGTCAGGCCTTTCTGACCTACGGCAACTGGCTGTTCGGCCAGGCCTGGTCAACCTTTCAGAACGTGGCGGCCTTGCCCGAGACACTGGACTTCATCGGTCCCACGGAAAGCACCGTGTTCATCCGTCAGCCGATGATCCGTTACACCAGTGGACGTTTCCAGCTGGCGGTGGAAAATCCCGAAACACGGCTGGCCGGGGAACCCGTGGCGAGCACCGATGACAACCGGATTCCCGACTTCGTGGCGCGTTTCAACCTGTCGGAAAGTCTGGTTGTTGCGGCGCTGGCGCGCTCTCTGGAATCACAGGATGGCCCGGCGGGCGGGATCGAGGATTCCACCATTGCGGGTGGTCTGAGCGTATCGGGCAAGGTCAAGCTGGGACGTGATGACATCAAGTACATGGTCACGGCAGGCACCGGCCTGGGCCGCTATCTGGGCGTGCTGGCCAATCTGGACGCCAACATCGATGCCAATGGCGAGATCGATCCGATCGACAGTGTGGCCGGGTTCGTGGCCTATCGTCATTTCTGGTCGGACAAGGCGCGCAGCTCGGTGGTGTTCGGCACCTTCGATGGTGATGGTGACATCGAAACCGCGTCCAGCGTGCACGTGAACTATCTGTATTCGCCGGTCAGCGCGCTGACCTACGGGGTCGAGTTCATTCATGCCCAGCGTGAGAATGCCGACGGCTCCGATGGCGCGATGAACCGTTTGCAGTTCTCAGCCAAGCTGGGGTTCTGATCGGTCGCCGGCGCGGCCTGGCGGCTGCGTCATCGACCAAAGTAGGGGTTATGGGTCAGGCCGTCTCACCGTAGATTGGTACTGGCACAACAGCATTCTGACAAGGAGACACATCATGTCCGATCAGGAAAAAGCCTCAGCCTACTGGAAAGCCAACGTCAGCCTGCTCACCAAGCTTCTGGTGGTCTGGTTCGTGGTGTCCTATGGCTTCGGCATCATGCTGGTGGATCTGCTCAACCAGATTTCCATCGGCGGCTACAAGCTGGGCTTCTTCTTCGCCCAGCAGGGTTCGATCTACGTGTTCGTGGCACTGATATTCATATACGTGCGACAGATGAACAAGCTGGATCGCAAGTTCGACGTTCACGAAGACTAGGTGGTCAGCATGGAACTTCAAACCTGGATTTACCTTGCCGTGGGCGGCACTTTTGCCCTGTATATCGGCATTGCACTGTGGGCGCGCGCCGGCAGCACCAAGGAATTTTATGTTGCCGGTGGTGGCGTCAATCCGATTGCCAATGGCATGGCCACCGCGGCCGACTGGATGTCTGCGGCCTCATTTATCTCGATGGCCGGGCTGATCGCGTTTCTTGGTTACAACGCCTCCGCCTATCTGATGGGCTGGACCGGTGGCTATGTGCTGCTGGCCTTGCTGTTAGCGCCCTACCTGCGCAAGTTCGGCAAGTTCACCGTGCCCGAGTTCATCGGTGACCGTTTCTACTCGCAGACGGCGCGAATGGTCGCGGTGCTGTGCCTGATCGTGGCCTCAGTCACCTATGTGATTGGCCAGATGAAGGGCGTCGGCGTGGCCTTTGGACGCTTCCTCGAAGTGGATTTCGAAACCGGTGTGTTGATCGGTATGGGGATCGTGTTCGTGTATGCCGTGATCGGCGGTATGAAGGGCATCACCTATACCCAGATTGCCCAGTACTGCGTGCTGATTTTCGCCTACACCGTGCCGGCGATCTTCATTTCGCTGCAGCTCACCGGCAATCCGTTGCCGCAGCTCGGTCTGGGCAGCACCCTGAGTGACGGTTCCGGCATGGCGGTGCTGGACAAGTTGGATCAAGTGGTCACCGATCTCGGCTTTGCCAAGTACACCGAGCCTGGCGGCTCGCAGCTGAACGTGTTCCTGCTCACCGCCAGCCTGATGATCGGTACGGCCGGTCTGCCGCACGTGATCATTCGCTTCTTCACCGTGCCCAAGGTTTCGGATGCTCGGAAGTCAGCCGGTTGGGCGCTGGTTTTCATCGCCATTCTCTACACCACCGCACCGGCGGTTGGTGCCATGGCGCGCATGAACCTGATGGACACCATTCAGACGGGTGAAGTCGGCAGTCCGCAAGGCAATCTGGCCTATGAAGAGCGGCCGCAGTGGATGAAGAATTGGGAAACCACCGGCTTGCTGCAGTACGAGGACAAGAACGGCGATGGCCGTATCCAGTACTACAACGACCAGAACCCGGACTTTGCCGACAAAGCCGCTGCCTTTGGTTGGCAGGGCAATGAAATGGTCAAGGTCGACCGCGACATTATGGTGCTGGCCAACCCGGAAATTGCCCAATTGCCAAACTGGGTGATCGCACTGGTGGCTGCGGGTGGTCTGGCGGCCGCGCTGTCGACCGCAGCCGGACTGTTGCTGGCCATCTCCTCGGCCATTTCCCACGACCTGCTCAAGGGTGCGTTCATGCCCGACATCTCGGAAAAGGGTGAGCTGATGGCGGGGCGCATAGCCATGGCTGGGGCCATTCTGGTGGCCGGGTATCTGGGCATGAATCCACCCGGCTTCGCGGCGCAGGTGGTGGCCTTGGCCTTCGGTCTGGCTGCATCGTCCATCTTCCCCGTGCTGATGATGGGAATCTTCTCCAAGCGGGTGAACAACGTGGGTGCCATCAGCGGCATGCTTGCCGGTCTGATTTCGACGCTGGTCTACATCTTCGTCTACAAAGGCTGGTTCTTTGTGGTCGGGACCAACTGGCTGCCCAACGATGCGGCGCACTGGCTGTTCGGCATTGCGCCGGAGTCCTTCGGTGCCGTGGGTGCGTTGATCAACTTCGCCGTTGCGATGGTGGTGTCGCGCCTGACAGCCCAGCCTCCGGAGCATATCCAGGAGCTGGTGGAGTCCATTCGTATCCCCCGCGGGGCTGGTGACGCACACGCGCACTAACCCCCACACCAGCAAAAGCCCCGCCGAGGCGGGGCTTTTTTTTGGGGCCGATAACGCCGCGCAGACTAGTTGCGATAGATCTCGATCAGATTGTTGTACAGCTCACGGGCGTTGTAGACGTCGGTGTTCTGCTCGACCTCGCCCTTGCCCAGAATGATCTCGATGACGGTCTGGTAACGGTCGGTTTGATGGGTGGTGACCACGCCTACTCCGGTGTAGTCGGGGGTCACGGTGGTGGTGCAGCCGAGCAGGCCGCAATCGCGGTAGACCCGAGGACCGCTGCTGTACGTGCCCACCGCTTGCGGGGTGCTGCGGGTTTCCTTTTCGGTGTCTTCGCGCACCAGGCGGAACCAGTCATAGTCCTTGCTCATCGCCAGTTCGGCGGCGCGCAGCAGAACCATGTTCTTGACCGCATCACTGGGCGTGCTGCTTTTGCCCTGAAAGCTGATGCGGTAGCGGTTTTCGCTCAGTTTGGTGTCCGAATAGCCGTAGGCGCCGGTTTTGTCGGCGCTGGTGTAGACGGGGCCGGCGCTGGCACAGGCGCCAAGGCCCATGGTCAGAAGTGCCAGACAGAGCCATTTCATAGTCCATCTCCTGTTTGCAGTGTGAATGCCCCCCACTACACGGCTGGCCCGGCTTTGAGGTTCCAATCAGCCCAGTTGGCGGGTGATCGCGTTGGCGCCAGCGGCGACGCTGTAGCTGGCGGCCAGTTCCTCGCTGCCGCCGCGTTCGGCGATGGTGCTGACGTACCAGTAATCACCGCGTACCCGCTCCTGATTGACGTCCATGATCAGATAGCCGCGCCGGGTCCCTTCGATGTACTGCATGTGCGGATTGGCGGCACGGATGGCCATGGCCAGTTGTGGCACTTCACTCAGACCCGGCACATCCTCCAGCCCGCTGGACGTCACTGAGGTGGTGACGAACTCAACCCCCAGCGAGCCGGCTCCGGTGAGGGCGTTGTAGTCGAGCAAGTTGTCCGGATCGCGCGGCAGATCCATGACCCAGCTGGAGTGGATGTCCCCGGTCAGCACCACCGTGTTGTCGATGTCGTACCGGCGCAGGTGTTCCAGCACGGCGCGGCGTTCGGCCTGGTACCCATCCCACTGATCCGGGTTGACGTAGACATCGCGCACGCCCTCGCCACCTCCGAGTATGGGAATCGGCAGCTCGCCAAGGGCGCCCAGCGGCAGGTCTATGTCCGGCAGCGGGGTGGCTTTGAGCGGTCCGAACATGACCTGCTGGCCGAGCATTTTCCAGGTCGCACGGGTTGTGCGCATGCCTTCGAACAACCATTGCTGCTGTTCCGGCCCGATCAGACGGCGGCCCGGATCGAACACCTCGGTGGACAGAAAGGCGGCTTCGTCGTCGCGGTCGTACAGGCGTGTATCGAGCATCCACAGGTCGAGCAGCGAGCCGAATTCGAAGCGCCGCCAGATCTTGTTCGGATTGCCCGGCTCGGGCAGTCGAATGGGCATCCATTCATCGTAGGCGCGCTGCGCCAGAGCTTTGCGCACCAGCCACAGGCCTTCGTCCTCCTCGCTGTGATTTTCGGCCGAGTCGCGGCGTGAATTGTTGGCTGATTCGTGGTCGTCCCACACGCTGATCCAGGGGTGGGCGGCATGCGCGGCAGCCAGGTCCGGGTCGGCCTTGTACTGAGCGTGGCGCTCACGATAGTCCTCAAGACTGAGAATTTCGTGCGGGGGCTGATGGGCGCGATCGCCTTCGCCCCCACCGGATTCATACAGGTAGTCGCCCAGATGCAGCACCATGTCGAGGTCGTCGCGTTCGGCAACGAAGCGGTAGGCATTGAAGTAACCGGCGCGGTAGTTGGCGCAGCTGAGGACCGCAAAGCGCAGGGCTTCAGGATCAAGGGCTGCGGTTTTGGTGCGGCCAACCGCCGAACTCTGGCCCAGGGCTTCGAAACGGTAGTAATAGCGCTGGTCCGGTTTGAGTCCGGTGACGTCCAGCTTGACCGTCCAGTCGCGGGCGCGTTCGGCTTGTGCCGCGAGCGTCAGCAGATTGCGGGTGAAGGTGTCATCCTCGGCGATGCTGACGAGCACCGGAATATCGCCATCGTCCAGTGACAGCGGGGTGACCCGGGTCCACAGAATTACGCGATCGTGCAAAGGGTCACCCGAGGCCAGGCCATGTTTGAACGGACTTTCGCTGGCCAGCCCGTGCTCGCCGGCGGTGGTCTGCTGGCGCCCGCCGCAGGCGCTGACGAACGGTGCGACCAGCGCCGCAGCCGTGCCATGCACCAGCAGGTCGCGTCGGGTCAGGGCACTACGGATGTGTTTCTTCTGGGTCATGGCGCGCGATTCGGTGAGCAAACCTGCAGTATGCCGCGCCCATGCGAAAAGCGGATGACAGTCCGCTACTGGGTTTGCATCTGGCGAACCCGGGCGGATGATTTGAGTGCCTGGCGCAGCGCCTGCAGGGTATGCACCTCACGGGCGCGCGTTTTGGGCAGCAGCGTCAGCACCAGTTGGGCGGTGAGGCTGGCATCCACCAGGGCATTGTGGCGTTGCCGACCACTACGCCGGATCCGCGCAAAGGCCAGTGCGCGGTCCAGGGTCGGTGGTGCCGGTCCCAGTTCCGGGTGCAGCCACAGCACCCACTGGGCCACATCCACTGATGGCGCCCAGCGATGGTTGATGCCGCTGGATTTCAGGCTGCGCTGCATGAAACCGTCGTCAAATGCGGCGTGATAGGCAAAGCGAGGCGCATCGGCCAGGTAGTCGATGAAATCGGGCAACACCTGCTGCGGTGGCGCCGCCTGCTCGATTTCGTCACGCGCAAGACGATGCGCCAGCGCGGCCTGGGCGGAACTTTCCACATCCTGCTGAATACGCGCCTGATACTGATCGGACAGTGGCACAGCGTTGCCCTGAATGGCCGTTGCGCCGATGGCGATGGGTTTGTCCTTGCGCAGATTGAGCCCGGTGGTCTCCAGATCGAACACCACCAAACGGGTGTCGCTGAGCACAAGCGGCTCGCTTTGCCGGCGCCAGACAAACCAGTTCAGCATGGCGTAACGTGATTGTTGCCAGTTCGTCGGGGGCTGCGCTTCATGCGGGGTAATCCAGGTCCAGGCGACGTTGTAGTCGTCCGACCTGGCGCAGCGCCTCGCGCAGTATGCGCTTGTCGAGAGGGTTGAGAGTGGCCAGATCGAGGTCGTTGTCCATGATTTCACCGGCCTCGGCTTGCTGCTGGTTGAGCTTCATGCGCTGCAGCTGAACGAAGCTGAAGGCCTCGACCCAGGCCCGTGCATCGTTGCCGTTGATGGCGCGTGCTTCAGCCAGCGCGTGGAAGCGGTCTTCGGTGTTGATGGCCTCGACCTGATGGGCTACGGCGAGCACGCGGGCGGCGGCGATGATCGGCTGCAGGGCACCTTTTTTGAGGTTGACCACGCGTTGATCTTCAACCTTCTGGGTGCGCACCCGGCCCATGAAATTGAGTGCGGGGCGCCATTCCAGCGCATGTCGGGCCAGGGCGCGAATGAACCGGCTGTTGTCGGCCGCCAGCGCGCGCACCTCGGCCATCAGGTCATGCCATGCGTGCTGGTCACCGTGTGCAGGGCGCGCATCGAGCAGGATGGTGGCGTCCAGCAGGTGCTGTGGGGTTGGTGACTGGATCATGCGCATGAAGCGGGCGCGCCATTCATCAAGGCTCAGGCACAGGGCCGGGTTGCTGGCCATGGTGTTGCCGCGACACAGGGGAAAGCCGATGTCATCCAGTGCCTGATTGATCTGGCCGGCTGTCTTCAAAGCCTGGGCGCGTCCTGCGTCATCCAGTGGCTCCAGCAGAACCAGGCCGTTGTCCTGATCGGTGGCCAGCGTTTGCTCGCCGCGCCCTTCGCTGCCGAAGGTCAGCCAGATCACCTCGCAAGGCCAGGGTTGCGATTGCGTGACCAGGTTGATGGTCCGCGCCAGCGCGGCATCGTTAAGGCGCGTGATAATGCCGGTCAGCTGACGCGCCGACGCACCGTGCGCAAGCATCTGACGCGACAGGGCGTGAACCTCACGCAGTATCTGGCGCAGTGTATCGGTGCTGTCAGCGCGTGACAGCGCCCGCGACAGGTGCACAAGTCCGCCACGTTGCAGGGTGAACAGGTCGCGCTCCGACACGATGCCCCACAGGCGCCCCTGGGCGACCACCGGCAGATGACGCACCCGCCGTTCGGCCATGGTCGCCGCAGCCTCGTAAACCGGTGCATCGGCCTCGATCACCTGCGGCTGCCTGGTCATGACGTCGCCAACCGGGCCATGGATGGCTTCTGCGCCACGGGCGACCAGATCGCGCAGGTCATGCAGGGTAAAAATGCCCAGCACCTGACGCTGGCCGTTGCTGATGATGATGCTGCCGACGCCTGCATCATGCATTTGTGCCACGGCTCGGGTGACTGGTGTATCAGCGCTGCACTCCAGCGCCGGATGGCTGGCCAGCGCACGCAGCGGGGTATCCAGCGAGGCTTCGGCCTGCAGGTCGAGCATGGCCTGACGGCTGGCCTGGGCACGTGACAGATCGATCAGCTCGCTGGCGCGGCGCTCACAGTAGCGTTTGAGTGGCTCCTGTTGCTGTGCGGCAGCGAGGAAGTCGTCGCTGGGAATTTCGATCAGAAAGGAATCGCGCTGCGCGGTGTAGTTGGAGCGGCTGGGGCGTGCTTCATAGGCCGCCACATTGAGCAGCATTTCGCCCGGGCCCACGCTGAAATCACCGCCGGCCACGGTCAGGCCGCCGATCAGCCCCTGGTACACCACCGCAACAAAAGCCGGCGGGGCATCGGTTTGCGGGTCAATTTTCTCGCCTTCCGGGTAGTAGCGAAGCCGCGCATGGGCCAGCAGGCGGGCCAGATCTTCGTCCGGCAGGGCCGAAAAGGGTGGGTGGGCGGCCAGGAAGGCAATGGTGTCTGCGAGACCTTGCAGGGCACTGGGCTGATCACTGATCGGGGTGCTGCTGTCCTGTGCGTTGTCCTTGTCCACTCAATTCACCTGCTGCTCAGAACCACAAGGCGTAAATCGTGCTCACGCCCGCCACGGCGCAGATCAGATTCAAGGGCAGGCCGATCTTGAGAAAGTCGCCAAAGCGATAACCGCCCGGGCCGTAAACCATCAGATTGGTCTGGTAGCCCAGCGGGGTGGCAAAGGCCGCCGACGCGGCAACCATGACGGTCAGCACAAAGGGTTGCGGTGGCAGGCCGGCGGCCTCGGCCGCGCCCAGCACTATGGGCAGCGCCAGTGCTGCTGCGGCGTTGTTGGTGATCAGCTCACTCACCGCCATGGTCATCAGATAGCTGGCCACAAGCAGGCTGAGCGGATGGGTGCCGGCCACGCTGAATATGCCGTTGGCGATCAAGGCCGCGGCGCCCGATTCGCGCAGCGCCACACCCAGGGCCATGGCGCAGGCGATGGTCAGCAGCACCTGGCCATCCAGCGCGCTTTTGGCCTGATTGAAGCTCAGGCAGCGCGTAACCACCATGGCCATGGCGCCGACCAGGGATGCGGTGAAGATATCGGTGAGTCCGGTCGCGGCAGACAGGATTACGGCCAGAATGATGGCGCCGGCGCGACGTGCGCCTTCGCGGTTGATCTGGTGCGATTCGGTGTCGGTGACGAGCAGGAAATCGCGGTTGTATTTCTGACGGCTCAGAAACGCGGGCCGGGTTTCCAGCAGCAGCGTATCTGCAGGCTGCAGCCGGATGCCGCCGATGTGCCCCTTGATGCGGCGCCCTTCACGCGCAACCCCAATCACTACCGCGCCGTAGCGTTTGCGGAAGTCCGCATCGCCAATGGTCTGGCCGATAATCGGAGATGACGGCGACAGCACCACTTCCACCAGCTTGCGCTCCGGCGAGGACTCGCTCAGCGCAACCTTGTCCGGGCTGTAGGCGCGCAGTCCCAGCATCTCCTGCAGCTGGAGCACGCCGCGGGTGTCGCCGACAAAGATCAGGCGGTCATCGGCCTGCAGGCGCTCCTCGCGCGACACCGCGCTGATGACTTTGTCGCCGCGCACGATTTCGACCAGATACAAACCCAGACCGCGGATGTCGCGCAGCCCGGCCTGAGCAATGGTTTTGCCCACCAGCCCGCCGTCCGGGATCACGCTCATTTCGGTCGAGTATTCGCGCGGGTCGCCAAAGCTGTCTTCCACGCTTTGATGCGTGGGCAGCAGGTGACGTCCGATCAGCCACATGTAAAGCAGGCCGCAGGCGGCCACCACCAGACCAATCGGTGTGATGCTGAACAGGCCCAGGCTGTCATCGCCGGTCATGCTGGTGTACAGCCCGGCGGTGACCAGGTTGGTGCTGGTGCCGATCAGGGTCAGGGTGCCGCCCAGGATGGCGGCGTAGCTCAAGGGAATCAGCAGCTTGGAGACGGCGATGCCGGTCTGGCGCGACCATGTGCTGATGGCCGGAATGAGGGTCGCCACGATCGGCGTGTTGTTCATGATGCCGCTGAGCAGGGTGACTGGAATCATCATGCGCAACTGTGCGCCGAGTTCATTGCTCGGGCGGCCGAGTACGCGGGAGGAGATCCAGCTGACGCCACCGGTGTTACGAATGCCTGCCGCAACCACATACAGAAAGGCCACGGTGGCCAGCCCGGGATTGGCAAAACCGCTGAGCAGATCGGCATGACTGATGATGCCGGACGCGGCCAGGGCCGCCAGCGCCAGCAACAGAATGCGGTCCGGCGAGTGCCGGGTCAGAATCAGTGCCGCGAAGACCGCCAGGGTCAGGGCGAGAACGAAAAGAGCTTGCATTCAGCGGAGGGGCTTCAACCTGTGGAACAATGCGGCCAACGCGCACGCGCGCAGGCTGCATGTTACCGGATTCGTGATGCGAGCTTGTGTTTGAGCGTGACGCCGCACAGCCCGGACGCCAAACCAGGCGGGATTGGAATAGCAATGGACAAATTCGATCGTATTTACGCGATGCACCGCATACTGTCCGGTCGCCGGACACCGATCTCACATGAGGATCTGCAGCAGCAGCTGGAGTGCTCGCGTGCCACCGTGACCCGCACCCTGGAGCTGCTGCGTGATCATCTCAACGCGCCCCTGCTGTATGACCGCGAGCGCAACGGATACATCTATGCTGGCGAAGGGCGTGCCTGGGAGCTGCCGGGCCTGTGGCTGAGCTCGCGTGAGGTCGTGGCGTTGATGGCGGGCATGAAGTTTCTCGGCGAATCCGGCCAGGGTCTGCTGTCGGAAATGGTTCGCCCATTCCGCCTTCGGCTGGAAGAAATTCTCAAGCAGAAGCACATGGGTGCAGGCGAGTTGCTGCGCCGGGTCAAGATCGTGTCGACCAACACCCGCGATCAGGGCGCCTACTTTCAGGTCGTGGCGGATGCGACGGTGCGGCGCAAGAAACTCAGTCTGGCCTATCACAGCCGCAGCGCCGATGAAGAATCGCTGCGCACGGTGTCGCCGCAGCGATTGGTCAACTACCGCAACAACTGGTACCTGGATGCCTGGTGTCACAGCCGCGATGGTCTGCGCACCTTTTCGCTGGACAAGATCCGCTCCGCGCAACTGAGCAATGAGGTGGCGCGCGAGCTGCCCGAGCACGAACTGGACGCACAGCTGGCACACAGTTATGGCATTTTTTCGGGCAAGCCGACGGCCGAGGCTGACCTGCTTTTCAGTGCCCATGCGGCGCGCTGGGTCGCGACCGAAACCTGGCACCCTGAGCAGCGTGGTGAGCTTCTGCAGGACGGGCGTTATCGCCTGCGGGTGCCGTACGCGCAGAGTGCCGAGCTGATCGGCGAAATCCTGCGTTACGGCCCTGATGCCGAGGTGCAGGGCCCGGTCGAGTTGCGCCAGGCGGTGCGCACGCGACTGGCGGATGCGTTGGCGCAGTACCCGGCGTAGCCGTCGCTAGCGGGCGCTGCGCAGCTGTTCGAGCAGCGCCTGGTTGTCCAGACGGACTTTGTAGTCCGGATTGGCGTAGCGGTACTGGATGACGCCATCGCGATTCACCACATAGACCGCCGGTACCGGCAGCAGGTGATGGTCCTGTCCGGAGGCCTGTTCAAGGTCGATGCCGTAGCCGCGGTATTTTTCGCGGGTCTCGGCATCCACTTCAAAGGCGATGCCCAAAGCGCGAATGAACGCAGCCGAGCTGTCCGAAAGCAGGGTGTATTCGGCCTTGTGCGCTTCGAGGCCGGCGCGTAGCGAGGCCGGGCTGTCCGGACTGATGGCGATCAGCTGGTAGCCGAGCGCCTGCACTTCAGCTTCGATCTTGCGCAGATTGCCGAGGTGGCGGTTGCAGTACGGGCACCAGCCGCCGCGGAAAAACACCAGCACCGCGGGTTCGCCGTTAAGGGCCGCACGCGATGTCGTCTCGCGTCCTTGCACGGTCTGCAGCGGCACATCGGGCAGCTCCGCGCCAGCGCTGAGCGGGGTGACATCTTCGGCGCGTTGAGGGATGTCGGCCGCGAACACAACAGCGGGTGCAAGCAGCATCAAGGCAGTTATCGCAAGGCGCATCACGGGACTCATGGCGGCGGACGAGGTGTTGACCGCCGATTTGGCGTGACGTTCACACCGCTTGGCACTGACTATGTAATCCAGCTTACCTAGGCTTTGTTGAGCGCTGGCATCATCTGGCTTTGTCATGTGCTCAGATCCTCTATGTCAGGCTTGGAGCTGTGATCGGTGGCGTGTAACAATTCTTACCTTCATGCATGTTGGTGAAGGTGACAACTTGGTCAGAAAGGCTCCGGCAGCGATCAGTCCTGCGATACAGGCGCGTATCGAAGCGGCTGTGCTCGCGACATTCTCCGAGCAGGAGTTCCACAAGGTCAGCCTGATCGAAATTGCCCGGCAGGCCAATGTCAGCCTGCAAACCATCTACAAGTACTACGGCAGCAAGGAAGCTTTGCTGTTCGGCACCCTGGACACGCACCTCGGCGCTCTGGCGCGCCGCTTGATCGACCATCTGGAAGGGATCGAGAACTACGAAGACCGCATGCGCAAGGTGTTCTGGGTGATTCTGGACTACTTTGAATCCAATCCGCGGGTTGGTCGCATCCTGGCCAGTTCGGTTTACCTCAACACCTGGAGTCGCAACGACACCTTTCGCCAGCCTGAGCTGTTCGCCGTGTTTACCCGGGTGCTGCGGGAAGGACGGGACAAGGGCGTGCTGACCGACGAGGTCGACGAAAAAGTGCTGCTCGATCTGTTGCTAGGTTTTGCCTCCCGTGCCATCACCATGTGGGTGCTGCGCGGTCAGCCGCCTGGTCTGCGTGACCAGGCCAATCCCATGTTTCGCTTGCTGTGGCGGGCGATGCGCAAGCCGGATCTCTAGCGCCGGGCCAGAGTGTGACGCTGTTGGCAGTTTGTGCTGGCGCCGCATCAGCACCTGCCGTACTGTAGACGTCCTGAAAACGACAGGGGGCGGCGCAGGCATGAGAGGCGACCGAGCGCAGCATCACGCAATATCCAGCGTGAAGGGTCCTGACCTGAGACGGTCTGGTTGCGGCGTGATCATGGCCGTACACCGCGCCTGATGAGCGGGTCGACAGCGCCACCGCGTGTGACCTTCTGGGGGGTGCGCGGCACCTTGCCAGTGACCGGTCATGGCAGTTTGCGTTACGGCGGCAACACCTCCTGCATCAGCGTTGAGTTTGCCGACGGCAAGCTGTTCATCTTTGATGCGGGCAGTGGTATCAAAAGCTTTTCCGACGCGCTCAAGCAGGCCGGACGGCAACGCATCCGGGCGCGTATCTTCATCTCCCATCCGCACATCGATCACATTCAGGCCTTACCGTTTTTCCAGCCCTTATTCGTTGAAGGCAATGTTTTCGAGGTGCTGGGTCCGGCGCAGCAGGACAAGGGCATGCGCGAGCTGATTGCCGGGCAGATGGACGGGGTCTATTTTCCGGTCACGCTCAATGAGTTTGCTGCTCACGTCACCTACAGCAACCTGGAAGAGGGTGTTTACGACTTCGATGGCGTGACGCTGCGGACCATGCGTCTGAACCATCCCGGTCACTGCCTCGGTTACCGGCTCGAGTTCGGCGGCGCAGCGTTCTGCTATGTCACCGACAACGAGCTGTATCCACCGCACAGCGCAGACTACGACGATGATTACCGCCAGCGTCTGGCCGATTTTGTGCGCGGCGCCGAGTATCTGGTGACCGACACCACCTACATGGACGAGGAGTACGCCAACGGCAAGCAGCATTGGGGGCACTCCAGCGTGAGCGAGGTGGTGGCTCTGGCCCACCGCGCCGAGGTCAAAACCCTGTGCATCTTCCATCACGATCCGGACCAGGATGACGATGCCATCGACCGCAAGCTGGCCTTTGCACGTGCCCAGATGCAACGCCTCGGCTCGGCCACCCGGGTAGAGGCGCCGGCAGCCGGTGATCAACTGGATTTGCAGGCCCTGAGCTGAGCGCGCCGGGCGGAATTGACCGGTCGGTCTGCGCCGCGATGTTACCGTTCGGTAAACTTGCGTTTTTGCCTGCGGATCTTCGCCCATGACGACCTCGCCTTATCCTCATCTTCTCAAGCCGCTGGACCTGGGTTTCACCACGCTGAAAAACCGCGTGTTGATGGGTTCCATGCACACCGGTCTGGAAGATTTTTTCTGGAATTATCCGAAGCTTGCCGCGTACTTCGCCGAGCGTGCGCGCGGTGGTGTGGGTCTTATCGTGACCGGAGGGATCGCGCCCAACCGCAATGGCTGGGTGTCCCCACTGGCCGGTGAACTGTCGAGCAAGCGTCATGTGCTGCCGCATCGCATGGTGACCAAGGCGGTTCACAAGGAAGGCGGCAAGATCTGCATGCAGATCCTGCACGCGGGCCGTTACGGCTATCACCCGTTTTCGGTCTCTGCATCGCCGGTCAAATCACCGATCACGCCGTTCAAGCCGCGTGGTTTGTCGACCCGCGGGGTTGAAAAACAGATCGACGACTACGTGCGTTGCGCCGAGTTGGCCAAAGAGGCCGGCTACGACGGTGTTGAGGTGATGGGCTCGGAAGGCTATTTCATCAATCAGTTCCTGGTCGAACGCACCAACAAACGCGATGACCGCTACGGTGGCAGTGTGGAAAACCGCCAGCGTATCGCGCTGGAAATCGTCTCGCGCATGCGTGAGGCGGTGGGCCGTGATTTCATCATCATCTTCCGTCTTTCGATGCTGGATCTGGTTGAAGGCGGCAGCGAATGGCCGGAAATCGTGCAGCTTGCCCAGGGCTTGGAGGCTGCCGGGGTGACCATCATCAACACCGGGATCGGTTGGCATGAAGCGCGTATTCCGACCATCGCCACCCGTGTGCCGCGGGCCGGTTTCGCCTGGGTGACGGAAAAGATGAAGGGTTCGGTGAATGTGCCGCTGTGCACCACCAACCGCATCAACATGCCGGACGTGGCGGAGAAAATTCTGGCCAGTGGTCAGGCCGATATGGTGTCGATGGCGCGACCGTTCCTGGCCGATGCGGAGTTTGTGCGCAAGGCCGAGGAGAATCGCGCCGACGAGATCAACACCTGCATCGCCTGCAATCAGGCCTGTCTGGATCACACCTTCCAGATGAAGAAGTCGACCTGCCTGGTCAACCCGCGTGCCTGCAACGAAACCACGCTGAATTTCATGCCGACCAACAGCCGCAAGAAGATTGCCGTGGTCGGCGCCGGGCCGGCTGGCCTGGCGGCCTCAACCAACCTGGCTCGCCGCGGTCACCAGGTGGTGCTGTTCGATGCGGCGGATGAAATTGGCGGGCAGTTCAACATCGCCAAACGCATTCCGGGCAAGGAAGAATTCCACGAGACCCTGCGTTACTTCGGGCGCCAGATCGAGCTGACCGGGGTGGACCTGCGCCTGTCGACACGGGTCAATGCCGAGGAACTGGCGGCGGGCGGTTTTGATGAGGTGATTTTGGCCACCGGTATTACGCCAAGAACGCCCGGAATCGAGGGCATTGAGCACAGCAAAGTGCTGAGCTATATCGATGTCCTGCTCAAAGGCGCCAAAGTGGGCAAGAAAGTCGCCATCATCGGGGCTGGCGGGATTGGCTTTGACGTGGCCGAGTTCCTTTCACATGACCATTCGCCGGCCGAGTCCGCAGAAGAATTCTGTTCCGAATGGGGCGTGGACATGAGCCTGACCCAGCGCGCCGGTCTGACCGAGGCCCAGGTGACGCCATCGCCGCGTGACATCTGGCTGCTGCAGCGCAAGGATGAGCAGGTTGGCAAGCGTCTGGGCAAGACGACGGGCTGGGCGCACCGTCTTTCGCTCAAGCACAAGCACGTGAATATGGTGCCCGGGGTCAGCTACGAGCGGATTGATGATCAGGGACTGCACATCCGCATCGGTGATGAGGTGCAGATCCTGGATGTCGACAACGTGGTGATCTGTGCTGGTCAGGAGCCGCGCCGTGATCTGCTCGATGGCTTGCAGCAGGCCGGTGTTCAGACCCATCTGGTCGGCGGCGCGGATGTGGCGGCCGAGCTCGACGCCAAGCGCGCCATCATGCAGGCCAGTCAGCTGGCAGCGCGTTTGTAAGTTCCGGGATGAGCGCGCGTGCCCTGGCCTTTTGGCTCAGGGCACGCGACCTGCAGCGTGATCTGCGACGCTACAGCAGGGCGGACAGCGTGAGCATCTGCTGTACGGCTTCGCCACTCATGGCGGGTACGCTGGCCAGCGCCTTGAATGCGATCAGCTGGCCGACACCAACGAAAAAGCCCAGCGCGGCGCCCACCGCGATCAGAATCCACTCATCTTCCTCGAAAGCCGGGCGCAGCATGCCTTCGAATTCGTCCGGCGGCAGGTTGCTCAGCCGGTCTGACAGTGTATTGGCAATGTCCATGGCCTGGGTGGCGTAGGCGTCGACCGAGCGCACCGTGTCGGGCAGTTTTTCGACGATGCGTTCGACCGCCAGATTTTTCATGTCGATGTAGCGCTTGGTGCCTATGGTCCAGGCCACGAACGGCTTGGCCATGCCGGACTGGGCATCGATGACCCGCTTCACGTGCTTGGCGATCATGTGGAACACGCGGTCAGCGTAAGGCCCCTTGAGCACGGCTTCGATGATGTTTGAGGGCGTTACGATCTCGTCTGCAATCAGCTTGGCGTAATCGCGTGAGACCTCGGGCTGGCGTTTGTGGAACAGCCCCTGGATGCGTATGCCGGCGATATCGGTGGGGGTTTGCGGGCGGAAAATCAGCTTCAGGGCAATGAAGTTGGTCAGATAGCCCACGGCCAGGCCGAACAGCGGCAGCTGGAAATCGCCCTTGTAAAAGGTCCAGCCAATCATTTGCAGCAGGCCGAACAGAAAGCCGAAGTAGAAACCCGAGTGGCCGATGAACTGAAATTCACGTCGGCCGGTTTCCTGAAAAATCTTGTTGATCAGCTGCTTGTCGCGCGCCAGTGTGGTCACCACCATGTCGGTGAGGTCGAACATTTCGGTGACGTTGTCGCGCAGGCTGGCCATGACCGCCTCGACCACTTCCGGCGCATCGTCCTTGACCCGCTTGATGATCAGGTTCTTGGCCGTGACCGGCAAGGTTTCCCACAAGGCCGGTTCGTATTCGTACATCACCTCTTCGACGATCTGATCGACCAGTTCCAGGATCGGCCCGCTGATTTCCTCGGTGACCTGTTTGGGATCAAGGCGTTCGAAGATTTCCTGCTCGCTGACCAGCTGCGGCACGATGGTGTTGCAGGCGATGGTGGCCATTTTTCCGGCCTTGCGCGGGACGATGCCCTGCCAGCCCAGGAACGGCGGCTTGCCGAAGAATTCCAGCGGGTGAAACATCATCTTGATGGCGACCACATTGGTCACATAGCCCACCAGTCCGCTGGTGATGGGCATGGAGAGATAAAGCCACATATTGGCCTGGAAATCAGACCAAGCTGCTTCGAACATGGGCGTACCCGCTGGCTGTCGATGTGGAAGGAGTTTAGTCGTCGCTTTCGGCGCGCGCCGGATCACAGTACGACCACAGGTCACGTCCCAGCGGGGCGATGCGCAGCGTGCGACGCTGGGTTTTCACATTGCGGTTGTGCTGGGACAGGTCGCGGATCAGCCCGCTGACGCGCGGGCTGGCTTCGAGGATCTGGTATTTCATCTCGAGATCGCGATTCTCGCTGGCGATATCGACCAGGCCGAGGCTGTGCAGGTGGGTGATGTAGGCCGGGACATAGTCACGCAGCTTGACCGGTGCGCCACGTTCGATCGAGCAGAAATTGCGAGCAGCCACACGGGTGCCGGTCCGCAGGGTGCCGACCGTGATATTGACCAGTGCAAACTCGCTGCCGTCGGACAGCGCTGCCAGCATGCAGGCCTCATCCGAGGTCAGTTGCAGCAAAATGGCGGTGTACAGTGCGCGCTGCGCGGCTTCGCGATCCTGTTCGGTGGCCTCATCCAGCAGGGCCGAGAGCAGCACTCTGGGATGGGTGCGCTGCGACAGTGTGCGCGAGGTGGTGTCACCTGGCGTTGGTGGCGCCGGGCTGACCGCATCGAGCCGGTTCTTGAGTTCGGTCAGGGCGAAGTGCTCAATGCCTTCATAGGCTTCTCGAGCGAGGCCAGCGCCGGGCAAGCGCGCCGCCAAATCGAACAAGCGTGGCCGCCGCTCGGCGCGGCGGATGCGCGTATCGGCTTTTTGTAACTCTGACATCTTCCCCTCCTGAACAGGGTGGACTCTGGCGGACGGTCCTTTTCCCATGCCCAATGTAACGTGACGACCCAAGAACGCAATTTAGCCATGAAATGATGGCACAGTTCGGCGTTCGGGGCTGCAGTTGGGACCGCTTGGGATGCGCCTTTCGAGTGCAGTTAGGCGTCCAGCATCTGCTTGAGATAGCGCCCGGTGTGCGAACCCTCCACCTGGGCAACCTGTTCGGGTGTGCCGCAGGCCACGATACGGCCGCCGCCATCGCCGCCTTCCGGGCCCAGATCGACAATCCAGTCGGCGGTCTTGATCACATCCAGATTGTGTTCGATCACGATCAGTGTGTTGCCGTGATCACGCAGTCGGTGAAGTACCCGCAGCAGCTGGGCAACATCGTGGAAATGCAGGCCGGTGGTCGGTTCATCCAGGATGTACAGGGTGCGCCCGGTGTCGCGCCGAGACAGCTCCTTGGCCAGCTTGACGCGCTGGGCTTCGCCGCCGGACAGGGTGGTCGCGTTCTGGCCCAGGGTGATGTAGGTCAGGCCCACATCCAGCAGGGTGTCAAGCTTGCGCTTGATCACCGGCACCGCGCTGAAAAACTCGGCCGCTTCCTCCACCGTCATGTTGAGCACGTCGCTGATGGTTTTGCCCTTGTATTTGATGTCCAGGGTTTCGCGGTTGTAGCGACTGCCGTTGCAGACCTCGCAGGTCACGTAGATGTCGGGCAGAAAGTGCATTTCCACCTTGATCACGCCATCGCCCTGGCAGGCCTCGCAGCGACCGCCTTTGACGTTGAAGGAAAAACGACCGGCCTTGTACCCGCGTGCGCGCGATTCCGGGGTGCCGGAAAACAGTTCGCGTATGGCGGTGAACACGCCGATGTAAGTTGCCGGGTTGGAGCGGGGCGTGCGCCCGATCGGGCTCTGATCGATACCGATGACCTTGTCGAGCTGATCAAAGCCGTCGATACCGGCGCATGGGGCCGGGCGCGTGGTGGCGCGATTCAGGGTTTTGGCCGCTGCCGGGTACAGGGTGTCGTTGACCAGCGTCGATTTGCCCGAGCCGGACACCCCGGTGACGCAGGTCAGCAGACCGAGCGGAAATTCGGCGGTGACCTCGTGCAGATTGTTGCCGCTGGCCTGATTGACCCGCAGCATGCGGTTGCTGTCAGCCGCCGTGCGCTCATGCGGGATGGCAATCTCCAGCGCGCCGGAGAGGTATTTGCCGGTCAGTGAATCGGGGCAGGTCAGGATGTCCTTGAGCGGCCCCTGAGCGACCACTTCGCCGCCGTGCACGCCGGCACCGGGACCGATGTCGAGCACATGATCGGCAGCCCGGATGGCTTCTTCGTCGTGCTCGACGACCAGCACGGTGTTGCCCAGATCACGCAGGTGAATCAGGGTGTCGAGCAGGCGCTGGTTGTCGCGCTGGTGCAGGCCGATGGACGGCTCGTCCAGCACGTAGAGCACGCCGACCAGACCGGCGCCGATCTGGCTGGCCAGACGGATGCGCTGGGCTTCGCCGCCGGACAGGGTTTCTGCCGCGCGATCCAGGCTCAGGTAGTCGAGCCCGACATTGTTCAGAAACTCCAGCCGCAGCACGATCTCCTTGAGGATGCGGGCCGCGATTTCGGCCTGCTGGCCAGCCAGCTGAAGCTCGGAAAACCAGCCGATCGCTTCGCGGATCGACAGCCGGGCGATGGCCGGCATTGCCGTGTGTTGAACGCGCACGCTGCGGGCGGCGCGGTTGAGGCGCGAGCCAGCGCAGCTGGCGCAGGGTTTTTCCGAGCGGAATTTGGCCAGCTCCTCACGCACCATCTGTGACTCGGTTTCGTGGTAGCGCCGCTGCATATTGTTGAGGATGCCTTCAAAGGCATGGCGCTTTTCACGGAAACCGCCGCGTGCGCGCGGATATTTGAAGGCAATACGTTCGCTGCCGCTGCCGTACAGGATGACCTCGCGAACCTTGGCGGGCAGGGTGTTGAAGGGGATATCCGGATCGAAGTCGTAATGCTCGGCAAGACCGCGAATGATCTGGAAGTAATAGCCGTTGCGGGCATCCCAGCCGCGAATGGCGCCCTCCGACAGACTCAGATCCGGGCGCGTGACCACGCGTTCTTCATCGAACACCGACTGCGTGCCCAGGCCGTCGCAATCCGGGCAGGCGCCGTGCGGGCTGTTGAAGGAGAACAGCCGCGGTTCCAGCTCCTTGATGGCGAAACCGCAATGCGGGCAGGCGAAGCGGGCCGAGAACAGCAGTTCCTCGGCATCATGCCGATAGGGCACCACCTGAACCAGGCCATCGGACAAGCGCAGCGCCGTTTCAAACGATTCAGCCAGGCGCTGGCTCATGTCCGGGCGCACTTTGAAGCGGTCGACCACCACTTCTATGTCGTGCTTGACCTTGGGGTTGAGCGGCGGCGTGTCGTCCAGCTCGACCACCTCGCCGTCGATGCGTGCGCGGATGAAGCCCTCGCTGCGCAAGCTGTCGAGCAGTTTGTCGTGTTCGCCCTTGCGCCCGCGCACCACCGGCGCGAGCAGTAGCCATGCGGTTTCCGCCTCCTGGCGCAGCACCGTGTCGACCATCTCGCCAATGGTCTGCGCATTCAGTGAGACATTGTGATCCGGGCAATACGGTGTGCCGATGCGGGCGTACAGCAAGCGCATGTAATCGTAGATTTCGGTAACCGTGCCAACCGTCGAGCGCGGGTTGTGCGAGGTCGATTTCTGCTCGATGGAGATGGCCGGCGAGAGACCGTCGATACGGTCAACATCCGGCTTCTCCATCATCGACAGAAACTGCCGGGCATAGGCCGACAGCGACTCCACATAGCGCCGTTGCCCCTCGGCATAGATGGTGTCGAAGGCCAGAGATGATTTACCTGAGCCGGACAGGCCGGTGATCACGACCAGCGCGTCGCGCGGGATGTCGAGATCGACATTTTTCAGGTTGTGCGTACGCGCACCACGGATTTCGATGGTTTGCATCTGAGCAGGTCACGGAGCTGATGAGCCGGCAATCGGTCGACCGCGGCTTTGAACTGTGCAGTGTGCATCAGAGCCGTGTCATTTCGCCAGCCAGAAACGGGCGGCAAACATGCGCTGACGGACGTCGAGGAATCCCGTGAAGCAGATCACAGTCGCTGATGGGCGAGCTCAATACACTGTGTCGCACGAGCCGTGGGGAATGGCTCACAAACCTTTCGGAGGACATGAAATGAAACAGCACTTGAATATGCGCGAGTTGAGCTTGGCCTTGGGTGTGGCCTCCGCGCTGATGGCCTGTGGCGGCGGGGGCGATGGGCAGATGTCTGCCCCCACGCCAGCACCTACGCCGCAGCCCAGCGCACAACCCACGCCAGGCCCATCGACTACTCCTGGCGCTAGTCCGTCACCTACCCCAGTTACACAATCACAAAGCAAGGCGGCCTTGGCAGGAGTTGCTGTTCTTAGTTTGAGTGAGACCGGCATTTCGATGGCTGAACAGGCTGAAGACGATCAGCAGATGGCCAAGGCGAGCCAGACCGAGCAGTGCGACAGCGGCAGCATGACCACAACCGATGACACCGGTCCTGGTCCCAGCGGCAACCAGGCATCGCCCTACCACAGCGGAGACTTCACCCGCAGCCGGATCGAGGCGGACAACTGCCGCATGTCGTCCAGCGAAGGCGGCTTCTCCTTTGAAGCCTTCACTGATGGTGACATCGAGTTTGGCGATGCGGCCAGCGAAACGGTCAGCTATATCGTGGCCGACAACTATGTGTCGCAGATGAGCGGCAGTTTCTTCGGCGCCATCGATATGGCCATGGACGGCACCATGCACCTGTGTGATGGCTGCGCCAACCCCGAAGATGCAGAATCGGATGTCGAACTCAAAGCGTTCATGACCATGGACATGACCTTTGATGGCCAGCGTTTCATCATGACCATGGGCAACAGCCTGAGCGACATGCTGAGCATGAGTTCGGCTGGCGAAACCGGCGGGACCGGAACGCACGTGATCAACGGTCGGATGAAGAGCGAGGTGGTGGGCACCAACTGCTCGTTCGATGCCACCTACGAAACCATTCAGCCGATGGTGACCAGCAACACCTACACCGATAGCGAGACGGTGGTCAGCGGCGATTTCCAGATCACTATTGCGGGCAGTGGCAGCCACCGCGTGGTCATCTCCAACGGCGTGGTCAGCGTTGATGGCGTGGCGTATAGCGAGGAAGAGCTCGCCGCGATCGAGGACGATTGCGACCTGGGTATGGACGAATAGACCCGATCGTGCAGACAAGCCGCCCATCCGGGCGGCTTTTTTTTGCCTGCGACCAGCCTCGGGCCGGGTCGTCACGCGTTCTGCCAGGTCGTGGAACTGCTAAACTTGCAGGTTTCGCGATGAACGTGCCGCGCGCCCACCGTGCGCCGCCGCATGAGCTCATCGGTCTTACGGATTTGCAATGACCCCGATTGAACGCCGCGCAACGCTCATACTGGCAGCCATACTGGTGCTGCGGATGACCGCGCTGTTCATGGTATTGCCGGTGCTGGCGCCGTGGGCGTTGTCGCTGGCCGGTCAGCCGGGTCTGGCTGTAGGGCTGGCGGTGGGTGGCTATGGCCTCACCCAGGCCTTGCTGCAGATTCCGTTTGGCTGGTTGTCCGATCGCATCGGGCGCAAGCCGGTCATGCTGGGGGGCTTGGCCGTATTTGCGGTCGGCAGTCTGGTTGCCGCCCGCGCCGGGGATATCAACACCTTGCTGATTGCGCGTTTGCTGCAAGGGGGTGGGGCCATCGCGGCGGCGTCCACTGCCTTGCTCTCCGATCTGACCCGGGAATCGGTGCGTACCACAGCGATGGCGATCATTGGCGCCAGTATTGGCGGCGCATTCCTGCTGGCCCTGATACTGGGGCCGGCTTTGCTCAGCTTCACGGCGGTGCCTGGCTTGTTCGATATCGCGGCGGTCTGTGCCGTGCTCGCCATGGCGCTGGTGGTGTTGCTGCCGCCGGCACCGGCTGTGCGAGCGCATGCGCATGGGGCTTCGGCTTCAGTGATGCGCGCCGAACTGCTGCAGCTTGATGGCGGGGTGTTTGCACTGCACGCCATGCTGGCCAGCCTGTTTGTCGGTTTGCCGTTGATGCTGCAGCAGGACTGGGGCTGGGCGCCGGCGATCCACTGGAAGCTCTATTTGCCGGTCATGCTGGCGTCCTTGCTGCCGGTGTTTCCGCTGATCCGCTATCTGGAGAAGCGTGGGCGTGTCGCCGCGGCCATGCCCGTTGCGGTGATGACACTGACCGTATCCTGTGTTCTGCTCGGCGAGCGCTGGCTGTGGCTGCCGTTCAGTTTGTGGCTGTTTTTCTGCGCGTTCAACCTGCTTGAGGCCAGCCTGCCATCGCTGGTCTCGCGGGCCGCGCCGGCCACCGCGCGTGGTCGCGCCATGGGGGTGTTTTCCAGCGCACAGTTTTTCGGCGCGTTCTGTGGCGCCGCGCTGGGTGGTCTGGTTCTGGAGTACGCCGGACCCACCGTTGTCATATTGTCGGCAGCCTGCTGGGGTTGCCTGTGGCTGGGATTGCTCGCTGTCCGCATAATGGGCGCCAATCCGTTATCAACTGTGCGGGACGAACCGGCGGTGCAGACTGCCGGTGGCGACCCGCAACGATCACAATCCAAGGAGTGCGAATGAGCAGTCGCGGAATCAACAAAGTCATCCTGGTCGGTAATCTGGGTGCCGATCCGGAAACCCGGTACATGCCGTCTGGCGGCGCCGTGACCAACCTGCGCCTGGCCACCAGCGAAAGCTGGAAGGACAAGCAGAGCGGGGAAATGCAGGAGCGCACCGAATGGCACCGCGTGGTGCTGTTCAATCGTCTGGGCGAAGTGGCGGCCGAGTATCTGCGCAAAGGCAGTCAGGTCTATATCGAAGGCCAGATTCGCACGCGCAAATGGCAGGGCAACGACGGTCAGGACCGCTACACCACGGAAATCGTCGCCAGCGAGATGCAGATGCTCGGCGGTCGCGGCGGCGGTGGTGGCGGCGGCCAGGGTGGCGGTAACTACGGCGGCGGTGGCGGTGGTAACCGTGGCGGTGGCGGCTATGGCAATGACAGCTACGGTGACAGCAAGCCGCAACCGTCAAGCCCGATGAATGAACCTCAGATCGACCCGGACGACGATATTCCGTTTTAATTCCGGCTTCAGCTCACGCTCAAGGCCCGCAATCGCGGGCCTTTTTGTTGGGCGGCGCGTGAGCAGGTGCAATTCTTCCGCGCGGGTCTACAATCGTCGCGTTGCCGCAGAATTCGTCACCGCATGCTGCTGATACGTCCCATCCGTGAATCTGATCTGCCGGCGCTGGTCGAGTTGGCCGGTGCCGCAGGCATCGGCATGACCTCGCTGCCCGGCGATGTCGAGCTGTTGCGCAGCAAGATCGAACTGTCGCTGAGCAGCTTTGCCGCGCCGCATGACCCGGCGCAGCCGCGCGAGACGCAGTTTCTGTTCGTGGCCGAGGATTGCGACACGGGGGCGCTGGCCGGCACCACGGCGATCAAGTCCGGAATCGGGCTGAGCGATCCGTTTTACAGCTATCGTCTGGACAAGATCGTGCACGCATCACCGCAACTGGGCGTGCACAAGGTGATGCCGACCCTGTACCTGAGCAACGACTACACCGGTGCCGCGGAACTGGCCTCCTTGCTGCTGGCGCCGCGTTATCGCAGCGGCGGTAACGGGCATCTGCTGTCGAAATGCCGGTTTCTGTTTCTGGCCCAGCACGCCCTCCGGTTCCCATCCACACTGATTGCCGACATGCGCGGCGTTTCGGACGCGCAGGGTCGCTCGCCTTTCTGGGAAGCCCTGGGCCAGCATTTCTTTTCCATGGATTTTCCGCTGGCCGACCGCCTGTCCGGTTCGCGCAGCAAGGCCTTTATCGCCGAGCTGATGCCACGTCATCCAATCTACGTGCCGTTGCTGCCGGCCGACGCTCAGGCGGTGATTGCCCAGGTTCACGACAACACCCGACCCGCCTTGAAGTTGCTTGAGGCCGAAGGTTTCCGGCACAAGGGTTATGTCGATATTTTTGATGCCGGTCCGACCCTGGAGGCCGAGCTCGGGCAGATTCGTGCGGTGGCGCACAGCCGGGTTGGCGCTTGCGAGATGGCCGAGCTGCCCCAAGACACCCCCCTGCATCTGGTTGCGACCACCGACTGGGACGCGTTTCGCTGCGTGCTGGCGCCGGCGCAGTGGCAGGGTGATGTTTGGCGGGTCGGCACGGCGCAGGCCAGGGCGCTGGGCTGTGACCATGGGCAGCCCGTACGTGCGGTCGCGCTCAAACCTGAAAAACATCCGGAGCATGCCGCGCCATGAACACAGCGACCACGCTTGAAGCCAACTTTGATGGCCTGGTTGGGCCGACCCACAACTATGCCGGTCTGTCCTTCGGCAATGTCGCCTCGCAAAACAATCTGGGCAGTGAATCCTCGCCGCGGGCGGCCGCATTGCAGGGGCTGGCCAAGATGAAGGCCATGCACGACCTGGGCTTGATGCAAGGCGTGTTGCCGCCGCAGCAACGCCCGGACCTTGCGGCACTGCGGCGTCTGGGTTTTGCTGGCAGTGATGCTGAGGTGCTGGGCGAGGTGGCACGTACGCAGCCGCGTTTGCTCGGCGCGGTGAGTTCGGCATCCAGCATGTGGGTGGCCAACGCGGCCACCGTTTCGCCCAGCGCCGATACCCGCGATGGGCGGGTTCACTTCACCCCGGCCAATCTGGTCAACAAGTTTCACCGCTCGATCGAAGTGCCGACCACCGCAAGAGCGCTGCAGGCGATCTTTCCCGCGGGTGAGCATTTTGCCCATCATGCCGCGCTGCCTGCGGTGGATGATTTTGGTGACGAGGGCGCCGCTAATCACACCCGTTTGTGCGCCGAGTACGGCGAGCCGGGGCTGGAGTTGTTCGTCTACGGCAAGGATGCGGGTGCGCCCGAACATGGCCCGCGGCGTTATCCGGCGCGTCACACCCTGCAGGCGTCACAGGCGGTCGCGCGGCTGCACGGTCTGGCCCCGCAGGCCTGCGTGTTCCTGCAACAGAACCCGGCGGTGATCGACCAGGGCGTGTTTCACAATGACGTGATCGCGGTGGGCAACCGCAATGTGCTGTTCTTTCACGAACAGGCTTTCGTGCAGGACCCGCGCCCCGCGCTGGCGGCAGACTGGCAGGCCGCTTCACCTTTGCACTGCATTGAGGTGCCCAGCGCAGCGGTGAGCGTGGAGGATGCGGTCAGCAGCTATCTGTTCAACAGCCAGCTGGTCACGCTGCCGGCGGGTGGTCATGCCCTGATCCTGCCCCAGGAATGCCGTGACAACCCGGCAGTGTGGGCTTACTTGCAGGGCTTGCTGGACAGCGACGGGCCGATCGAGCAGTTCAAAGTGTTCAACCTGACGGAAAGCATGCGCAACGGCGGTGGTCCGGCCTGTTTGCGCCTGCGCGTGGTGCTCACCCCGGCGCAGCAGGCTGCGCTGAACTCAGCGGCGCTGCTGGATGAGACCTTGTACGCCCGCTTGCGGGCCTGGGTTGAACGGCACTACCGTGAACGCCTGCATGTCCAGGATCTGGCCGATCCGCAGCTGCACGAGGAATGCTGTAGCGCGCTGGACGAGCTGACCGACATTCTCAAGCTCGGTGCGATCTATCCGTTTCAGCAGGTCTGAAGACGCGCTTACTGGCGGACCCGGGTTTCCAGAATTACCGATGAGGTGGTGCGCAGCACGCCGGTGAGCAGGCCGATGTCATCCAGCTGGCGGCTCAGCGCGCCGGTGCTGTCAACCTCAAGCTCCAGGATCAGATCGTAGTTGCCGCTGATCACATACAGCGCGGCAACGCTGTCGAGCTGCTCCAGGCGGCGGGTGACCTCGGCGCTGCGTTTCTGCTCGACCTCGACCAGCACGTGGGCACGGATGCGTTTGTCGCGCCAGTTTTGACCCAGGCGCACGGTGTATCCCTCGATGATGCCGGCGTCTTCCAGCTTGCGGATGCGGTTCTGCACCGTGGCGCGTGAAACATCGAGCTGACGGGCCAGCTCGCTGGTGCTCAGGCGGGCATGGCGGCGCAAAGCGCTGAGCAGGCGGTCATCCAGTGAGCTTGTCATTGTGGTTCACTTATTTATCAATTTGTATATCAATTTATCAAATTCGCTAAAAGCGTTTGTTCAAATTGACATGTGAGCCGACCGATAATGGATGTCCCTGTTGCTGCTCTTTATCGCCGGAGACGTCCATGTCGATTGATCGCGCCCTGTTTGACCAGGTCATGGTTCCCAATTACGCCCCTTCGGCGGTGATTCCGGTGCGTGGTGAGGGCGCACGCCTGTGGGATCAGCAGGGCCGTGAGTACATCGATTTCGCCGGCGGTATTGCGGTCAACTGCCTGGGCCACCGTCATCCCGCGCTGCTTGAAGCGCTCAAGCAGCAGGCCGACAAGCTGTGGCATCTGAGCAATGTCTATACCAACGAACCGGCCTTGCGTCTGGCCGCCAAGATCACCGCAGACACCTTTGCCGAACGGGTCTACTTCTGCAATTCCGGCGCCGAGGCCAACGAAGCGGCGCTGAAGCTGGCGCGGCGTTATGCGGTCGATCATTTCGGCGCACAGAAAGACCAGATCATTGCCTTCGACAAAGCCTTTCACGGGCGTACGTTCTTCACCGTTACCGCAGGTGGGCAGCCGGCCTATTCGGACGGCTTCGGCCCCAAGCCGGGCGCGATTGATCATGTGCCCTACAACGATCTTGAAGCGCTGGAGGCGGTCATGTCGGAGCGCACCTGCGCGGTGCTGCTGGAGCCTTTGCAGGGCGAGGGCGGTTTGATCGAACCGGCGCCCGGCTTCATTGCAGGTGTGCGTGCGCTGTGTGACAAATATCAGGCGCTGATGGTGCTCGACGAAGTGCAGACCGGCGTGGGCCGCACCGGCGCGTTGTATGCCTACATGCATCACGGCATCACCCCGGACATCCTGAGCAGTGCCAAAGGTCTGGGCGGCGGTTTTCCGGTGGCTGCAATGCTGACCACGGCCAAGGTTGCGGACAGTTTCAAAGTGGGCACCCATGGCAGCACCTATGGCGGCAATCCGCTGGCCTGCGCGGTGGCCGAGGCGGTCTGGGATGAGGTCAATCAGGCGTCGCTGCTGCAAGGCGTGCTGACGCGCGGCCAGCGTTTCCGCCAGCATCTTGAAGACATCAACGCCGAGCATGGCCTGTTCGAGGAGGTGCGTGGGGCCGGACTGCTGCTGGGGGCGGCCCTCAAGCCGGCCTACCATGGGCGCGCGCGTGAGGTGCTGGCGGCCGCCGTGGAGCAGGGCGTGATGTGTCTTGTGGCCGGGCCCAATGTGGTGCGCTTTGCGCCATCGCTGGTCATTGCCGAGGATGACATCGACACCGGCATGCATCGGTTCGGCCAGGCCGTCGCCAAGGTCGTAGCGGGATGAACCTCATCCGGCCGATCGAGCCGCGCGACTTCCCGGCACTGGTGCGCTTTGCCCACGAGTCCGGGCATGGCTTCACCTCCCTGCCCAAGCACGACGCCCAGCTGCAGTCCAAGATCGACCGTGCCGAGGTGGCATTTCATGACGGCCCCAACGCCAAGGGTGGCGCAGGTTTCCTGTTCGTGATGGAAGATGCTGATTCCGGCGAAGTGCTCGGCACCAGCGGTATTGAAGCGCGCGTGGGCATCGAGGATGCGCTGTACCACTATCACCTCAGCCGGGTGGTGCATTCTTCGCGTGAGCTGGATATCCACAACACCGTGGACGTGCTGACCCTGTGCAATGACTATTCCAACGCCACCGAGATCTGCACCCTGTTTCTGACCGGTGCGGCGCGGGCGCGACACAATGGCTACTTGCTGTCGCGCTTTCGTTTTCTGTTCATGGCCCAGCGTCCGCAGCTGTTTGCCGACACCGTGATTGCCGAAATGCGCGGGCGCAGTGACAGCGAGGGGCGCTCACCGTTCTGGGGCTGGCTGCAGAAGCATTTCTTTTCCATGGATCTGGCCGATGCGGTGCATCGGGTGGGGATGGGGCAGAAATCCTTTATTGCCGAGCTGATGCCGCGTTATCCGGTCTACGTCAGTCTGCTCGACGACGACGCCCAGGCCACCATTGGCCAGGTGCACGATGACACCGCACCGGCGCTCAGGCTGCTGCAGCGTGAGGGTTTCGGCTGGCGCGGTTACATCGACCCGTTTGATGCCGGGCCCACGGTGGAGGCGCAGCGCGATGCGATTGCCACCGCAGCCCGCAGCTGCGAGTTGCGGGCCCAGGTTGTAGCGCGCGTCAGTGGCCCGACCAGTCTGATCACCAACACCCGCCAGGCCGCATTTCGCGCGGTGCTGATGCCCGCGCAGCAGGGCGACAACATCTTGAACATTGACGACGCCACCGCGCGCGCACTGGATGTGTGCAGCGGCGATCCGGTGCGCGTCGCGAGCATGGAGTGAACATGAGCGACTTGTATATCGATGGTCAGTGGCTGGCTGGTGAGGCTGAAGCTATGACTTCAGTGGATCCGGCCCGCAATCGACCGGTGTGGAACGGTCATGCGGCCAGCGCCGCCCAGGTGGATGCGGCGGTGGCCGCTGCGCGCGCTGCGGCGCCGGGCTGGGCACGCACATCGCGGGCCCAGCGCCTGGAGGTGCTTGAGCGTTTCGTGGCGCTGCTCAAACAGCATCATGAGACGCTCGCCGCGTGCATCGCCGAGGAAACTGGAAAACCGTTGTGGGAGGCGCGTACGGAAGTCAGCGCCATGGCCGGCAAGCTCGCAATTTCGGTGCAGGCTCAGGATGAGCGCGCGGGCCACAAGCAATCCGATCTGCCTGCCGGGCGTGCGGTGCTGCGCCATCGTCCGCATGGTGTGGTCGCGGTGTTCGGGCCCTACAACTTCCCCGGCCACCTGCCCAATGGGCACATCATTCCGGCCTTGCTGGCCGGCAACAGCGTGGTGTTCAAGCCCAGCGAGCTGACTCCGTGGGTGGCTGTGCAGACGCTCAAACTGTGGGATGAGGCGGGCATACCCGCCGGTGTGCTGAATCTGGTCCAGGGCGCCGCAGCGACCGGCAAGGCACTGGCTACCCATGCGGATCTGGATGGTCTGTTCTTCACCGGCAGCTCACGTACGGGCGGCCTGCTGCATGAACAGTTTGCCGCTCATCCGGGCAAGATCCTGGCCCTGGAGATGGGTGGCAACAACCCGCTGATCGTGGAGCAGGTGGCTGATCTGGATGCCGCGGTGCACGACATCGTGCAGTCTGCGTTTGTCACTGCAGGGCAGCGCTGCACCTGTGCACGGCGTCTGTTCGTGCCGCAAGGAGAGTGGGGCGATGCGCTGCTTGATCGGCTGGTTGCTGTCAGCGCGCGACTGCGCGTTGGCCCACCCGATGCAGAGCCGCAGCCGTTCATGGGTGCGCTGATTAGCTCAGCAGCGGCGGCCAGTTTGCTTGCCGCGCATGAGGGTCTGATCAAGGCCGGTGGCCAATCGCTGCTGGCTATGCGCCAGCTTGATCCCAACACCGGCTTTGTCACGCCGGGCATCGTTGATGTCACCGCACTGGGTGATGCGCTGCCCGATGAGGAGCATTTCGGGCCGCTGCTCAAAGTGGTGCGTTATGGCGACTTCGATGCCGCGCTGCGGATGGCCAACGCCACCCGTTTTGGTCTGTCAGCCGGTCTTATCAGTGATGATGCTGAACGCTACGCCGAATTCTTGCACGGTATACGCGCCGGTATCGTCAACTGGAACCGGCCGATCACCGGCGCGGCAAGTTCGGCCCCATTTGGCGGCATAGGCGACTCTGGCAATCATCGCGCCAGCGCCTACTACGCCGCAGATTACTGTGCTTATCCGGTGGCTTCGATGGAGGCCGATCGGGTCAGCCTGCCCGCCACTCTGAGCCCCGGCCTGGATTTTTCCGCATGAATGTCGAGCATTTTTTCTCCGCCCTGTGGGCCGACTACCTCAAGCACGCGCCATCGGCGGGCAGGATTCATCAGGTGCTGGGCGGCGGTCAGCCCATCGTCAACGATCACATTGCTTTGCGCAGCTTTAATACGCCGCAACTCGGGCTGGATGCGATGGAACCGGTGTTTGTGGCCATGGGCTACAGGCGTGGTGGCGAATATGTCTTCAAGGCCAAGAAGCTCAAAGCGCGCCATTACGAGCATGCCGACCCGCACGTGCCCAAGATTTTCATCAGTGAACTGTTGCTGGAGCAATTCAGTGCCAGCCTGCAGCAGCAGGTCGCACGCCAGCTCAGGCAGATGAATGCCACAGCCGAGGCTGCCTTGCTGTATTCGGGGCGTCACTGGCGCTTGAGTCACGCCGATTATCAGGGGCTGCTGGCCGAGAGCGAATACGCCGCCTGGTTGTCGGCGTTCGGTTTTCGCGCCAATCATTTCACGGTCAGCATCAATCAGTTGGCGGGTTATGACTCGGTGGCGCAGGTGAATGCTGTGCTCAAGCGCGAGGGTTTTGCCCTGAACAGTGCCGGTGGCGAGATCAAGGGCTCGCCGGCGGTCATGCTGGAGCAGTCGAGCACCCTGGCCGACCGCGTTGCGGTCGAGTTTGATGACGGTGAGTTCGCGATTCCGGCCTGTTTTTACGAGTTCGCCTACCGCTACCCGCAGGCCGATGGCAGCCTGTATCAGGGCTTTGTCGAGGCGTCGGCCGACAAGATTTTCGAAAGTACCCATGCCGGGGCCGACAAGGCTGGGTGAATGAGATGAACGCAACGCCCATGCTCAACTGGATCGCCGGTCGGCATGACGAGATGCTTGCCCGAACCATGCGGCTGGCCGAGATCAATTCAGGCAGTTTTCATGTCGAGGGCGTCAACCGGGTGGGCCAGCAACTGGCCGAGTGGATTGCGCCGCTCGCCGACACGCTGGAATTGGTCGAGGTGCCAGCTTTTGCCGCCATCGATGATCACGGCGATGCCATACAGCGCCCGCTGGGCCGCGCGCTGATCGCCAGCAAGCGTGCCGATGCGCCGGTGCAGGTGGTGCTGTCCGGTCATCTGGATACGGTGTTCGCCAAGGATCACGCTTTTCAGTCGCTGAGCTGGCTGGACGAGCATCACCTCAACGGGCCGGGGGTGGCCGACCTCAAGGGTGGTTTGATGGTCATGCTGACCGCCTTGCAGGCGCTCGAAATGAGCGGGCAACGGGCGCGGCTGGGCTGGCAACTGGTGCTCAACCCGGATGAAGAGATCGGCTCGCAATCTTCAATGGCCTTGTTCGAGCGCGCCGCAAAGCGGGCCCAGTACGGCTTGCTGTACGAGCCGTGCATGGCGGACGGCACGCTGGCCGGGGCGCGCAAGGGTTCAGGCAATTTCACCCTGGTTGCGCGCGGCCGCGCCGCGCATGCCGGACGCGAACATCATCTCGGGCGCAATGCCATTCGGGCTTTGGCCGATGCGATCAGTGCCATCGATCAGCTCAACGGCCAGCGTTGCGGTGTCACCTTCAATCCCGGTTTCATCCACGGCGGTGGAGCGGTCAATGTGGTGCCGGACACCGCCGTGGCGCGTTTCAATGTGCGCATGCAGCTGCCGCAGGATTGCGCATGGTGCGAGCAGCAGATCGAGGCTGCATTGAGGCCAATCCGTCAGCGTGACGGCATTACGCTGGAGCTGCATGGCGGTTTCACCCGTCCGCCCAAGCCCATGACCGCGCCGCTTGAACGCCTGTTTGAGCTGGCCCGCGCCTGTGCCGAACAGATCGATCTGGATTTGAACTGGGCGCCGACCGGTGGCTGTTGCGATGGCAATAATCTGGCCGCGCTGGGCGTGCCCAATATCGATACCTTGGGCGTGCAGGGTGGCAAGATTCACAGCGCGGATGAGTACCTTGATGTACGCAGTCTGGTCCCGCGAGCCCAGCTCAGCGCGCTGTTGCTGGAGCGCCTGGCTGAGGCATGAACATTCCCGAACTGCTTGCTGAGGCACTGCCGCAGGACTGTGTGACCACCGAGGCGTGGGCACTGCAAAGCTATGGTTGTGATCGCACCACCATCTGGCCCGCGCAAGCGGTTGCGGTGGTCCGGCCACGCCATATCGACGAGGTCCAGCGCTGTGTGCAGCTGGCCAATGAGCACGGATTTGCGGTGGTGCCGTCAGGCGGACGGACCGGTTTGTCGGGAGGCGCTGTGGCCAGCAACGGCGAGGTGGTGTTGTCGCTGGAGCGCATGAATCGGATTGTCGATTTCGACCCGGTTGATGCCAGCGTGCGGGTCGAGGCCGGGGTGGTGACGGCCCAGCTGCAGGATTACGCGCGCGACAAGGGGCTGTGCTATCCGGTGGATTTTGCCGCGGCCGGTTCCAGCCAGATCGGCGGCAACATCTCGACCAACGCCGGTGGCATCAAGGTCATACGCTACGGCATGACCCGCGACCGGGTGCGTGGCCTGAGTGTGGTCACCGGCAAGGGCGAGCGCCTGGAACTCAACCGCGGTTTGCTCAAGAACAACACCGGCTATGACTTCCGGCATCTGTTCGTGGGTTCGGAAGGCACCTTGGGGGTGATTTGCGAAGCCACCCTGGCGCTGGCCCCGGCACCGGCAGATCCGTTGGTGCTGGTGCTTGGTGTGCCGCGCTTTGCCGATGTGCTCGAAGTGCTGGCCAGCTTCCGGCAACGCTTTTCACTCAGCGCCTTCGAAAGCTTTTCCGACAACGGCCTGCGTAAGGTCTGTGCGGCACATCGGCTGGCGACGCCTTTGAGCACGCCCGCTGCCTACTATGCGCTGATTGAGGTGGATGAGTGCGACGGTGCAGCCGAGCAGGCGGTCGCGGCTTTCGAGTATTGCGTGGACCAGGGCTGGGTCAGTGATGGTGTGATCAGTCAGTCGCTGGGGCAGGCCGCGGAGTTGTGGAAGCTGCGCGAATACCTGTCGGAAACCCTGGCTGCGTGGACACCCTACAAAAACGATATCTCGGTCGCGGTCAGTCGATTGCCGGCTTTCCTGGCCGAGGCCGATGCACTGATGGCGGCGCGCTACCCGGACTGTGAAGTGGTCTGGTACGGGCATATCGGCGACGGCAATCTGCACCTGAACATTCTCAAACCCGAGCGCTGGTCAAAGGATGATTTTCTGGCCCGCTGCAGCGCCGTCACCGATGAACTGGGTGATCTGCTGGTGCGCCACGGTGGCAGCATTTCGGCCGAGCATGGCGTTGGCTTGCTCAAACGGGACTATCTGCACTACACCCGCAGCCCGGCCGAGATCGAGTTGATGCGTGGGATGAAAGCGCTGTTCGATCCTCGTGGCGTGCTGAATCCGGGCAAGCTGATCGCCTAGCAGCGTCCACGATGGTTTGGTCGGTGCGGCTTTGCGCTAGGCTTGCGTGCATGCCTGATCGGTACGAATTGTGATGTCCAAGCGCTTTGCGGCCGCTGCCGCCATGCTGATGCTGTCTTGTGTGCTCAATGCCGAGTCACCGGCGCAGGCGGCGCTGCAGCGCTTGTCGGCGGCGATTCAGATCAAGACCATTGGTGAGCGCCCGCTGTCGCCCGAGGGTGAGGCGGCCTTCCGCGATTTTCATGCGCTTGTACAAACCGCGTTTCCGCAGGTCTGGTCCTTGCGCGACGAGGTGCCGGATGCCGCGTATTCGGTGCTTTACCGCTGGCCGGGGCGTGACCCGGAGCTGGCGCCGCTGGTGTTGCTGGCGCACATGGATGTCGTTCCGGTCGAAGCGTCCAGCGCAAGCCGCTGGCGTCATCCGCCTTTTTCCGGCGCGCGGGTTGAGGATGCGGTGTGGGGCCGCGGCGCGCTGGATAACAAGGCCAGCGTGATGGCCCAGCTGGAGGCACTCAACGCTTTGTTGTCCGAAGGGTTTGTGCCCCGACGCAGCGTATTGCTGGCGCATGGTCATGATGAGGAAGTGGATGGTCGTGACGGTGCCGCGCGCCTTGCTGCTCATCTTGAGGCGCGTGGCGAAAAAGCCTGGTTCACCCTGGATGAGGGTGGGGCGGTGACACGCGGCATCATCAAGGGTATCGACAAACCGGTAGCCACCATCATGGTTGGGGAGAAAGGCTATGTGTCGGTTCGGCTGAGCGCATCAGGCACCGGCGGGCACAGCTCCACCCCGTCTCAGGACACGGCTATTTTTCGTCTCGCTGAGGCGCTGACCGCGCTGCAGGCGGCGCCCATGCCGCGGCGTCTGATTCCGCCCGTGGCAGGCATGCTGGATGCCCTGGCGCCTGAAATGCCGTGGGCGGCGCAGCTGCTGATTCGTCAGCGCTGGCTGTTCGAGCCGCTGCTGTTGGCGCAGCTGGACAAGTCACCGACCACAGCCGCACTGGTGCGTACGACCATGGCGCCGACCCTGCTGCAGGCCGGGATCAAGGACAACGTGTTGCCCAACAGCGCAGATGCGGTGCTGAATTTCCGCCTGCTGCCGGGAGACCGTATCGAGGATGTGCTGGAGCATGTCGTCCAGGTCATCGACGACGAGCGCGTTGCAGTGAGCCTGGAGCCCGAGTTTTCCACGCAGGCGCCACCCTTGTCGGATGCTGATAGCGAGGCCATGCAGGTGCTGCGCGATGCGGTTGGCGAGGTCTTCCCCGAGGCCCTGATCGCGACCGGGATCGTGCTTGCGACCACCGACAATCGGCATTATGCGTCGGTCCGCGAGAACGGTTACTACTTTGCGCCTTTCAACTATGGCACCACCACAGCGGCGCAGATTCACGGCATCGATGAGCACATCGGCACGCAGGAATACCTGCGCATGATCGAGTTCTATCGCACGCTAATCCGACGGGTGGCCGGCTGAGACATGTTCAGCGTGAATGGCCTCAAGGCCGTCACGCAGGCTGGTGGTGCGGAAGTTCGGGAAATGGTGCTTGAACTTGTCGCTGACGAACAGGTTGTCGACCGTGTAGCGGGGCAGCAGTTCGGCGGCATCCCGAAGCGTCTGGTTGAACAGCCCGGCCAGTCTGAGCTGCCAGTGCTTGAGCACCTGATAGCGCGGCGCCACCCCGAACAGTTGTGCCGCCAGCTCGATGAATTGACGGTAGGTCAGACGATTGTCGTCACACGGCAGATGCCAGGTCTGGCCATAGGCTTGCGCGGTGTTGCCGAGCAAGGCCATCGCGCGGCTGGCATCAGGCGTATAGATCAGGCTGCGCAGCGTGTCGTCACGCAGGAACACCTTGGGCGTCTGGCCCGATTTGAGCCGGTCGAGAATCGTGGCATTGGTGATGCTCTGGGTAAGCCCTGGTCCGTAGAATTCGGGTGCCCGGCAGATCATCGCTTGGACGCGTTGCCGGGCCATGGCGTCGAGCAGCGCCTCGGCAATCTCGGCGCGCACCCGGCCTTTGGCGCCGTGCGGGGCAAAAGCCGTGTTTTCGGTCTGCGGGACGGCGGTTTGCGGATACATGTAGGTGTTGTCGAAAAACACCAGACGGGCATTCTCGGCGGCGCAGGCTTCGATGACGTTGTGCATCAGCAGCGGCCATTGCGCGACCCAGCGACGGGTGTCCATGGGCAGGCCGGCGGTGAGGTAGACCGTGTGAGACCCGGCGACGGCGCGACGGGTCTGTTCGCGATCCAGCAGGTCGGCCGCCAACAGTTGGTCGTCGGCATTAACCTTGCGCGGGGCGCGACTGACCAGGCGCAGATCCTCGGAAATCTGGCGGCGCAGTTCAAGAGCCAGTTCGCGACCGATCTGACCGCTGGCGCCGAGTATGGTCTGCATGTGCGGGCGCCTAGCGGCGGCGTGCCAGGCGCGGCACGATAGCCGGCACACGGCGGGCGTAGTCGCGGTACTGATCACCCAGGCTGCGGTGCAGGTCGCGCTCTTCCAGCATCAGGGTGGCCATCAGGCTGTAAGCGGTCATACCGGCAGCAAACAGCAGGTGGCCAAGGCTCATGTCCGGGCTGGCCCAAAGGGCCACGATGAGTCCGGTCTGAATCGGATGACGGGCAAACCGGTACGGTCCGCGCACGCTGAACGGTGGCTCGCTGTGACCGTTGGAGGCGGCCTGACGCAGGCCATGAAAGTGCAGCGCATCGATCGCAAAGATGGCCCAGAACACGATCAGCAGGCCGCATGCGAACACGCCGTACAGGAGCACGCGCAGCCATTCGGCAGAGACCGACCACAGCAGCTGCGGCATCGGCACCCACAGATGCACCACGCTGGCCAGGGTCAGCCCGGAGACCAGCATGTATATGCCGCGCTCGGCCCGGGCACTGACCCGTGGTGTCCACCATTGCTTGAAGCGCGGCCGCGCCATCGCGCTGTGAATCACGCCAAATCCCAGCAGCAGAGCGAGGTTGATCGACAGTGCGGTCGGTAGCGCAGCGGCGGAGCCGTGGTCTATGCCCAGCGGGGGCAGGTTGAGCAGGAAAAGGACCAGCGCGCCCTGCGCGGCCAGTGCGACCAGGACGCCGAGCAGGGTGATTGCCAATGCCATATGTGTCTCCTTGTGCGTGGCCGGAGTCTAGGGCTGCCCAGGCGGTGCTGCAATCAGCGCGCTGCGCGTTTCAGTCCAGCGTTGGTGGCGCCGGATGACTGTCATTGCCGGCATACCACTGGGAGAAATGCTCAAGCGCGTCCAGCCAGGGTTCGACACCAGGCCAGTCACGACGGCTGGATTCGATCATCGCCTGTTCGTGAGCGGCCAGCGTTGAGGCCGCCTCAGCCTCCAGCGCGCAGGTCTGGCGGGCGGTGGAGGCCGCGTTGCCGTGCACTTGCATCTGGGCCTGACGAATCTGTTCGATCTGGGCTTCGGGCAAGCCCAGTGCGCGCATCTGGGCCAGTTCTTTCTCCAGTTCGCTTGGCGCGATGCTGGCGTCGCGGATGTCCTGAGTCACACGCGCTTCGCAGTCTGAGCGGCTTTCACCTGCTGTGCCTTGGGCATCGGCCTGCTGTTGCGCCAGTGCGATGGCATTGGCAGCGTTGTGAATGCGGGTTTCCTCTGCCCGGAACTGTTTGACGCTGTAGCCCTGCGCTGTCAGATACTGCGTTTCCTTGCGTGCGTAGGCCAACGGCAAATCCTTGTACTGATGGGCATTGCGACGCATGTCGTTTTGCATCTGCGCGAGGGCGATGCGGTGCTCTAGCCAGTGTTTGACCTGAGTGCTTGTGAGGGCGCTGTCCGCGGCAACGCTGGTGCTGGTCCAGCTCAAGGCGAGCAGCGCCAGGACGGCGGCGAGAAAGGAGGGCTGCTTGGTCATGTGTTGTCCTCGTCAAACATCCAGGCTGGCGCGCCGCACAACTTGGTGCGACGCGCCGTCCGATCTCAGCGCACTCTAGCGGCTTTGCCCCGTTTCCAGATATTGCCCCACGGCGGTGAGCACCGCTTCCCACTCGGCCGGTGCAATGGTGTCGACCGGATCATTGCCGAAGCGCACGCCAACCATGTTCAGTGAGGGCGCCACGCTGACCCGCTGATGGCCGTAACCCGCGGCAGTGTAGTTGCCGGATTCGACGCCACCCCAGTGCGGCCACATGTAGCCGCGCGGACCGCCGCCGTTGTCCTTGTCGTAGTTGTGCGAGGCCGCGACCCAGGCTTCGGGCACGATCTGCTTGCCGTCGATGCTGCGTCCGCCGTTGCGGAAGATTTCGCCAAACCGCAGCATGTCGCGCGGTGTGGCCATCAGGCCCATCGAGGCGAAGGTGTTGCCCAGACGGTCGATCATGACCAGGGCATCGTCCTGCATGCCGGCCGGTTGCCAGATTTTCTCCGCAAGAATTTCGGCGTAGGGCCGCGCGTAGACGTTCTCCAGCAACCACGCCAGCATCTGTGCGTCACCGCTGTTGTAACGGTAGTGGTCGCCGGTTGGCGAGACCCGGGTCAGGCGCAGCAGGTATTCATCACGGGTCATGCCATACAGGCCATTGGAGTGAAAATCTGCGCCCATCAGGACCAGCTGTTCGGGCTGGTGAATCGGCACATCGACCCAGTAAGTGCCGGACTCCATCTGCAGCAGATCTTCCACGCTGACCCC
>JASBUL010000089.1 GCA_030147945.1 Oceanococcus sp. | reverse complement strand
TCGCGCGCGCCCTTGATGGCGGCGTCGTAGGGCGCCATGCCTTCTTCGATATGTCGGTGGATGTTTTCGAGCACGATGATGGCGTCATCCACAACCATGCCGATGGCCAGCACCATGGCCAGCAGGGTCAGCAGGTTGATCGAAAAGCCCATGGCCAGCATCAGGAACATCGCGCCGACCAGCGACAGCGGCACCGTCACGGCCGGAATCAGCGAACTGCGCACCGAACCCAGGAACAGGAAGATCACCACCACCACGATGACCACGGCTTCGATCAGGGTTGCCCGGACTTCGGCGATGGCATCACGGATATACACCGTGCTGTCATAGCCGATTTCACCTTCCAGGCCCTCAGGCAGGGCAGCGACGATGCTCGGCCACAGCTGGTTGACCTCGTTGATCACGTCCAGCACGTTGGCTTCCGGGCGGGTGTTGATGCCGATGAAGGTGGCCGGTTCGCCATCCCAGCCGGCACCGTAGTCGTAGCTTTCCGAACCCAGTTCCACGCGTGCAAGGTCGCCCAGGCGAACCACCGAGTCACCTTCGCCGGCGATCACCATGTCGCGGAATTCCTGCTCGCTGCGCAAGTCGGTATCGGCGCGCATGCCGATGCGCACATAGTGTCCCTTGGCCTCGCCTACGGCGGAGAGCACATTCTGCTGGCGCACCCGGGCCAGCACTTCGGATGCCGTCAGGTTGTGCGCCACCAGACGGTCGGGTTTCAGCCACAGGCGCATGGCATAGGTGCGCGCACCCAGAATCTGCGCCTGCTCAACCCCGCCGATGGCATCCAGCTGGGGCACCACCACGCGGGTCAGGTAGTCGGTGATCTGGGCTTCGCTCAACACCTGCGAGTAGAACGACATGTACATCGCCGCGGTGCCACCACCTTCGGCAATGGCCACCACGGCATCCTCCGAGCCCTCCGGCATCTGGTTGCGCAGCGCGGCGACCTTGGCCGAGATCTCGGTCAGGGCCTCGTTCGGGTCTTTGTCCAGACGCAGGTTGGCGGTGATGGTGGCAATGCCCTGGCCGGTGCTGGAGGTCAGAAAATCGATGCCGTCCGCGGTGGCGATTTCACGTTCCAGCGGCGTGGTCACAAAGCCTTCCATCAGCGCCGCGTCGGCGCCGGGGTAGGCCACCGATACGGAAACCTGCGCGTTCTGCAATTCCGGGAACTCGCGTACGGTGAGTTCCAGCCCGGCGCGAATGCCGAGCAGCAGTATGACCAGACTGATGACCGTGGCCAGAACCGGCCGGTCAATGAAGATGTCGGTGAATTTCATTGTCCAGGCCTCAGGTGTCGGCCACGTCAGGATTCAGCGAGGGCTCGGTGGGCAGCGAATTGTCGATCGTCACCGGCGCGCCATTGCGCAGCTTGAGCAGGCCGCCGGATGCGATCTCATCGCCTTCCTCAAGGCCATCCACAACTTCGACGAAATCGCCGCGGGCCTTGCCCAGGCGCACGAAGCGCTGGTTCACGACCTGTTTTTCGGCATCATCCTCGGCGTTCTGGATCACGTAGACCGAGGTCCCGAAGGAGTCGTAACTGACCGCCGTGCGCGGAATGGCCAGCACGGAATCGGTGCCCGGGCGCTGAATGGTGACCCGGCCGAACATGCCGGCGCGCAGCTTGCCTTGCGGATTGGCGACCCGTGCGCGGGCGCGGAAATTGCGGGTGGCGGCATCAATGCGCGGTTCGATCACGCTGATTTCGCCGCTGAAACGGTCGTGGGGCCAGGCATCCACGTGCAGGCTGATCGGCAATCCCACCTCGACCAGAGACAGCTGGGCCTCGGGCAGCGCGAACTCGACTTCCATCGGGTCCAGCGACTGCAGGTTGACCATGGCAGTGCCGGCCGGCAGGTATTCACCCACGCTGATCCGGCGGATGCCAAGAACACCAGCAAACGGTGCGCGGACTTCCTTGTGGTTGAGACGCGCTTGCTGTGCATCGGCGGCTGCGCGGGCGGCGGCCGCTTCGGCCTTGGTCTGGTCGAACTCGGACTGCGACAGCACCTTGCGTTTGATCAGATCACGCGCGCGCCGCAGGTTGACCTCAGCGATATCGGCCTGGGCCTTGAGCTGGGCCAGTTCGGCCTTTTCGGTGCTGGTGTCCAGGCTGACCAGCAAATCACCGGCCTGGACCTTGCTGCCGGCGGTGAAGTGAATGGCTTCGACGATGCCGCCGGCCTGACTGGTGATGTCGGTGCCATTGACGGCAACCAGCGAACCCACCGATAGCACGTCACGCGACCACTGCATGCGCTCAACCTTGGCACTCAGAATGGTGACCGCCGGGGTCGGCATATTGTCGAAGTAGTCATTCATGGCTTTGGAACCCATGAATTTCATGCCGAACACGCCACCGAAGACAATGAGGCACGCGCCCAGCATGATGAGCATTCGCTTGAAGGTCATGACGTATCTATCCCTGAATTTGTTTTTGTCGACGCGTGAGTGCCTCGGTCGGCGGCGCTTGGGGGCACGCACGTTGCAAGGGCACATTATCGGGTCAGACTTGCTCAGACACCAGAACGTCGATTAGTTCACGTCTTGCGCATGGCGGCTTGATGACAGCCGCCGAGGGATCAGGCCAGGGATACCACGCTGTTGAGGAGCATGCGCACCAGCATGGTCTGGCGGGTCACGCCGGTCTTGCCGAAGATCGAACGCAGATGGGTGCGTGCGGTGTTGCGCCGCACATTGAGTTTCTCTGCGGCCTCGTCCAGCGTATTGCCTTCGGCCAGCAGAATGGCCAGATTGGCTTCCATGCGGGTCAGGCCGAAGACGCGGCGGACGACTTCCTGTGAAGGCTGGGCCGGTGAGGTATCTGGGTCGCGCAGATACACCACTGCGGCGGGGCGGTGTTTGCTCTCCGAGAACTCGCCAAACGGGATTGAGCGCACCACGATGCCGATCTGGCTGCGTCCGGAAGGTCGGGTGACCGACATGGCTTCGGCCAGGCCGGGGCCGGTTTCGGCCACGCTGCCGCCGATGGCTTCATTGATCAGACGCTGCAATTCCTGATTTTCACTGCGGCTGGCGGCGGCCAGACCCTTGCCGCTGCGGGTCACGCCATCGCGATCCGCAAGAATACGTTGGGCCTCGTCATTGAGGTGCACGATGCTGCCTTCATGATTGAAGTAGGCGATGCCCAGCAGCAGGCGATTGACCGCTCCGGAGTACAGCTGCCGTTCACATTCCAGCGTGTCGAGGCGGGCGTGCAGCCGGATCGCCCGTTCCATGTGCGGAAGCAGGACCCGGCAGATCATCTTGTCATTGTCGCTGAAGCCGTCCTGATCCTGCGCCCGGGTGACCCGCAGACGGCATTCGATGCCGTCCTTGGTGGTGATGTCGGCACCCAGCAGATAACCGATGTCGAGTGGCTTGAGGTACTCCTGATACATGGTGCTCTTGCGCCACTGATCCTTGCCCATCAGCTCGTCGGCGCTGACCACCTCACCTGGCGGCAGGCCGACAAATGGATCCACTGCGAAAAAGCGTTGCTCGTAGGATTCTGTGGCGCTGTCGTCGACCACGCCGGTGTTGATCATGACGCCGGTGGATTCCTGCGACGGCGGGCGCAGCATCAGGGTGACATGCGCGGCATTGAGGGTTTCCCGCAGCATTTCCAGCGCACTCTGCCACGGCGGTGATTCGTTGAGGCCGTCGTATATGGCCCCGAGCAGGCGGTCCAGTTGTGCCTGTCCGAGCGGATATTCGCCATCATCCAGCTCCAACGTGTCGAAACTCGACCGTCGGGCCTGGAATGCTTGAGCCGATGCCAGCGTCTGCATGCGATCAGTTGCGCGGCGTGGCGCTACGCTTGAGTGGCTGGTGGCGGTGGTCTGTCATCCTCGGGTGTCCCATGTTGCGGTTTGGTCCGGTCGTTGTGCGTGTTGTTGTCATCCGGACGGATGATTCTACCCATGATTTATCGGCGGAAACTAGCCGGATGAGTACAGAACAACAAATGCGCGCGGCGATGCAGGAGTACGTCGATGCGTTCAACCGCAGCGATGCCGAGGCCGTCATCGCCCTGTATGCCGACGACGCCACGGTGGAGGATCCGGTGGGCAGCGAGCCCAAGGTCGGGATCGACGCCATTGCCGAGTTTTACCGTTATTCGGTTGGTCTGGGGGCGCGCTTGTCCCTGGTCGCTCCCATCCGCACCTCGCATGCGAATTCCGCAGCCATGGCGTTTGATGTCGAGGTCACGCTGGAGCAAGGGCCGTGTCTCATCCGTGTGATCGACGTTATGACCTTTAACGAGGCCGGCAAGTTCACCAGCATGCGGGCTTACTGGGGGCCGGGTGATATGGCCTTCGAGAGCAGCTGATGAGCGCCGCACGGCACAAGCCCTGCGGCGATATTTCGCTGCCGGTCGAAGCTCCGCTGCGTATCGATCAGGTTGCGTCGCTCAACTGGGATGCTTGCACCGATGTGCTGATTGCGGGGTTCGGTGCGGCCGGTAGCGCGGCCGCGCTCAGTGCCCGCGAGCAAGGTCTGGAGGTGACCCTGGTCGATCGTTTCGATCTGGGTGGGGCCAGTGCGCGCAGCGGGGGCGTGGTCTATGCCGGCGGGGGCACCCGACAACAACAGAAAATTGGCGTCGAGGACTCGCCTGAGGCGATGTTCAATTATCTGCGTCAGGAGGTCGGTGATGCGGTCAGCGCCGAAACCCTGCGGCGTTTCTGTGACGACAGTCGCGGCTTGATCGAATGGCTGGAATCACTGGGCGTGGGCTTCGATGCACATGCCAATCCGCCCAAGACCTCGTATCCCAAGGACGGCACCTTTCTTTACTACTCCGGCAACGAGGCCGTCAGCGGCTACCGCGAGCACGCACAACCGGCGCCACGTGGTCATCGCACGGTGGACAGCGGATTGTCGGGGCATCGTCTGTATGCGGTGCTGCGCGCCGCCGTCCTCAAGGCCGGGGTCAGCCTGCGTGCGCCATCGGCCGCGCACCGGCTGATCGTTGACGCGGCTGAGCGCGTGGTCGGTCTGGAAGTGCTGGAACTGGCACCGGGCAGTGCGCCGGAACGCGCCTTTCGGCGTTGGACACGCTGGGCCGAAACGATCCACAACTTCGCGCCCGCTGCGGCCGACTGGTTTCGGCGCAAGGCCGCTGAGATCGAACGTCAGCATGCGCGCACGGTGCGCGTGCAGGCGCGCCGTGGCGTGGTCCTGGCCACCGGCGGTTTCGTTTTCAACCGTGAAATGCTGGCGCAATATTCGCCACGTTTCCTTGCGTCCATGCGGCTGGGCACGGCCGGATGTGACGGCAGCGGTATCCGCCTGGGTCTGAGTGCTGGGGGTGTGGCCGAGCGTATGCACAAGGTCTCGGCCTGGCGTTTCATCAATCCGCCAAGCGTATGGCCGCAGGGTGTGGTGGTGGATCAGCAGGGCCAGCGTTTCTGCAATGAAGCCTCCTACGGTGCCCGTCTTGGTGTTGCCATGTGCGAGGCTCATCAGGGGCGCGCCTGGCTGATTCTGGACAAGGCGCAGCGCCGCCGAGCCTGGCGTGAGGCGCTGACCGGTGGCCTGTGGATCTTCCAGAGTGGCCCGGCCATCTTGCTCATGCTGTTTGCTCGCCGTGCGCCGTCCATTACCGCGCTGGCCGCCAAGCTGGGAATGCCGCAGCAGGCGTTGCAGGCAACGATCGATGACTACAATCGGGCTGCTCAGCAAGGGCAGGGCGATGCGCTGGGCAAGGATGGTGTGGCGCTCGGGCCGATTCGTCAGCCGAGTTTCGCGGCCATCAATATTTCGGCCGACAATCCGGCCTTTCCGCTGCCAGCCATCACCCTCGGCGGGCTCAAGGTCAATGAGGCCAGCGGTGTGGTGGTCAACGCCCAGGGCCAGGATATCAAGGGGCTGTATGCGGTAGGGCGCAGCGCCGTGGGTATCGCCTCCAACGGCTATGTCAGCGGTTTGTCGTTGGCCGATTGTTTGTGGTCCGGACGTCGCGCCGGCCAGGATCTGGGGCGGCTTTAGGTTTCCGCGGCCAGGCTGCTGCAATCGGTCTGGCTCTGCGCGCACAGGCTCAGAATGCGCTGGCGCAAGCGTTGGGCCGGGGCAGCGCGCGCAGGATCCTGATCCGACCAGCGCGCCAGCGCGGTGTGCAGGCGCTGCAGACGCATGCGCGTGCGTTGATAGTAACCGTCGCGTGACTGCGCCACCCCATCGAGCAACTGATTGATCACGGTTTCGATGGTGTCGTGCTGGTCCGCTGCCAGCTCAAGCAGGTTGAACACATGCTGAACGCCCCACTGCGTTCGGGTTGCCGGGCCGCTGGCCAGCTGCCAGGCGCGTGCCGACCAGCCCAGCGACAGCGTGGCATTGCCACGGGCTTTTTCGATGTCAGCCAGATAGGACATGTAGTAATAGGGCGCGACCGCGCGCTCCAGTTCGGCGCGAAGCAAGGCAACCGCCTCATCGCTCAGACCGACCTGGTGCAGATACCACGCCGCGTTGTAGATCAGTGCCTGGCGTTCCACCGGCGTGGAGGCCGCCTGATCGGCCCAGTGCGCGCGTGACCGCACCAGTTTTTGCAGGGCGGCATCGTCTTGCGGCAGTTCGCCTTCACTGTCGCGCTGCAGATCCATGTGCAGCCGGGTCGCCAGCATGCGCGATTTGAGCGGCAGTGAGGTGTCCTTGAAACTGGTTTCAGCGAGCGAGCGCAGGGCCTCGCGCAGCACACGCTGCGTTGCTTCGTCGGTCTGTGCGCTGAGTTTGACACCGTAGTACTGGAGCTCGCTCAGATTGTCCTGGGCAAGCGCGGGCGTACCCAGGATCAGCATGAGATTGTCGATCTCCTGCGCATCGGGCGGCTGGTCCAGCTTGGCGATACTGCCGAGCAGCTGCAGACGCCGGCAGTGCCGTGCGGCGGACTCGGGACACTGCGCAGCCAGGGTCTGCAGGGTCTGGCCCGGGTTCGTGTGGCCGAGCAGACGACCATCGTCGGCATCCCATGCGGTGTTGGCCAGCATCGCCCATTGCTCAAGCGACAGCGCCTGCGGTGTGGACAGCGCTTGCTGCAACAGTGTGTTCAGGCTTGCGCCCTGACGTCGTGCTGCGTCCAGTGCCTGCGGATAGCGTTCCAGCGCCATGCCGCTGGTCAGCCGCGTGCGTTCCTCACCCTGGGGGCCAAACACGATCAGGGTGGGATAACCCACCGCGCCGAAATGCTCGCCCCAGCGCTGAGCACCCTCGCTGTCGCCATCAAGGTAGACCGCGATGAACGCGCGTGTGCTGGCGACGAAAGCGGGGTCCCTGAACACCGTGGAGCGCAATTGGTTACACGGTGGGCACCACACCGCGCCCCAGTAAAGGAACAGCGGCTGCTCGCGTTCGCGGGCCAGAGCGAACGCTTCATCGACACTGCCCTCAAACCAGTCGATGGACGCGCGGTCGGGGAGCGGTGTCGGCGTGCTGGCCGGCCCATCGGCATCGCGCTGACAAGCCCACAGCAGCAGGCAGGCGAGCATGAGGCCAGGGATCAGATGACGGTTCATGGCCGCAGTATACGCCGTCGCTGTGTGTTACTTGTTATGAATGAAGTGTTTTGCTACATTCGCTCCACGCCTCGCGGACCACAGGACATGTACAAGGAACGCCGCCGCCAAAATCTGACACGCCTGATCGATGAACTGGCTGATGGACATCAGGCCGAATTCGCCGCACGTATCGGCAAGTCGGCGTCCTACGTCGGCCAGCTGGTTCGTGGCGTGGGCAGCTTCGGCGATCGGGTAGCGCGTCAGATTGAAGCGCAATGCGGCAAGCCGCGAGGCTGGCTCGATCGTGACCAGCGTGTCGCAACCGCCTCGCCGCGGGCCCAGGGTATGTGCCCGGTGCTGTCCTGGGTTGCCGCAGGCAGCTGGCATGGCATGGAAACCCCGGACGGGCGTGGCGATGATGCCTCGGAATGGCTGTCTTGCCCGGTCAAACATTCCGCCAGCACTTTCGTGCTGCGCGTCCGTGGCGAATCAATGTACAACCCGCTGGGGCGTCTGAGCTTCACCGATGGCGACCTGATCTTTGTTGACCCACAACGCCAGGCGGAAAACAAATCCTGTGTGGTGGTACGCCGGGAAAGCGATCAGACGGCCACCTTCAAACAATTGATTCAGGAGGGGGAGCCACCTGTGGCGCGGCGTTATCTCAAGCCGCTCAACCCCAATTGGCCGGAACCGATTCTGGAACTTCGCGAAGATGACCACCTGTGTGGTGTGGTCATTTTCAAGGGCATGGCGCTGTAGTTGGCGCCGTGTTTTTTTGTCTGAAATATGTAGTAAAACACTTCACGAGGATAAGCTCATGAAATTCAAAACCCGTACTCCGATGGCTGTGCTCACGCGTCCTGCAACACGCAACGCGGCCGAATCCACCCGGGTTCGCCCCAGTCGTCTGCTGCGGCCCACCGTGCTGCGTACGCAGGCCCGGGTCGAGAAACCGCGCGTGTTCTGCGATCCGCGCATGCCGGGCAGTTGGCGTGAAATCGTGCCGGCAAGCCTGTTACCGGAACAGGCTGCCTGAGCCTGCCGCTGCCATGGCAACCTAGGGTTGCAGCGCGGCCAACTGCGTGTCGCGCTCGTTCTGGTAGGTCGCAATCAGCTGCTGTGCGGATTGGTAAACCCCGTGGTTGCGCAGGGCATGCAGTACAGCGGCGTCATGCTGGTAAACGTCGTTGCGCAGTTGCAGGCTGCCGTCAGCAGCGACCCAGGCTGTCCAGTACTGCAGATAAACCGGGACACGGTTTGCCAGCCGTACATGCCGTGTGTCACGCGTCTGGGCCAGTTCTGACCAGGCCGCATCGGCATGGTCTCGCAGCAAGGCCTGGGCCAGCGCCATGGGCTGATCAAGCCGGACACAGCCTGAACTGAACAGACGTTCGCCGCGTTCGAACAGGTTGCGGGAGGGGGTGTCGTGCAGATAGACCGAGTAGGCATTGGGGAACAGGAATTTGACCTGGCCCAGCGCGTTATTCGGCCCGGGTTGCTGGCGCAGCACGAAAGGAAAGTTGTTGCGGTTGATCCGCGTCCAGTCAACGCTCAGCGGATCCACCTGTGGTGCATCGTCTGCCCAGCCGCTGCTCAGGGTGTAGCCGCGCTCCAGCAGATAGCCTGGGTCACGCTTGATCAGCGGCAGTTTGTCGACCACGGCAATACGTTGCGGCACGGTCCAGTCAGGGTTGAAGACGATCTCGTTGATTTCGCTGCTGGTCATCGGGGTGGGGCGATCCGGACGACCGACGATGACCTTCATGCGCAGCGGTGCAGCCTGCTGGTGGCGATATTCCAGGCTTTGCCCGGCGATGTTGACGCGCACGTAGCTGTCGCCGAAGCTGGCGGGTTGTTGGCGCCAGCGTTCCAGATTGAGGCTGAGCGTGTCGATGATGTCGGCGCGGCTGCGGTTTAGCGCGGTCAGGGTGGAAGGCCCCACGATGCCATCGGCGTCGAGACCGTTGTGGGCCTGAAAGCGGGCCACAGCCTCGGCCAGGGCCGGACTGAACAGCGTGTCGGAATCCGCAGCATGGGTGGTCGCAGCGTCACCACTGGCATGCAGGCGCTGTCGCAGGGCTGGCACTAACGGATGATGCTGACCCGGCTTGATCACGCTACCGGCACGCAGTGCCTGCTGCTGCACGTCATCGGTCTCCATGAGACGCTGGTGCAGGGCCTGGCTCAAGGCCCAGTATTCGGGGTGCTGTGGCAGCAGGCCGTCGAATTCCCGCGCGGGGTCATCGGTCGGTTTGAGGCGCAGCAACAGTGACTGGGCCCGGCCGGCCTGATCATCCCTGCCGGTGGCGCCACGCGCCAGATCGGCTACCAGCGAAATGAAGGCATCACTGAGCAGCAGATCGCCGTGTATCCGGCCGGCCAGTGTGGTGTCGCTGCGCAGCGATTGCAGCGCGGCAAAGTGATAATTGGCTGGATCCAGGCCATGGCGCGGCAGATCGGCCAGATAATTCAGCATGCCCCGAGCATTGGCCTGCCAACCCTGGCTGTGGGTCCAGATCGGGTGGTAGCCGGTCCGGTCGTAAGTCCGCACCAGCGTATGACGGTTACGCAGGGTCGCGCCCGCGGTTTGCGTACTGCCACCGCTGCGCATGGCCTGAATCTTGAGTTGCATATGGCTGACAAAGCTGGCCTGCTGCTCGTGTTCGGCACCCTGAGCCGGAGCGCTCAGCATCATGCTGCACATGAACAAGGCGGCATATGCCGTGTACGTGGCGCGGTGAACGCGAGCCAAGTTGCGGAAACCCATCATTCTCTCCCTGAGACGTTGGAGACATGGTTTTCCAGCGGGCGTCAAAAAATTGTCATCAGTGAGCCGCGGGCTGGTGAGCAGATGGTTTAATAACGGATGGCTGCCGAACAGATGCGTGTGACGAAATCAGCGGATGAGATGACCAAATCCACAAATCGGCTCAGGCCCTTGTTGCGCCTGTGGCCGTGGTTGTGGCGTTACAAGCGGGTGCTGCTCGGCGCCAGTGTGGCGCTGCTTGTTGCTGCGGCTGCCACGCTGTCACTCCCGGTTGCGTTGCGCTATCTGATCGACTTCGGATTTTCTGCCGGGCATAGCCAACACATTGACGCAGCTTTCCTGGCCATGTTCGCGGTCGCCGCCGTCATGGCCACGGCCACAGCGTTGCGCTACTTCATGGTGACCTGGATCGGGGAGCGCCTGATCGCGGACCTGCGCGCCGAAGTCTATCGCCATGTGTTGACCTTGAGCCCGGTGTTTTTCGAGACCACCCGGACTGGCGAAGTGCTGTCGCGCCTGAGCACGGACACCACTCTGATCCAGACCGTGATCGGTTCCAGCGTCTCGATCGTGCTGCGCAATCTGCTGCTGTTTGGCGGAGGCCTGGTCATGCTCATGGTGACCAGCCCGTCGCTGACGCTGATGATTCTGCTGATGATTCCCGTCGTGCTGGTGCCCATCCTGGTTTACGGGCGCAAGGTACGACGTCTGTCGCGCGCCAGTCAGGACCGGGTGGCGGACACCAGTTCCACCGCCCAGGAAGTGCTGTCGTCCATGACCACGGTACAGGCCTTTCACCGCGAGCCGTTCGAAACTGCGCGTTACGCCCGCGCCGTGGAGGGTGCTTTTGGAACCGCGGTTCAACGCATACGCAGTCGCGCGATCCTGACGTTCCTGGCCATTCTGTTGATGTTCGGCGCCATCGTTCTGGTTCTGTGGCTGGGCGCGCAGGCTGTGGTGGACGGGCGCATGACTCCGGGTGAACTCGGCCAGTTTCTGCTCTACGCCCTGTTTACCGGAGGCGCGCTGGCGGCCTTGAGTGAGAGCTGGGGGGAGATCCAGCGCGCTGCGGGCGCCACGGAACGTCTGATTGAACTGCTGGATACGCCGCTGGCCTTGCAGGTCCCCGCCAGGCCTGTGGCGCTGGTCGCGCCGGTGAAGGGCGAGATCCGTTTCGAGGCGGTGGACTTCGCCTATCCGTCCCAGCCCGAGCGCAAGGTGCTGGAGAATTTCAGCCTCCACGTGCGCCCTGGTGAGACCGTGGCGCTGGTCGGGCCGTCAGGCGCCGGCAAGAGCACGGTCTTTCAGCTGTTGTTGCGTTTCTACGATATCCAGGGCGGGCGCATTCTGCTGGATGGTCAGGACATTGCGGCGTGTGCGCCGGGGGCGGTGCGCGAGAGTCTGTCCATCGTGCCGCAGGAACCGGTGTTGTTCGCTGATACGGCACTGGAAAACATCCGTTATGGGCGTCTGGATGCAACCGATGCAGAGGTCGAGCATGCCGCACAACACGCGGCTGCCGATGCATTCATTCGTGCGCAGCCGGACGGTTATGCCTGTTTTCTTGGCGAGCGCGGGGTGCGTTTGTCAGGCGGGCAAAAGCAGCGCATCGCCATTGCCCGGGCGCTGCTCAAGAACGCAGCGGTGGTGTTGCTGGACGAGGCCACCAGTGCGCTGGATGCCGAATCCGAACAGGCCGTCCAGCAGGCCCTGGATGAGCTGACGCGCGAGCGCACCAGTCTGGTTATCGCCCATCGTCTGGCCACGGTACGCAGCGCCGATCGCATCGTGGTCATGGATCAGGGGCAGGTGGTGGCCAGCGGCACGCATCAGGAATTGCTTGCCCAGGGCGGTTTGTATGCACGTCTGGCCAAGCTGCAGTTCCGTGACGCCTGAGCATGCGCCTCGTATCATCGCCAACACCATGTCCCAAGCCATTGCCATGATGTTCCCACGCCTGCGTTATCTGTTGCTGCTCGCTGGGCTGATCGCCCTGAGCGGTTGCGCGCTGTTCCAGCCCAAGATCATTCCGCCGTGCAGCGAAGCGGCCTATCACCAGTTCGATTTCTGGCTGGGGGAATGGAATGTGCTGCGTGCCGGGGATGAATCGGGTGATGAGGCTTACAACTCGATCACTCCGATCATGCAGGGTTGCGCGTTGCAGGAGCGCTATCACACCAGTTCAGGCTACAGCGGCGAGAGCCTGAACTGGTACGACCCGGAGTTGATGCAATGGCGTCAGACCTGGGTGGATGTGAGCGGCACCGTGCTGCAGCTGTCCGGGGGGCTCAACGCCGAGGGGCAGATGGTGCTGAGTGGCAACAACCGCCGTGATGAGCGTGACAAGCCCTTGCTTGACCGCATCACCTGGACTCCGTACGAGGACGGGACCGTGGTTCAGCAGTGGGACATCTCACGCGACAACGGTGCCACCTGGGAGCGCATCTTCAGCGGGCTGTACGAGCCGCGCGTGCCCGCGCAACCCGCACAGCCTGAGTCGCCGGCCGCCGACAACCCTGGCCCCTGATTCAATCCCTCAGGGGTGGGCAGGCCGCATCGCTGCGGATCAGACGCACATCCAGGACCTGACCGTTGCGCTGCAGGAAGTGTGATTTCTGGCAGCGCGCCCCCGGTTCGCGGCGTACGCATTCATGCGGATCGTCGCCGCTGTCTCGTGGCGGGATATTGCCGATGGGTGCGGCCGCTGTGCTGTCTTCAAAGCAGCGTGTTTCCGGTTCAACAGCATCCCAGGGTTCGTCCCAGATGCTGAGCACGGAGCCGTTGTAGGTGCCGTTTTCAAAGTGGGCGCCGTCATCAACGGCCAGATCATCCAGGGCGAAGTATTCCTCGAAATCGGGATGACGGTCCTCGCCTTCGGGCTGGCTTTCCAGCGGGTTGCGATCGAGCGCGGCCCGGTCCAGCGGAGCATGTAGGGTGCGCGCCATGACGTCGGCGCTCCACATGGTGACCTGATGATCGGAAAAGCCCACATGCAGCAACAGCTGGTTGTCCGGGCTGCCGGGCAGCGGGGTGTTGTCGGTGCCGGCGGTGTTCATGTGATGGGCGTAGCCATTGTTCTCAGCGCGCTCCCACATCATTTCGATCAAGGCCAGCACCAGCGTGCGGTCCAGATCATCCGGGTAGGCGGCGTACATCGGCACCGAGTACAAATCAAAGTCGACACTGCGCCGCAGCAGGGTGGAGTAGTTCATGCCGGGCACGCCCAGCACGCCGCGGTGGATGTCACGCGACAGCGCCACCACCGGGCCACCCATGATGCCGCCCTGGCTGTTGCCGTCATAAAACGCTTCACGGGTGTCGATCAGGCTGCGGCCCTGCTCATCCTGAAAGGCGGGATGCGCGGCAAAACCTTGCGGGTGGACCAGCAGGCGAGCCAGGAACATTTTGTTGAGCATGCCCTGCTGCGCGCCATCGGCGAGTGTCGGGAACAGGCTCACATCCAGCAGCATGGTCAGCACGTTGGCCAGATCGCCTTCGGAAAAACCAAACCAGTCCATGGCGCAGAACATCATGTTGTGCAGCGCGCCCATGTTGGTGACATGGCTGGAGTTGACCTCCGAGCGTGAGCCCAGCAGCCCGTGCCCATAAACCGCCGGGCGGCTTGGTTGAGTGGCACTGGCCACGCTGGGCAGGTTGCAGGTGAACGGTTTGGTCATTGTCGCGTTGGCGCTAAGACGATCCGGCAAGCTGTCGCCGTAGAGCTGGTGCGGGCCATCGTCCGGGCGATAGAAGAAACGGTTGGGCGGCAGGCTGACCGTGCTGGCGAAACGGATCGCTTCGGCCGGACGAAACACCAGGCAGGGCTCGCTCAGTGGCAGGATGTCGCGGCAGACGTCGTACAGGGGCGACAGCACATCGGGCAGCAGCTGGAAAATGCTGGCCAGATTGTTGCGCTGGGCCTCCAGCGGGGAGGGGTCTACCGGGATGACGTAACTGGGAATCTCGATATGGCCTTCGATGCGCCGGGCAATGCCCTCACGCGGGTTTTCGGTGATCTGTTCGATGCTGAAAGTGGGCGCGGCGCCGATCTCGTAGTCCGGGCTGCCGGGCAGCTTGTCCATGCTCTCGCCGAGGCTGGCGAAGGCGTCATCGCGCAGGTGCAGCAGACGACCGGCCAAGCTGTTCTGGCTGGCGATGGTGAAGTCCCAGGCCAGATACAACTCCTCGCGTGCGATGTCATTAGGCAGGGCGGAAAACACAGTGCTTTCCAATGCAGCACAGCGCGCAGACGCATCGGGGCCCTGGTCACGGCAGGCGGCGAAGCTGTCCGAGGCCGCAATGTCCTGGCCTTGCGCGTCGCTCAAATGACGCAGCAGGGCGATGTAGCGGGTGCCTTCCTCGAAGTTGCGTGCCGGGCGGATGATCAGGGCCGGCATGGGCTCGCGGCCATCCAGATACGGGATCGGCTGGCCCAGCGCGGGTGAGGGCTGGAAGTAACCGGCGTTGAGGTCGATTTCGGCCCACACCGGGTGACGCTCGCCGGTTTGCGCATTGATGACCACAACTTTGGCATCTTCGGCCAGATAATCGCTCAGGCGGTCCAGCGACACGGCGCCGGGGATCGTGCCATCGTCATTGGCGGCCAGGCCCGGGACATAGGTGATGAGCATGGCGCCGGGCGAAAAGCCGTCATTGCGGTTCCACTCGACCGGCGAAACGGGTTTGCCGAGAATATTGCGCGGCATCTGCAGGAGCTGGAAATTCACCTGCAAACCGGTCCCACCCGCTTCGATCGATTGCACGCTGCCGGGCGCCGCAGCCTGGGTGAAATGATTGCTCGGGAAAGGCAGCAGACAGTGTGCCGGGTCGAGAGGGTCGCAGCCCAGAAGCGTTGCTGCAGGGGGCGGCAGTGCCGCATCGGGGGCGCTGGTCGGGGCCGCCGATGGGCCGTTGTCGGTGGCGCGACTGGCGTGGCCATCGCGCCCGCCCTGGCAGGCGCTGACAAGCAGGCCGGAGGCTGCAAATAGCAGCACGCCGACACGCGCGAGGCGTGCCGCAGAGGTGTACAGCATCATGTGGGTCTCCTGTTCGCACCGGGGTGCTGCCGGTGGTATCCACCGGCCTATCTTTATCCCCACAGCATATCAGGCGTCCTGCACACAGGTGTCCGGTCCGCTGTTACAGCGTCACCACGCGCTGCGCGTCAATCACCAGCCGCAAGGGTCCGGACGGCGCCAGCGCGTCGAACGGCCAGCAGGTCACCAGCACCAGATTGCGGTCTGGTTGAATCGCGATTTGCTGGGTGCGACTGTCGGCGATGCGGCGTCCACGGACCACGTACTCGGCGCTGGTCTGGGCCGTTTGCAATTGCACACGGTGGCCAATGGCCAGCTCACGCAGGATCGCGAAGTGAGTGTCGCGGTGGCCGGAGATCACGCTGGTGCGGTTGTCCTGCAACAACCCGGATTGCGGGTTATGCCCCGGTGCAAAGGCCAGCACGTTGCCGGCGTCGCCTTCCAGCACGATGTAGCTGCGCTGGTGGTCTGGCAGGGTCAGGCGTGCGACCGGCCAATGGTCGGCCCATGGCCAGGGTTTATGGGCCACGCCATCCTCCAGGGTTTTGCGCCAGGCGTGCTCCAGCAGTTGCTGGGCGAGCACGGCCTTGGCCTGTATCCACAAGCCCTGGCTCGCCGTCAGCACACCGCCGACGACGAGCAGCAGAGCGATCAGGCGACGCCCCTTCATGCTTTGCGGCGCCCCATCAGCACGCCGGTTGCGGTGAACAGGCCGCCCATCAGCAGCAGCCACAACGAAGGTGTCGAGCCACGCGCCAGGCCAACCTGGGCCGTGTTCATGCCGGCTGGCAGATTGCTTTTCAGGGCGTGCGTGTCGAGGCTTTCGTCGGAGGCTCGAACCGGGGTTTTGTCGACGGCCACCAGGCTGGTGAATTCACTGACCAGATGGTGCTTCAGTGCCAGCGCGGTGATTTCCTGGCGGACCTGATCGGCGCTTGCGCCGCGCCGGCCCTGGCGGGACCAGTCGGTGATCTTGCGCCGCGCCCACAATACGTCGATGCCACTTTGGGCTGCGCCCTGGTTGAGACTCAGGCGGTGCGTCCATGGGCGGCTGCCAAGCTGACCCTGCAACTCGGCGCTGGCGGGCTGGCCATTCAGTTTCATGACCACGCTGATCGGTTCGCCCACATACAGGTCGGGCAGCGGGTTGGGCAGGCGGTCACTGGCCTGGTCCAGCTTGAGGTCGAGGTCGGTCAGGGCCGGGTGATCAAGACGCTCGAACAGACGTTGCATGACGTGCTGAACCTCACCATCGTGGGCGATATAGCTGAAGCTGCCGCGGCCGAACTGTGCGACTTCGGTCATGAAATGTGCGTTGGGCGCGGCGCCGATGCCAACCGTGAACAGGCGTGCGCGGCCCAGCTCGCGGTGAATCAGGCTGAGCAGCTGTGCTTCATTGCCAACCGCGCCGTCGGTGATGAACACGATCTGCCGCAGGCGTTCGACGGCCGGATCCTGGGCCTGCCCCAGACCCAGTTTCAGCGCCGGGCGCATCTCGGTGCCGCCGTTGGCCTTCAGGCCATGGGTCCAGCGGCGGGCCTGATCAAGATGGTTGGCGTCAGCCGTCACCGGGTTGGCGAACAGGGCGCGGGTATTGGAGTTGAATTCGATCAGGTTGAAGCGATCGCTGGGGTCGAGTTGATCCAGGCCTGCGAGCAGTCCGGCGCGGGCCGCACGGATGGGTTCGCCGCCCATTGAGCCAGAGGTGTCGATGATGAAGATGATTTCGCGTGCGCGTTCATGTCCGGCGGCAAAATCGGCCTGTGGCGGCATCAGCATGAGCAGACCATAGTCGCCGTTGTCGGTGCGTTGGGTGAAGAATGCCGATTGCACGCCGAGACCATCCTTGGGGCGCCAGCGCAGCACAAAGTCGCGGTCCGAGGGCACGCGGCCTTGGCTCAGGGTGATGCGGGTGACATCAGCCTCGCGGGTCTGGGCGATGGCGTGATACGGGCTGACCACTTCGCCCAGTTCAAAGCCGGGCTGCAGCTGCACCGTCAGGCTGACCGGATTGTGACTGGCGCGGCCGGTATCGCTGGTGTCGGCCGCCTGAGGCAGCTCGCCCGGCAGCAGGCTCCAGCCCTGACCAACCTGGCTGTGATTTTCGATCGGTTCTGCACTGGCCGGCTGATAGCGGGGTGTGATCGCCATGGGAAAACGCAGCGAAAAGGCCTCATCGCGCCACAGCAACTCCTGCTGGTATTCGATCTCAATGCGGATTTCGCCATGAGGCGGAATGTTGGCCACTGCACTGGTGAACAGATTGGGGCGATGCTGTTCGACCAATGCCGTGCGCTTGCCGTCCTGTTTGGCCTGCTCGAAGGTCGCGCGGGCCTGCGCTTTCTCCTGAATATCGCCCTCGATGATGCGTTCGCCTATGCGCATGCGCAGGTGATCCACGGCCGCATTCTCGGGCAGGGGGAAGGCATACAGCGCTTCTGCCCAGGTTTCGCTCGGATTCACAAAGTGCTGGGTCACAACGGTGCGGGCAATCGGGCCGGTGACCTGAATCTGCACCTCGCTGCTGAGGCTGGGCACTTCCCGGAAGCCGGCGCTGGATGCTTCATCCTCCGCCCGGAACATCAGGGCGCCACGGCGTACGTCGGACAGCCGGGTCAGGCCATCATCAAGGCTGGCGCTGGCTGGCAGCGGCGAGAGGCTCAGGGCGCACAGCAACAGTGCGGGCAGGTGGATGAACAGACGCATGGGTGAACTCCCGGGATTGAGGAGCGTTCAGCGTCGGCTTCACACATGGGTTTAGAATGAAGTCCGTGTGAAGTCCATGAAATAACCATGTCCGCGCAGCGCATCCTGATTGTGGAGGACGAGCCTTCGATTGCCGACAACATCGTGTTTGCGCTGAAAACCGAGGGGTTTGCGCCACACTGGTGCCGCACCGGTGCTGAGGCCCTGAGCGCCTGCCAGACCGATCCCCCGGCGCTGGTTCTGCTGGACGTCGGACTGCCCGACATCAGCGGTTTCGATCTGTGTCGTCAGCTGCGCCAGCATTCCGCCGTGCCAATCATCTTCCTGACCGCCCGGGACAGCGAGATCGACAAGGTCGTGGGGCTGGAAATCGGGGGGGATGACTATGTGGTCAAGCCGTTCAGCCCGCGCGAGCTGACCGCCCGGGTGCGCGCCCGGCTGCGCAACTTCACGCCGGCCGCGAACCCGGTGGCGCTGCGCCTGGTGCTGGATGAACAGCGTCACAGTGCCCGGCTGGACGAGGTCGAACTCAATCTCACACGCTATGAATTCCGATTGCTGGCGGTGCTGCATGGCGCGCCGGGCCGGGTGTATTCGCGCGACCAGCTGCTGGAGATGATCTGGACGGACCCGTCTGCTGCGTTTGATCGCACCGTGGATACGCACATCAAAACCTTGCGCCAGAAACTGAAAGCGGCTGGCGAACGGGTCAATCCGATCCGCACCCATCGTGGGCTGGGCTATTCCTACGATCCCCAGGGCCTGTAGCCGTGTCGATCCGCAATCGCATTCTGGCGATTTTCCTGCTCGCCACGGCATTGGGCGGCTACGGCTTCTTCAGCTGGCTGAGCGAGGATCTGCGCCCGCGCTACATGGAGGCGCAGGAAGATCTGATGGTCGACACGGCCTACCTGCTGGCGCACCAGATCGAAACTTCGGGTCTGAGCCAGGACAACGGCCAGTGGCGTATCGACACCCGGGATCTGCGTGCCGCATTCGAGGCTTTGCGCGGCCAGTATTTCGAGGCGCAGATTTACGGTCTGCTCAAGACCAGTGTGGACTTGCGGGTGTACGTGACCGATGCCGCGGGCATCGTGCTGTTTGATTCCGAGCCCGGACGTGATGAAGGTCGCGACATGTCGGCCTGGCGTGATGTTGCGCGGACGCTGGCCGGTCAGTACGGCGCCCGCAGCACCGCCGATGATCCGCTTTTCCCCGAAGGCTCGACCATGTATGTGGCCGCGCCGATACAGGCTGCCGGCGAGATTGTCGGCGTGGTCAGCGTGGGCAAGACCACGCGCAACGCGGAGCGCTTCGTGGCCTCTGCCATGCCGCGGTTTTTCATGGCGGCCATGGGTACGCTGGGTTTGGCTCTGCTGCTTTCGCTGGGGTTGTACTGGTGGGTTACACGGCCGCTTTATCGGCTTGAGCAGTATGCCGAGGATTTGCAGACCGGGGCGCGGGTTGCGCCGCCGGCACTCGGCAACAACGAGATCGGCCGGGTTGGCGATGCCATGGCACGTCTGCGCGAGGCCCTGGATGGCAAGGCCTACGTTGAAGACTATGTGCAGACCCTGACCCACGAGCTGAAAAGCCCGACCGCGGCAATTGCAGGTGCGGCCGAATTGCTCGGCGAAGACATTCCCGCCGAGGACCGCACGCGCTTTCTGGACAACATCCGCACCGAAGCGGCCCGGCTCAATCGTCTGGTCGAACGTATGCTGGCCCTGGCCGAGATCGAAAACCGTGATGCGCTCAAGGCTGCCCAGGTGTTGAACCTGCGCGAACTGGTGGCTGAGGCGCTGGACAGCGTGGCGCCGCGCCTGCACCAGAAAGATTTGCAGGTCCGGCATGGCGGCGAGCATTCACCGCGGGTCCGGGCCGAGCGTTTTCTGCTGCACCGCGCGCTGGTCAATCTGCTCGACAATGCGATCGATTTTTCGCCGCAAGGCGGGCGCATCGATCTCGAAATGCACATCAACGGCTGCGTGGTGGAGCTGAGCCTGCGCGATTACGGCAGCGGCTTACCCGATTACGCGGCGCATCGGGTGTTTGACCGGTTCTATTCCTTGCCGCGCGCCGATGGGCGCAAGGGCACAGGGCTGGGTTTGAGCTTCGTCAAGCAGATTGCCGAGCTGCACGGCGGTGCTATCACGCTCAAGAACCATGAGCAGGGTGGCGTTTGTGCCACCCTGAGCTTGCCGCTGCTGGCGGACTAGGCCCGCCAGCACGCGGCATTCATGCCGCCGCTCAGTGCGGCAGAATCGGTATGCCGGCGATCCAAGGATGGATGTACATGACCACGCCGGTGAGCAGGATACCGACCACGACCGTGATCAGCACACGCCCGACACCAGTGGGTTCGGGTTTGACGCGCGCACCATCGCGACGATTGATGAAGATGGTTTCGGCCACTGCCCAGGCCATCAAACCGCCGAACAGCACGACTGAACGCCATTCTCCGTTCGACAGCAAGTGGGCCAGGGCCCAGGTCTTGACCGCGACCATTTGCGGGTGACGGATCATGCGCCGGATGTCGCTGGGAAACTGCGAGGCCACGAACAGGATCAGGGCGATCGGCATCAGACTCATGGTGGCATGACGCAGACCGGCTGGTGGAATGTACAGCTGGCCGGCGGGAAACTGTTTCCAGCCCGTAACAATCAGCACCAGTGCGCCAACAATCACCAGTGAAAACAGACCGCGGTAGGGCCCCACACCCAAGCGGTCGGATAATTGCTGGCGCTGAGCCGGCATGACCGCCACGAACAGGTGGGCAAAAGACCACAGCAAGAGTCCCAGTACCAAAATCATTTTTATCACTCCTCATCGTGTGGCCAAAGTCTGCGGTGCCAGGGGTTGGGAATCAATGTTCCGATTCGCGTGACTCAGGTCACAGCAAGCGGGCTTTACCCGCATTGGCGGGCTTGCTATCGCTGGCAGCGCGGCGCAAAGTGTTCATCTGTGCGGTGAATGGGGTCATCGGCGCGGGGCAGGTGGCCGATATTCACCGGTATGCTGGGGAGCAAAACATGATGCGACGAATCCACGCGACGATCGCCGTCGGCGCGGTCGCGCTGTACGCAGGGGGCGTACAAGCGGCAGATGTGTTTACCGCAAACGTTACCGTAGTTGAACGCGACGAGAACGACACATACCAACTAAATCCGTATGGAACCTCAAATGCAGAAGTGCTCTTTGAAGGTTTAAACGAGGCCGTCTTACGCACAATCGTGCCGGATAGTCGAGTCAACGATTTTCAGGGTAATGAGCAAATTATTGCCAGCATTAATTTTCGTGGCGTGGAGATGGTCGTGCGCTTCCCGGATTACGCTGGAGCACGCTTGGTGTTTGAGGTCGATTCAGCAGGTATTGGCGAGGAGTTCAACGAGGAAGGCAATACGCGTGAGCAGAATATTGACCTCCTCATTGATTATCTGAAAACCAACAAAGATGGCGCTGCGTCACGATTGAGTGGCGAACTCGCACGATCGTCCCCCAGCGATCCGGTGGCCGGCAATCCGGCGAGCATGCAGTCGCGCATGGCCGACACCGATTTCAAGCAGGCCTTCACGCAGAAGGTTTCGCAGGTCTGGGGCTGTGGCTCCAGTGCCAGCGCAGAGCAGAAAGTGATGCTGGCCAAAGCCGGTTTTGGTTGTCTCACCGATGTGGCCGATCTGAACTTCCGCATGCCGGTGGTTGAGCTCGCGCAGCTGGGCGGGCCGGCCAGCGATGCGGCGGCGGTCGGTCTTTACGATGACTATTTCTCACGCATCAATCGCATGCGCGGGGAGAACAAGCTGACCCTGGGCCTGGACTATGCGCAGGTCACCGGGAGTGCCGGTAACGGTGGGGTGGAGCACGAATCCAGCGTGATCAGCCTGCCGCTGTCCTACACCGTGGTGTTCGACAATGATCCGCGCAAGCGGGTGATCGTGCGCATGCCGATCTCCCTGATCGACACCGAGGGCGCATCGACCTACCAGGTGGCGCTGGGGCTGGCCTACAACCACCCGGTCACCAAGGCCTGGAGCCTGACGCCGAGTGTCGGTTACTCGGCGGCCGGTTCGGAAGATCTGGCCAGCGCTTCGGCATTGGCCTCGTTCTCGCTGGCCAGCAGCTACACCCTGAATCTGGGCGGCTGGGCGCTGAACATCGGCAACATGATCGGTAACTATTCGACCCAGAAAATCACCCTGGGTGATTACGAGTCCGATCCGGGGATTTCCAACACCGTGATCACCAACGGCATTCTGCTCTCCGGGCCAAGCTCCCTGCTGGCCAATGATCTGGTGGTGGAGTACTACGTGAATGACACGCGCTACACCGGCGATGATCTGTTCACCGACAACGCACAGGAGTTCGGTGTGAATTTCGGCAAGCTGAACACCACCGGCGAGGTGGTCACCAGCTTCATCAAGGGCAGCGTGAGCTACACCATGGCAAGTGGCGATAACGGCAACGAAGCCGACATGCTGCGTTTGTCGCTGATCTTCAAGTTCTAAGGGGCCGATCATGAAAAAGACAGTTTTTGCATGGCTGCTGGCCCTGGTCAGCCTGCCGCTGGCGGCTCAGGATGTGGCCGGACGGGCCGTACTCGTGGTCGGGCAGGCTTTCGCCACCGACAGTGCCGGCACGCAACGGATCTTGCGGCGCGGTGATGCCGTGTTCTCCGGTGAAACCATCAGCACCCAGCGCCACAGCTACGTGAATGTGGCGTACACCGACGACGGGCGCACCCTGATCGGTCCGGATTCACAACTCAAGATCGAGGACTACAGCTACAGCCCGCCGGCCGGCGGGCCGCGCAACCGCGGTGGTGCGGGTGTTGCTCAGGCCGACAGCGGGCGCTCGGTGTTTGCTTTGCTCAAGGGCGGTTTTCGTGCGGTGACCGGTTTGATTGGCAAGAACCGGCGGGAGAACTACGCGGTGCGCACGGCGGTGGCCACCATTGGTATCCGTGGTACCGATGCGGTTTATGTCGACTGCTCAGACGGGCGGTGTGGCGATCTGGGGCCGGGCAGTTCCGAGGACCTGTCCAGCGTGGTCATCGGTGTCTACGAAGGGGGGATTACCGCGACCAACCTCAACAACGGCCAGACCCTGGATATTGACCCGGGCCAGTTCGTCCAGACCAACGGCACCTCGTTCTACACGCTGGCGGGCATGCCGGGCGTGCTGGTCATGATGCCCATGCAGGACCCGCAGACCTGCGAGTAGGCTTTGGCGCAAGCGCTCAGGAGCCGGCTATGCCGGCTCTTTTTTTGTCTCCAGGGCAAACGGACGACCGAAGAAAAAGCCCTGCACGTGCTCCACGCCCAAAGTGCCGAGCGCATCCACCTGTTGTTCGGTTTCCGCACCTTCGGCAATGAAGCCCAGCTTGAGGTCGCGGGCCAGTCGAGCCATGCCGGCTATGATTGTGCGGCTGGCTGCGTCGTTGAGCATGTCGTCGAGGAACATCTTGTCGATTTTGAGCGCGTCGACCGGCAGGCGGTTGAGATAGGCCAGCGAACTGTAGCCGGTACCGAAATCATCCAGCGCAATCCGACAGCCCATGGATTGCAGGTGTTGCAGTACGCGGATGGCCTGATCCCGGTTTTCCAGAATCTGCGACTCGGTCACTTCCATCTGTAACTGACGTGCTTGCAGCTGGTGGCGGCTGATGGCGGCCTGGACCACCGCAGGCAGGTCCGGATCAGGGAACTGGCGTGCGGCCAGATTGATGCTGACATAGAAGTCATCGCTCAGCCGTTCCTGGTACGAGGCATGCAGCTGCGCGCGTGCCCGGCTGGCTTCGTTGATGATCCAGTGACCGATCCGCTCGATGATCTGGGATTCTTCCGCCACCGATATGAACAGGTCCGGTGAGACCAGCTGGCCATCATCGCGGCGCCAGCGCAACAGCGCTTCGAAGCCGGTGGTGACGCGGTCAGCCAGTCGCACGATCGGCTGGTAGTGCAGGATGAATTCCTCATTCTCCAGCGCGTGGCGCAGATCGTGTTCGGTCCGCATGCGCTGCATGGCTTGCTGCTCGTCTTCCAGATAGTCCAGATCCTGCGTGCTGGATGTGTCGAGGAAGGTTTGTCCCAGGGATTGACGATAACGCTTCAGGGTGAGCTGCAGCAGATGCCGGATCAGGGGGTCGGACCTCGCCATGCGCTCTTTCAGGTGGTCACGCGTGATCACCGTCAGCGTCGTGTCTTCCAGCGCCATCGCCGAGGCCATGCGTGGATCGTGACTGATCAGCGCCATCTCGCCCAGACATTCGCCCGGGCCGAGTTCCGAGAGCAGCTGATATTCACCCGCATTGTCACGCAGTATCGCGACTCTGCCGCGCTCGATCAGGTAGGCGAACTGGCCGGCTTCACCCTCGCGGAACAGCACCTCGTTCGCGGCCAGATTGATTTTCGATGTCGCCATGCGTGGGCTCCGTTGGGCCGGCGGTCAAGCGTCGTCTGATCAGTCGGCCTGACGCAGGCGCTCGTTGTGCGCGTCGTTGGCGTCCAGCGCGGCATCGATCTTGTCGGCGATGTTGTCACCGCCGTAGCCGACGGCCTCGGTGTTACGGATGTTGCGGGTTTCCTCGCGGCCTTCGCTGCCGGCGTGGTCGCTGCTCCCGCGGTCGCCGCAGGCGCTGAGCATCAGGGCGGCGCCCAATGCGGCCAGCACGGGGCGGGCAATGGCGAACATCATGCTGTGTCTCCGTGGCGTTCGGGTCTCCATTAAACGCCACCCTTGCGCAGCTTGCCAGCGGCGCCACTGCGGCCCGATTCCTGCAACGCGAGCGGCATGAACGAATTGCTCTTCCCTCCAGCGCAACCGCAGGCGGCTCCACAGCCCCGACCGAGCAGTGGCTTTGTCTGCTTCATGCTCGCGGATCAGTGCTACGGCGTGGCCGTTGGCAGCGTGCGGGAAGTGCTGCGACCTTGCGAAGTCGCCTGGGTGCCGGGTGCGCCAGGCGCCTGTCTGGGCGTGATCAACCTGCGTGGACACATCGTCTCCGTGGTTGATCTGCGCCAGATCCTGGGGCTTGAACACACGGCGCTGGGCGCTGCCAGCCGCCTGCTGGTGATCGATTACGACGACTCGATGCTGGCGCTGAAGGTCGATCGTGTGCTCGAGCTGCTCAATGTTGCCGATGACGACATCGAGCCCGCGCCGCGCATGAACCAAACCCCTGTGCCTGTGGATGGCGTGGTGACTCGCCCGCACGGGCCGCTATTTCTGCTCAAGCCGGCCGAACTGGTACGGCGGCTGGAGGACTCCTATGCCTGATCTCGACATGTTGCTTGACCTGGATCGCTACACCGCCATGGTTTTCGTCCTGGTGGCCGTGCTGGCCATCGTGTTTGTGGCGTTGCTGCGCCGACAGCGTGCGCTGGATGGCGGCGAGACACAGTTGCGTGAACGGCTGCAGGCGCATCAGCAGGCTGAACTGGCCTTTGCGGGTGCGACAGAAGCTGCCATGAACGATCTCAAGTCCAGCGTCGAAGGTTTGGCCACCTGTCTGGCCAATCTGGAACTGCGCATGCGCACGGTGGACCAGCGTCAGCGCAAGTTTGACGACATGGCCGTGCAGTTCAGCCGGCGTCGGGGTTTTGACGAGGCCGTGCAGTTGGTGCGTGACGGAATTCCGCCAACCGATGTGGCGCGCCGCTGTGGCGTACCGCTGGCCGAAGCCGAACTGCTGCAACGCATCCATCAGCAGGGCATGGCCCACTGAGCCCGCCATGAGTACGACCACGATCAAGCTTGATGCGGCCTTGGACATTGCCCATGCCAGCGCTTTGAAGGGCGCGCTCGATGCGGACCTGAGCGGGGCGACCGCGCTGCGTCTGGATGGCGAACAGGTCGGTCGCGTGGATGCGGCGGGTCTGCAATTGCTGCTGGCGTTTGTCCGCCAGTGCCAGACGCTGGACCTTGAACTGAGCTGGCACGCGCCAAGCGAAACGCTGTGCGACGGCGCCGCTGGCCTGGGACTTGCACAGGCCCTGCAACTTCAACTTCCGAATCAAGAGGCATGACGATGGCCAGTATCCTCGCCGTTGATGATTCTCCCTCCATGCGCCAGATGGTGGCGTTCACGCTCAAATCCGCCGGTTTTGACGTGACCGAAGCCGAAGACGGCGTGGATGCCCTGAGCAAAGCGCGCAGCGGCAATTTCAATCTGGTTCTGGCCGACGTCAACATGCCCAACATGGATGGCATCAGCCTGGTGCGCGAATTGCGCCAGCTGCCGGACTACCGTTTCACGCCGCTGCTGATCCTGACCACCGAGTCCGGACAGGACAAAAAAATGGAAGGCAAGGCGGCCGGCGCCACGGGCTGGCTGGTCAAGCCGTTCGACCCGGAACAGCTGATCGCGACGGTCAATCGCGTTCTCAGCTGATCAATCACGGAGTCGGCGATCATGAGCATCGACATGAAGCAGTTCCATCAGGCTTTCTTCGAAGAAAGCTTTGAAGGTCTTCAGGCGATGGAAGCGGCTCTGCTCACGCTCGATCCCGACACGGCGGACAACGAAACCGTCAACACGATCTTTCGTGCCGCCCATTCGATCAAAGGCGGAGCCGGGACTTTCGGTTTCTCTGACATCGCGAGCTTTACGCATGATCTGGAAACTTTGCTGGACCAGGTGCGTGCCGGACAGCGGGTGCCGGATGGGCCGCTGACCGACCTGGTGCTGCGCAGTGTCGATGTGCTGCGCGATATGCTGGAAGGTGCCCGTGACGGGCGCGAGGCGGATGTCGCTCATGCCGCCGAGCTGCGTGGCGAAATCCAGGCCATGCTGAAGCAGGACGGGGGCGGCGCGCCCCAGCCGCTGGCAGCAGCCGCTGATATGGCCACGCCAAGTGGCTGGATTATCTGCTTCAAGCCGCACCGCGACATCATGCTCACCGGCAATGATCCGTTGCGCATTTTGCGCGAGCTGGCGCGTCTGGGCGAAGCCACGATCGAGGTCGATGCCAGCGAGCTGCCCAGTTACCCGGATGTGGACCCCGAGCAGTGCTACCTGCGCTGGACGATCGGTTTGCAGGGTGAGGTCAGCGAAAACGACATCCGTGAGGTGTTCGCCTGGGTCGAGGATGAATGTGATCTGAGCATCGAGGCCCGCGCCGCCAGCGCGCCCGCTCAGGCCGCGCTTGAGCCGGACGTCGCCACCGACGACAGCGCGCCCGCGCCAACGCCGAAAACCGCTGCGGCCGCGCGTCCGGCACCGGCCAGCAAGGATGGCGGGTCGATTCGTGTGGCCACGGAAAAAATCGATCAACTGATCAATCTGGTGGGTGAGCTGGTCATCACCCAGTCGATGCTGGAGCAAACGGCGCGCGCCCTTGATCCGGTTACCAACGAGTTGCTGCTGAGCGGCTTGTCCGAGCTTGAGCGCAACACCCGGCATCTGCAGGAGGCGGTGATGTCGACCCGCATGCTGCCGGTTGATTTCGTATTCAGCCGCTTCCCGCGCGTGGTCCGCGACACCGCCACCCGGCTGGGCAAGCAGGTCGCGTTGCAGACCTCGGGTGAGGGTGCCGAGCTGGACAAAGGGGTCATCGAGAAAATTGTTGACCCGCTCAATCACATCGTGCGCAACGCCATTGATCACGGCATTGAAATGCCGGCCGAGCGTGAGGCCGCGGGCAAACCTGCGCAAGCCAGTATTCAGCTGAGTGCCTGGCATCAGGGTGGTCACATCGCCATCCAGGTCAGTGACGACGGCAAGGGGCTGAACCGCGACAAGATTCTGAGCAAGGCCCGCGATGCCGGCATGAACCTGCCGGACAATCTGCCCGACAGTGAAGTCTGGCAGCTGATCTTTGCGCCCGGTTTGTCGACCGCAGCGGAGGTCACCGACATCTCCGGGCGTGGGGTCGGCATGGATGTGGTGCGGCGCAATATCCAGTCGCTCGGCGGGACTGTGGATATCGAATCTCAGGCCGGCGTCGGCACCCGCGTCACCATCCGTTTGCCGCTGACCCTGGCCATACTCGATGGCATGTCGGTGCGCGTTGGCGAGGAGATCTACATCCTGCCGCTCAACAGCGTGGTCGAGTCCCTGCAGCCACAGCTTGGCGACGTCAAAAGCATGGCCGGCAGTGCCCGCCTGATGCAGGTGCGGGGCGAGTTCCTGCCGTTGCTGTCACTGCGTGAGCTGTTCGGCGTGGCTGGCCAGGATCTGCCCCTGGATCAGGGCATCGTGGTCATCGCCGAGGCTGAAGGCCGGCAGGTGGCGCTGATCGTTGATGAACTGGTCGGCCAGCAGCAAGTGGTCATCAAAAGCCTGGAGCGCAACTACCGCCGCGTCGGCGGCATCTCCGGGGCCACCATTCTGGGTGACGGACGGGTCGCCCTGATTCTCGATGTGGGCGAAGTGATTCGCAGCCGGCCGATGGCCGTCGCCGCGTAGCGCCCGGAACAACAGGCACAAGCCATGAACGAAAACCAAGATCAGGCGCTCAGTGCTGCAGCCGAGAAGTCGGAGCAGCTTGAAGGCGCACGTCGCGAGTTTCTCAGCTTCCGACTCGGCGGTGAGGAATACGGCGTCGATATTCTCAAGGTGCAGGAAATCCGCAGTTACGACAGCGTGACCCGTTTGCCGGAAGCACCGGCCTACATCAAGGGCGTGATCAACCTGCGCGGCACCATCGTGCCGGTCGTGGACCTGCGTTTGAAACTCAAGCTGGAGCAGGCTGACTACGACAAGCAGACGGTGATGATCATTCTCAACATGGCCGAAAAGGTCATCGGAATGATCGTCGACGGCGTCTCCGACGTCCTCACCCTGGCGGAGTCGCAGATACGTCCGCCGCCCGAATTCAACGGTGTGCTCGACACCCGCTATATCACCGGTCTCGGAGCCATCGATGACCGCATGCTGATCCTGGTCGATATCGAATGCCTGATGAGTGCATCCGATATGACCGTTCTGGAAAACGCCGCCTAGGCAGGAGTCCCACAATGACATCATCCGATCAATCCCCCGCAAGCTTCAACGCCTGGGTGTTTCTGCCCACGCTGGCGGCACTCGCCCTGGCTATCGGCGGCGGTCTTTTCGGCAGTGGCCAGATGCCCCTGTCCGGCTTCGTGGCCTGGGCGCTGATGACGCTAGCCGCGGTTGCTGCGGGCAGCGTGGCCGCCTTGCGTCACAACGCCTCCGATGCGCGCGGCGTCAGCGCCGAACATCTGGCTGATCTGGAAGGGCAGGTGGCCGCCATCAATCGCTCCCAGGCCGTTATCGAGTTCGATCTGGATGGCACCATCCGTCACGCCAACGACAACTTCCTGTCCGCGTTGGGATATCGGCTGGACGAGATCGTCGGTAAGCACCACCGCATCTTCGTTGATCCAGACGATGCAGCGAGCCCCGAGTACAGTGCGTTCTGGACCCATCTGGGGCGCGGACAGTTCGACGCCGGACAGTACCGAAGGATCGGCAAGGACGGTTCCGAAATCTGGATTCAGGCGAGCTACAACCCGGTTTTTGACAGCGCTGGCAACCCCCTCAAGGTGGTCAAGTACGCGACCGATATCACCGCCCAGGTGCAGGCCAACGCCGCGGTCGAAGATGCGGTCCATCAGACCAATACGGTGGTTGCAGCCGCGCGGGCCGGTGACATGAGTGCGCGTATTGACACCAGTGGCGCGCACGGTCCGATCGGCGAGCTGTGCGAGGGTATCAACCAGATGCTCGACGACATCGCCGCCAGTCAGCGCCAGATGGAAGAAGTTGGTCGCACCAATCTGCGCATCAAGAATGCGCTGGACAACGTCACCACCAATGTGATGATTGCCGACAACGACCGTCAGATCACCTACATGAACGAGTCGGTTCAGGGCATGCTGCGTGAGGCCGAATCGGATATCCAGAAAGAGCTGCCCGGTTTTCGTGTGGACGGTCTGCTGGGGGGCAACATTGATGCCTTCCACAAGAATCCGGAACACCAGATCAAGATGCTGGAGGCGCTCAAGCAGCCGCATCGCGCCAATATCTGTCTGGGCGGGCGCACCTTCGGGCTGATCGCCAGCCCGGTCATTGATCAGGATGGTGCGCGTCTGGGTACCGTGGTTGAGTGGCAGGACCGCACGGCTGAACTGAAGATGCAATCCGAACTCGACGCCAAGGCCGAGCAGGAGCGCAAGGTGGCGGCCGAAAACATGCAGATTCGCAATGCGCTGGACAATGTCAGCGGCAATGTGATGATCGCCAACGCCGAGCGCACCATCACCTACATGAATGCGGCTGTGGTGGGCATGCTGCGACGCAATCAGGAGGAGCTGCGCAAGGTTCTTCCGAGTTTCAATGTCGACAATCTGATCGGCAACTCCATCGATCAATTCCATCGCAATCCGGCTCACCAGGCCGGCATGCTGGCCAATCTGCGTGAGACCTATCGCACCCAGATCAAGGTCGGGCCGCTGTCCTTTGGTCTGATCGCCAGCCCGATCATGACCGAGAGCGGTGAGCACGCCGGCACGGTGGTCGAGTGGATCGACCGCACGGCCGAAGTCGCCGTCGAAGAGGAAATCGGCAATATCGTGGCGGCATCCAGCCGTGGCGAGTTCGATGACCGGGTCAGCCTGGATGGCAAAACCGGCTTCTTCGAATCCCTGGCCAAAGGCATCAACCAGCTGCTGGATACCTGTCAGGTCGGTTTCAACGATGTCATTCGGGTGCTCAGTGCGCTGGCTCAGGGTGATCTCACCCAGCGCATGGATGCCGAATACAGCGGCACCTTTGCCGAACTCAAGGTCAACCTGAATCAGACCATCGACTCGCTGGGCGAAATGGTGGTGGCGATCAAGTCGGCCTCGGACGACATCAATTCCGCAGCCTCGGACATTTCTGCTGGCAGCGAAGATCTTTCCAGTCGCACCGAGGAACAGGCGGCGAGCCTGGAGGAAACCGCCTCCAGCATGGAGGAGCTGACGTCCACCGTGAAGCAGAACGCGGACAACGCCAAGCAGGCCAATCAGCTGGCCATTGGTGCCTCCGACGTGGCGACCAAGGGCGGCTCCGTGGTCGGCGATGTGGTCACCCGCATGGCGGAAATCACCGAGGCCTCGAAGAAGATCGAAGACATCATCAGCGTGATCGAAGGCATCGCCTTCCAGACCAATATCCTGGCGCTCAACGCCGCGGTAGAGGCGGCCCGCGCGGGCGAGCAAGGCCGTGGCTTCGCGGTCGTCGCCAGCGAGGTGCGTTCACTGGCCCAGCGCTCCTCGGGGGCAGCCAAGGAAATCAAGGCCTTGATCTCCAACTCGGTTGAGCGCATTGAAGACGGCTCCAAGCTGGTCGAGCAGGCCGGTGTGACCATGCAAGAGATTGTCACGGCGGTGAAGCGAGTCACCGACATCATGGCGGAGATCTCGGCAGCGTCGCAGGAGCAGTCCAGCGGCATCGAACAGATCAATCAAACCATTGCTCAGATGGACGACGCGACTCAGCAGAATGCGGCGCTGGTCGAACAGTCTTCGGCCTCGGCCAAATCCATGCTCGATCAAGGCGGCGAACTGGCCAGTCAAGTTGCCCGCTTCCGCATCAGCGCAGAAGACGCCGAGCGCGCCATCGTGGTGTCCGAGCCGGCCCGTCCGGCGCCGCGGACCGAGGCGAAGGCGCCCAAGGTTCATGCGCAGGTCGTTCAGCGCCAGCGTGGCGCACGCGAGGAGCGTGCGCCGGCCGCCAGCGTGCCGTTGCCCAAAGCTTCGGAGGCTGATGAGCACTGGACCGAGTTCTAGGTCAGCCCTTGTGCTGCGGTCGCCAGTGTGACCGCAGCACCTCCTCCGAGATTGCCACGAGCGCATGATGAGCCTTGATCCGTCCTTCGATCGCCAGACCTTTGAGCGGGTCCGCGGGCTGATTTACCAGCGCGCTGGCATAGCTCTGGGCGACAGCAAGCAGGCCATGGTTCAGGGACGTCTGGCCAAGCGCCTGCGCGCGCTCAGCCTGGATTCACTGCCGTGCTATCTGGATCAGCTGGATCAGGATCCGGACTCGGCCGAGTGGCAGCATTTCACCAATGCCCTGACCACCAACCTGACGGCCTTCTTCCGCGAGCCTCATCATTTCGAGCACCTGGCGCAGCAGCTGCGAGCGGCGCAGGGTCAGGATGTGTTTCGCATCTGGTGCAGCGCCAGTTCCACCGGTGAGGAGCCGTGGTCCATCGCCATGGTGGCCGATGAGGTCGCCGCGCAGGGGCCGCGCCGGTTCGAGATCATCGCCTCCGATATCGACACGCAGGTGCTGAACACCGCAGCACATGGCATCTATCCGCTGGAGCGGATCGAGGGCCTGTCGAAAGCGCGTCGGCAGCGCTACTTCCTCAAGGGCACAGGGCCCAACGTCGGCCGCTGTCGTATCCGCCCGCAGCTGCTCAGGCGCGTGCAGTTCCAGCAGGTCAACCTGCTGGCGCCGCAATGGCCCGTGCCAGCGGCGCTGGATGTGGTGTTTTGTCGCAATGTGATGATCTACTTCGACAAACTGACCCAGCGCGACCTGGTGCGCCGTTTCGCGGCCCACATCAAACCGGGTGGCTATCTGTATGTTGGCCACTCGGAGAGCCAGTTTCAGTGCGACGACCTGTTTGAGATGGTCGGGCGCACAAGCTACCGGCGTTTGCCGGCATGAGCGCCTGGCCCTGTTCCAGCGGTCTGCCCAGTGACAGCGAAATGCTGGGCGTGGGCACCGCCCATTTTCTCTACCGCGATCGACACTTTCGCAGCGAAGCGATCAAGGTTCTGCCCGGTGAGTATTACGCCACCGCCAGCGACATCATGATCGTGACCCTGCTGGGCTCGTGTGTCGCGGCCTGCATCCACGATCCGCAGCGCCAGATCGGCGGCATGAATCATTTTCTGCTGCCGCAAAACCGTCAGAGCGATGGTCTGGCAGCCGCGCGCTACGGTGTCCACGCCATGGAGCTGCTGATCAACGGATTGCTCAGCCTGGGCGCGCGACGCGATGCCCTGCAAGCCAAGGTTTTTGGCGGCGGCAATGTGGCGCGGCGTATGACGCGCAGTCTGGTCGGGCAGCAGAACGCCGATTTCGTGCTGGCGTTTCTGGCCCGCGAAAACATCCGCGTGAGCGCCCAGGACATGGGTGGAGACAGCCCGCGCCGTATTCATTTTTTCCCGCACACCGGCCAGGTCATGGTGCGGACTCTGGCGGTTGCAGATGTCCCGGACATCGAGCGCGCGGAAACCGCATTGCAGGATCAGGTGGTGCGTCAGGATGGTGTTGTGGAGCTGTTCTCGTGAGCCGTCCGATTCGTGTTCTCATCGTTGACGATTCGGCGCTGGTGCGTCAGCTGCTGAGTGAACTGCTCAGTCAGGATGCACAGATCGATGTGGTGGGCACGGCGCAGGACCCCTTTGTCGCACGCGAGAAGATCAAGGAACTCAGTCCGGATGTGCTGACTCTGGATGTGGAAATGCCGCGCATGGACGGTCTCAAGTTTCTCGAGAATCTCATGCGTCTGCGTCCCATGCCGGTGATCATGGTTTCATCGCTGACCCAGCAAGGTGCCGCAACCACCCTCAGTGCGCTTGAACTCGGCGCGGTGGATTTCGTCGCCAAGCCGACGCTGGGCGTGGCGCAGGGCCTGGAGTCGAGTGCTGCCGAGCTGATCGAGAAGGTCAAGATCGCGGCTATCAGCCGACCGCGCATGCGCTCGGATAGCCCGCCCGTGCGGACATCCGAGGCGACTCAGATTCGCTATGAAACCACCGATCGCCTGATTGCCATCGGCGCCTCGACCGGCGGCACCGAAGCGGTGCGCGAAGTGCTGTCGCAGATGTCGGCGGACTCGCCGGCCATCGTGATTGCTCAACACATTCCGGAAGCCTTCAGCGCGTCCTTTGCCGAGCGCCTCAACAAGGCCTCCGCGCTGGCCGTGTGTCAGGCCAGCGATGGCGAGCAGATCCGGCCCGGACATGCCTACGTGGCCCCTGGCGACGATCATCTGGAAGTCGCCCGCAGCGGGGCCCGCTGGTATTGCCGCCTGAGCAAGGCCGAGCCGGTCAACCGACATCGCCCGAGTGTCGATGTGCTGTTCCGCTCGGTGGCGGCCAACTGCGGTGCCAACGCCTGTGGTGTGCTGCTGACCGGTATGGGTGACGACGGTGCGCGGGGCCTCAAACAGATGCGCGAAGAAGGGGCATTTACCGTGATCCAGGACGAAGCCAGCAGCGTGGTCTGGGGCATGCCTGGTGCGGCTCACCGTCTGGATGCCGCCTGTCGCCAGGTCAGCCTGGGCGAGGTGGCCGGTGCCCTGGGCGAATTTGCCCGTCAAGGCTCAAGACTCAAACACAACTGCCGATGACCAAGATCATGGAGAACACTGCAATGATCAAAGCCGACTTCAAACCCTTGATGATGCCGCTGGCGACCACGCTTGCGGTGTGTGTCAGCGCGCTGGCTCCGGTCCACCCGGCCTTGCTGTGGATGGTCATGGCCAGCATGGGCGCGGCCTGGGGCTATTTGCTGTGGTCGGTGGCCGATCAGCGCGTTCGCATCCACAGCGGTGAAGTGCGGCCGGCGAACAATGCCGAGGTCGAGCGCTACCGTCAGTTGCTCAAGGACACCCAGAGCATGGCCGAGAGTGAAATTGCCCAGCTGCGCGGTGAGATGCAGCGGGTTCACGATCTGGTGGCTGAGGCGGTCTCGGATATCAGCTCCAGCTTTGACGAAATCCAGCGTCATTCCAATGCCCAGGAAGGCGAAATGCGGCGCATAGTCGAGGCCGGTGATGACAGCGGTACCCTGGATCTGCGCGGCTTCGCCTCGCGCGCCGGAGAGCTGATGAGTCGGTTGGTCGACGTGCTGGCCCAGGAAAGCAATCACAGCGCTCAGAATGTCGAGCGCATTGACGACATGGCCGGCCATCTGGATGCCGTGTTCGAGTTGCTGGAAGACGTCAAGTCGATTGCCGACCAGACCAATCTGCTGGCCCTGAACGCGGCCATCGAAGCGGCGCGTGCGGGTGATGCCGGGCGCGGTTTTGCGGTGGTTGCGGAAGAGGTGCGCAGCCTGTCCGAACGTTCCACCAGCTTCAATGATCAGATCCGCAAGCGCGTGCATGATTCACGCGAGGCCATGGCCAAGGTGCGCAACGCGGTCAAGGACATGGCGGCACGTGACATGGCCGCCAGCGAGGATGCCCGCAGCCGGGTCGAGACGCTGGTTGTTCAGGCCGAGGGCATCAACCGGGCGCTGGCCGAAGGTATTGGCCAGGTGTCCGCGTGTGGTGAACGCATCGCCGCGGCGGTCAACCGGGCTGTGCGCTCGCTGCAATTCGGTGACATCACCACCCAGGCGGTCAACGCGGCCTATGTGCACCTTGACCGACTGGCCGACATGGGCGGCGAAGCGCGCTCGTTGCAGAGCGGTTTCGGTGATGCCCAGGGTGGCGCGGCCAGCGTGACCGATCTGGCCGAAGCGCGCGCCCGCATCGAGCCCAAACATGAGGACTGGAAGCGACAGCCTCACAAACCGGTCGAGCAGGTCTCCATGGATTCCGGTGCGGTCGAGCTGTTTTGAGCAAGGCGCAACGCAGCGCTGCGAAAAGCCACCAAGTTTCCCTATAATCAGCGCATCTGAACCCCGTTTCGGGGTTCTTTTGTATGCGGAGCAGTTCCATTAGCGATCCCATTCGGGTGCCACGCCCGGAACACACGATATCGCGCTCGCGCCTCAGTCGCGCTGCGTTGCAGACCCTGTATGGACTCAAGGATGCCGGCTACCAGGCCTTGCTGGTCGGTGGCGGTGTGCGCGATCTGCTGGTGGGTCTTGATCCCAAGGATTTCGATGTCGCCACCGATGCGCGCCCGGAGCAGGTGCAGGAGACGTTTCGGCGTTGCCGTCTGATCGGGCGTCGTTTCCGCCTGGCTCACGTGCGCTTCGGCGGTGAGATCATCGAGGTGGCGACGTTTCGCGCGGCGCCGCGCAGCCCCGACGAGGAAGACGCCGACGATATTGCCGAGGCGGATGCCGCGCTGGTCGCCGAGGACGAGCGCGACGAAGCGGCGCACATGCTGGATGACAGCGGTCGCATCCTGCGTGACAACGTCTATGGCTCGATGGAGCAGGACGCGTTTCGGCGTGATTTCACCATCAACGCGCTGTACTACGACATTCGTGACTATGCCGTGGTCGATTATGTCGGCGGCATGCAGGATCTGGCCGAGCGTCGTTTGCGCCTGATCGGTGACCCGGTCACCCGCTATCGCGAAGATCCGGTGCGCATGCTGCGCGCCGTGCGTTTTGCCAGCAAGCTGGATTTCACCATCGATCCCTCGGCAGCCGCGCCGATTCCGGCACTGACCGGCCTGCTGGCCGATGTGCCGCCGGCACGATTGTTCGACGAAGTGCTCAAGCTGTTCCTGTCCGAGAAGGCCGAAGCCAACTTTGACGGTTTGCGTCACTTCGGTCTTTTCGATGTGTTGTTCCCGCAGGTGGCAGCAGCCATCGAGTCGGATGACAGCGGTCAGGTTGAGGATTTGATCCGGCTGGCGTTGCGCAGCACCGCGCAACGCCTGGCTCAAGATAAGCCTGTCACGCCGGCCTTCGTGTTTGCGGCCATGCTGTGGGCGCCTGCGCGCGCGGCTTGTGCGGCCTTGCGCGAGCAGGGTGTGCCACCTTCGCCGGCTCTGGCCCAGGGCGCCAGTGAGGTCATCGCGGAGCAATGCCGCACGGTGGCCATCCCGCGCCGCTTTTCCGGCATGCAGGCGGATATCTGGCATTTGCAGTCGCGTTTCGATTTCCGCCGCGGCAAGCGCCCGCTGCGCTTGCTGGAAAACAAGCGTTTTCGTGCGGCATACGATTTTCTGGCCCTGCGTGCGCAGGCCGGCGAGGCCGATCCGGCCCTGGTCGAGTGGTGGACGGCGTTTCAGGATGTCGACCATGAAGAGCGCAAGCAGATGGCCGAGTCGGCACCGGCCGGTCCCACCGGTGCGGGTGCAGGGCGACGTCGTCGCCGGCGCAAGCGCCGCTGACATGAGCGCCCGGATCGCCTGGGTTGGCTTGGGCAGCAACCTGGGGGATTCCCCGGCGTTGCTACGCTCAGCGCTGCGAGCACTGGATCGGCAACCCGGCATCCGGGTCAGTGCCGTTTCGGCCTTCTATCGCACCCCGGCGCTGACCGCCGGGCCGCAGGCTGCACCACAACCGGACTATTGCAATGCGGTGGCGGCCCTGCGCAGTTCGCTTGAAGCCGAGGCGCTGCTTGACGTCCTGCTGAGAATCGAGCGTGAGCACGGACGCCTGCGCCAGGCCGGTGTACGCTGGCAAGCGCGCGAACTTGATCTTGACCTGCTGTGCTTCGGTGCCGAGGTGATCGAACGCCCGGGTTTGAGTGTGCCGCATCCGGAATTGCATCGGCGCAGTTTCGTACTTGAGCCGTGGCATGACATCGGCGCCGCGGTCCATATTCCGGGACAGGGTCTGGTCGCGCGCTGCCGCCGTGCACTGCATGCTCCGGCGCTTTCTTTGTGGGCGTCGCGGGCCTGACATTCCGGCGCTGAACATCAGTATGATAGGCGCCCCTTACGGAGACTCTCATGTATCCCTCCACATCTGACGACAGCATCCGACCGCTGACCCTGCAGGACTTCGCCAAGATGCGCGAAGAGGGCGAGAAAATCGCCTGCCTGACGGCGTACGACGCCAGTTTCGCCAAGCTGGAGGACACCGCTGGTGTTGAGCTGGTGCTGGTCGGTGATTCGCTGGGCATGGTGATCCATGGGCAGCCAAGTACGGTTGCCGTCACCATCGACGACATCGTGTATCACACACGTGCCACGGCGCATGGTTTGCAGCGAGGATTTCTGGTCGCTGACATGCCTTTCCTGAGCTTCTCCACCACCGACGAAGCGATTTTCAACGCACGCCGCTTGATGCAGGAAGGCTTTGCCAAGATGGTCAAGCTTGAGGGTGGTGCGGTGCAGGCCGAGATCGTGCGTTTCCTGACCGATCGTGGCGTGCCGGTGTGTGGCCACCTGGGCTTGCGTCCGCAACTCATTCATAAGCTGGGCGGCTTCAAAGTCCAGGGTCGTGATGAGGCGGTCGCTGCTGAGATGATCGAGGACGCCCGTGTGCTGGAAGAGGCGGGGGCCGACATGCTATTGCTGGAATGCGTGCCCAACACACTGGCCAAAACCATCACCGAGGCTGCTGGTGTGCCGGTCATCGGCATCGGCGCCGGTGCGCATGTGGATGGGCAGATTCTGGTCCTGCACGATATTCTGGGTGTCAGTCGTGGTCGTCGTCCGCGTTTCGTGCGTGATTTTCTGGCTGAGGCCGGTGATGTCGAAGGCGCTATTCGCGAATACGTTAAAGCTGTGAAATCAGGGGCTTATCCCGATGTCGAGCACACCTTCGGCGGCTAAACCCCGCGCCTTGCGTGTGGTTCATCGCATCGATGAGCTGCGCCAGTGCATTCAGGGCTGGCGCCAGGCCGGTCAACGCATCAGCTATGTGCCGACCATGGGCAGTTTGCACGCCGGGCATCTGTCCTTGGTCGAGGCCGCCCAGGCTCACGGTGACCGTGTGGTTGTGAGTATCTTCGTCAATCCGCTGCAGTTTTCCGCCGGTGAAGATCTCGACAAGTACCCGCGCACGCTGCAAGCGGATTGCGCCAAGCTTGAGGCCTGCGGCGTCGATCTGGTGTTCGCACCGGAGGAGTCGGAGGTGTACCCGCACGGTCGGGACAATCTCACGCAAGTGGCGGTGCCGGGTTTGTCCAGTCTGCTCTGTGGTGAGTATCGGGCAGGGCACTTTGAAGGCGTAACCACGGTGGTCAGCCTGCTGTTCAACCTGGTTCAGCCGGATTGTGCGGTGTTCGGGCTCAAGGACTATCAGCAGCTTACGATTATTCGCCGCATGGTCCGTGACTTGCATGTGCCGGTGGAGATTGTCGGCATGCCAACCCTGCGTGAATCCGGTGGTCTGGCCATGAGCTCCCGCAATGTTTATCTCAGCGCTGAGCAGCGCGCGCAGGCGGAGGTGATTTACGCCAGTTTGTGTGAGGCGGCTGAAGCTTTGCGCGCAGGTCAGCGTGATTTCGCCGTGCTGGAAGCGCGAGGGCGTGAGCGTATTGATGCTGCCGGGCTGCAGACCCAATTTTTCCAGGTGCGTCAGGCAGATCTGGAAGCTCCGGATGACGCAACGCAGCAATTTGTCGTGCTGACGGCGGCAAAACTCGAAGGCACGCGTCTGATCGACAATGTTACTGTTGACCTGAATTTGGCTTGATAGCCCCCGCAAGGGTCGTTAAACTCGCCGGTTCGTTTTGCGCCCAGGCGCCCTGAAATCAGCATAACTTGCTGAAAACAAAGAATTTTAGAGGTTCGTCATGCGAGTCACCTTGTTGAAAGCCAAACTGCATCGCGCCTGCGTGACCCACGCAGAGCTGGATTACGAAGGTTCCTGCGCGATTGATGGTGATCTGCTCGATGCGGCCGGTATTCGCGAATACGAGCAGATTCAGATCTACAACCTAGGCAACGGCGAGCGTTTCGAAACCTACGCGATTCGTGCTGAGGCCGGTTCGCGCATCATCTCGGTCAATGGCGCCGCAGCGCATAAGGCGCGCGTGGGTGATCGCGTGATCATCTGTGCCTACGTGGGCATGAGCAATGCCGAAGCCGAGGTGCACAAGCCCAAGCTGGTTTACCTCGACGAAACCAACCACGTCACGCACACGCGCAACACGATTCCGGTTCAGGCTGCCTGATCCGCATTTCGCGCGGCTGCTCGCTCGCTCATGTTGCATGTCGGCAATACGCCGACGACGCAGGTTCTGCGTGAGCATGCTGCGCGCTGGGAAAAGCTCCATCTCGGTCAGGTTATCGATGGTGACGCCGAGGCGCGCGCTGGGCTGAATCTGATGGCCGGGCCGGTGCGCCTGGACTTTGCACGCCAACGTCTGGATGCGGCGGTTGTCTCCGATCTTGTGGCTCTGGCCGAGGTCTGCGAGCTGCCTCAGGCCATGGCCGCCATGTGCCGTGGCGACAAAATCAATGCCAGCGAAGGGCGCGCTGTCCTGCATGCGGCCTTGCGCAGTGCGCGCTGTGGCGGTGCTGTGCGCGAGCAGGTGCAGGCCGAACAGCAACGCATGCGTCGGCTGGTCGAGGATGTGCAGGCCGGCCGTTTGAGCAATGCGCAAGGCCAGACCTACACGGATGTCATCAACATCGGGATCGGTGGTTCGGATCTGGGGCCGCGCCTGGTGGTCAATGCCCTGAGCGGTTTGCAACCGGCCCAGGACGGCCTGCACACTCATTTTCTGGGCAATCCGGATGCGGCCGATCTGAATGTTCGGCTGCGAGACCTGGATCCGCGTCGTTGTCTGTGCGTGATCGCCTCAAAATCCTTTACCACACTGGAAACCCAGCTGGTCGCGCGCCATGTGCGCAGCTGGCTGACCGCCGGTGGTGGTGATGTGGCGCGGCAGTGTCTGGCGGTGACCGCGGCGCCGGACAAAGCGGCCGAATTCGGTATTGCGGCGGCGCAAACCTATGCCATGTGGGACTGGGTTGGTGGCCGCTTCTCGCTGTGGTCCAGCGTGGGCCTGTCCGCGGCGCTAGCGCTAGGCTGGGCTCGCTTCGAGCAGTTGCTGGCGGGCGCGGCAAGCATGGATGAGCACTTCTTTAGCACGCCGCTGGATGCCAATCTGCCGGTGATCTGGGGGCTGATCGGCATCTGGAATCGCAATTTTCTCCGCGCCAGCAGCCAGGTCACCGCGGTTTATAGTGAACGTCTGGCCGATCTGCCGAACTGGCTGCAGCAGCTGGAGATGGAGAGCAACGGCAAATCCGTGGGACGCGATGGCAAACCTTTGCCGCACCCGACCAGTCCGGTGCAATGGGGCGGGGTGGGCACATCGGTGCAGCACGCGTTTTTTCAGATGTTGCACCAGGGCAGCGAAGCCCATCCGGTGGATTTCATACTGCCGCGCGAGGTGCTGGGAGGCGATGCGCACATGCAGGGCCAGTTGCTTGGCAATGCGCTGGCCCAGGCTGCGGCGCTGAGCCATGGACGTGACGGCGCGACCGGTGGCTACGAGGGCGCGCATGCGGCCTGGCGTCAGTTCGAAGGCAATCGGCCGTCCAGCCTGATCTGGCTGGAGAGGCTGGATGCATACGCATTGGGTGCTCTGCTGGCCGCCTACGAACACCGCTGCTTCGTGCAGGGCTGGCTATGGGGGCTGAACAGTTTTGATCAGTTCGGGGTTGAGCTGGGCAAGGTGCTGGCTCGCGCGATAGATGCTGCGCTCAGTGATACTAACCAGCGCTGGCCCGATCCATTGCTGGCCAGGCAGGCGCAAACGCTCAAGTCCTGAGCGACGGCGCCTCAGTGCGCGCCTGGCGGGTCAGGCGTTCAAGCGCCCAGCTCACATGCTCGCGCACGATGTCCGATGGGTGCTCACGCCGTGTGTTCAGCGCGTCGATCGCTTCGCGTCTCGGCGGGCCATTGCCCAGCGCCACGGCCAGGTTGCGCAGCCAGCTGATGTAGCCGGCGCGTCGCAGCGGCATGCCTTCGGTGTTGCGCAAAAAGGTCTCCTCCGTCCACCCGAACAGTGTGACCAGATCGACATCGTCAAGGCCGTGGCGAACTGCGAAATCACGATCTACCGCGGTTTGCGCGTGGCGGTTCCATGGGCACACCAGCTGACAGTCGTCACAACCGAAGATGCGATTGCCGATGGCCTCGCGCATGTTTTCGGGGATGGCGCCTTTGAGCTCGATGGTCAGGTAGGAGATGCAGCGGCGTGCATCCAGCTGGCCGTGCGGCAGGATGGCGCCGGTTGGGCAGGCGCGGATGCAGGCCTGGCAGGCGCCGCAGGCGTTTTCGACCGCTGCGGCCTGACTGGCGGGCAGGGCCAGGTCGGTGAACAGCTCGCCAAGAAAGAAGTACGAGCCCTGGTCCTTATCGATCAGCAGCGTGTTTTTGCCGATCCAGCCCAGGCTGGCATCGCGGGCCAGGGCTTTTTCCAGAACCGGGGCGCTGTCGGCGAAGGCGCGAAAGCCGAACGGTCCGATCTGTTGCTGCAGGCGCCTGGCCAGCTGGCGCAGGCGCCCGCGGACGGTCTTATGGTAGTCGCGACCAAGGGCGTAGCGACTGATGTAGGCCTTGTGCGGGCTGCGCAGAATTTCGCGTGCTGGGGCGGCCTGTGGCCAGTAAGGCATGCGCACGCTGATCACGCTCAGGGTCTCGGGTACCAGTGCGGCTGGATTCCGGCGCATCTCGGCGTTGCGTGCTAAATAATCCATTTCGCCGTGCAGGCCCTCATCAAGCCAGCGCTGCATCAACTGCTCGTCCTTCTCAAGATCAGCCCGACTCACCGCCAGGCCGGAAAATCCCAGCTCGCCGGCCCATTGGCTGAGCGCGCCAAGGATATGCGCGGGGTTGGGTGTGGAGGAGGTACTCATTCGGGCGGTTCTATGACGCACGCGTCTGGACGATAATGGGCGGATGGATATGGGCTTGCCACTGTACAGCGCACAACAGGTTCGTAACCTGGATGCCAGCGCCATTCGCGATTGTGCCATTGACGGCTATGAACTGATGCAGCGGGCCGCCGCCAGTGCCTGGCTGCGGCTGCGACAGCACTGGCCCCAGGTGCGCACGTTGGGCGTGCTGGTGGGGCCGGGCAACAATGGCGGCGATGCGCTGGAGCTGGCGCGGCTGGCCGCAGGCGCGGGCTGTGCTGTGCGGGTCTGGCTGCTGGCCGATCCGGCGCGCTTCAGGGCGGAGGCCCAGAGCGCCTGGCAGAGCTTCTCGGATGCCTCTATCGGCTTGCAGACCGGTCCTCTGGATGAAGGACTGGCTGATTGCGACGTGATTGTTGACGGTCTGCTGGGCACCGGGCTGTCACGCACGGTGGGTGCACTGTTCGCCCAGGCCATTTCGTGCATCAATGCTTGCGACAAGCCGGTTCTGGCCCTGGATGTGCCGTCGGGTATCCACGCCGACAGCGGCGCGGTGATGGGAGTGGCGGTGCGCGCGGATGTGACAGAGAGCTTCATCGGGCGCAAGCAGGGTTTGTACACCGGCGATGCCAAGGATTACGCCGGCCAGATATATTTTTCGGCACTGGATGTGCCGCCCCGTGTGGCAGCGCAGGAGAAGCCGTCAGCCTGTCTGATGCCGGCCCATGCCCCGCTGGCATGGATGCCACCGCGTCAGCGCAACAGTCACAAAGGTCATCACGGTCATGTTCTGGCAGTGGGCGGGGCGCCGGGTTACAGCGGAGCCATCCGTCTGTGCGCCGGGGCCGCGCTGCGCAGTGGGGCTGGTCTGGTCAGCGTGCTGACTCACCCGCAGTGCCGTGTCGAGGTGGCCGGCTATCAGCCCGAGTTGATGGTGCGTGCAGCCGACGATAAAGACCCGCAGGCCTTCGATGTGCTGGCCGAGCGCGCCACTGTGGTGGCGATCGGGCCAGGGCTGGGTACGCATGTCTGGGGGCGCACGTGGCTCGAGCGGGCGTGCGCGTTCGATGGCGTTGTGGTGCTGGATGCGGATGCGCTGAATCTGATGGATCGGCAGCAGCGCTGGCCGTCACGTTGTGTGATCACCCCGCATCCGGGGGAGGCGGGCCGTTTGCTCGGGATAAGCAGTGCGCAGGTGCAGGCAGACCGCTTTGCCGCGGCCCGTCAGCTGGCCGAGGCCAGCGGCGCGGTGACGGTGCTCAAGGGAGCCGGCACCCTGATTGCGGGGCCGCAAGGCGAGATGCTGGTGTGCGAACAGGGCAATCCGGGCATGGCCTGTGGCGGCATGGGCGACGTGCTTACCGGGGCCTTGGCCGGCTTGCTTGCGCAGGCGCCGGATCAGCCGCTGCTGCAAACCGTTGGCGCGGCGGTGGTGGCGCATGCCCGCGCCGGCGATCGGGTGGCCCGGCGAATCGGTATGCGCGGGATGCTGCCGAGTGACGTGCTCGCCACCTTGCCCGAGGTGTTGAACCCGTGATCGCGCACAGCTGGTTTCTGGCCGATCCTGCGGCCACCGATCGCTGGGCCGAAGGGCTGGCGGTGGTGCTGCCGTCGAACTTTTTCTACATCGCGCTGCAAGGCGGCCTGGGCGCCGGCAAGACACACACGGTTCGGGCCCTGCTGCGGGCGCTGGGCGAGCAGGGCGCGGTGCGCAGTCCGACCTATACCCTGCTGGAGGACTATGCATTGCCCGGCCATCGGGTGGTGCACATGGACCTTTACCGCCTGGGTGATGCGCAGGAGCTGGAGTATCTCGGTATCCGCGATCTGCTGGCTGAGCCGTTGACGCTGATTACCGAATGGCCGCAGCGCGGCGAGGGGGCTTTGCCGCCAGCGGATCTGCACATTGCAATGAGCATCGAGCCCGAGGGTGGTCGGTCAGCCACGGTGACGGCTTACAGCGCGTCGGCAGTGGATGTGCTGGAAAAGTGGCGGGCGAATTCATCATTCTGATCACCCGATTGCGCGCAGTCATTCAGGTGCTACATAAATAATCATTTATAGACTGCTAATAACAAAAGAAAAATTCTTGCATTCTTTGGCGTTCCCGCGTTAACTTAATTTCGGGATGTCACCCGCAGCGTGTTTTGCGGGCGGCTGGAGATGGAGTTCCGCAGCGCCCGGCAGGGTGGACAGGCGGGGGAAACGACATGCAATTCGGACTCAAAAGCAGTCTCGCTGTCGCCTTATGGTTGATCAGCGGGGCCGCAGCGGCGGTTTCGATCACCGAGGTGCGCGTCTGGGATGAGCCAGAGCAGACACGTGTGGTGCTCGATATCTCCGATGCGGTCAAACACAGCAGCTTTGCGCTGGACAACCCGAACCGCGCGGTGGTGGATATTCGCGGGATTCGCAATCTGCCGTCGCTCAAGCCGGAGCAGGCCGGTGTGGTCAAGGCGATTCGTTTCGGTGAGCGTGGCGATGCGCTGCGCATGGTGCTCGACCTCAATGAAACCTCGCAGCCGCGCAGCTACCTGCTCGCGCCCTCAGGGGATTTTGGCTATCGCCTGGTGGTTGAGCTACCGCATGCCCTGCGCAATCCGCGCAAGGTTGTGTCGCTGACGCAAAAGAACATAGTCGTGGCGATAGATCCGGGGCACGGTGGTGAGGATCCCGGGGCGATCGGCCCCAGCGGGGTGCGTGAAAAAACGGTGGCGCTGCAGATTGCCCAGCGGCTGAAGCGCCTGATTGATGCCGAGCCGGGCATGCAGGCCATATTGACGCGCGAAGGCGACTATTTCGTCGCGCTGGGCAAGCGGCGTGAGATTGCTCAGCGGCAGCGTGCGGATCTGTTTGTGTCCATTCACGCCGATGCATTCCGCGACCGACGGGTGCATGGTTCATCGGTGTACATCCTGTCTCAGGGCGGCGCGAGTTCCGAGCATGCGCGCGTATTGGCCAGCCGTGAGAACGCTGCCGACTTGGTTGGTGGTATCGAAATCCAGGACAAGGACGACATGCTGGCGTCGGTGTTGCTGGATATCTCGCAAAGCGCGGCCATCGAAGCCAGTCTGGATTTGGGGCACCGTATGCTGGGTCAGCTCGGAGGTTTGGGGAAGCTGCACAAACGCACGGTTCAGCGCGCTGGTTTTGCCGTGCTCAAGGCGCCGGATGTGCCATCAATCCTGATCGAAACGGCGTTTATCTCAAACCCCAATGAAGAAACGCGCCTGCGCAATCCCAACCAGCAGGAAAAGCTGGCTCGCAGCATGCGTGACGGCATCATGAGTTACTTCGAAACCTACCGTCCGCAGCGCGTGGTGGCCCAGGCCCAGCCGTGAAGCCAAGCGGCGCCCGATCGGCATGGCTGGCGCGCTAGAATGAGGGTTTTGCGCGTCTTCGCATCGTCAGTGGCCTGATCTGCGGCCTGACGCTCGCGGTTGGGCGCGCCGCTGCGCTAACCGGATACTGCTTTGCCCATACAACAGCTGCCATCGCACCTGATCAACCAGATTGCGGCCGGTGAGGTCGTCGAGCGTCCAGCTTCGGTGCTCAAGGAATTGCTGGAAAATGCCATCGATTCGGGGGCGCAGCGCATCCACATTGATTTGCTGGCCGGTGGCATGCAGCGGGTTGAGGTGGTGGATGATGGCTGTGGTATCCCGGTGGCGGAAATGCCGCTGGCGCTGACCCGCCACGCGACCTCAAAAATCCGCCAGCTGGATGATCTGGAAGCGCTCGCCAGTCTGGGCTTTCGTGGTGAAGCCTTGCCCAGCATCGCGGCGGTGGCTGATGTCGAACTGGCATCGCGGGTGGCGGGTGAAGATCACGGCTGGCTGCTCTCGCTCAAGCCGGGCGAGCCGATGCCCGAAGCGCGCCCGCAACCCATGCCGGTGGGCACCCGGGTGACCGTCGACAACCTGTTTCATCAGGTTCCGGCGCGGCGGCGTTTTCTACGCACCGAACGCACCGAGTTCGGGCATCTGGATACGCTGGCTCGACGTCTGGCCCTGAGTGTGCCGCAGCGCGCCATGCGCTTGACCCACAATGGGCGCGAGCAGTGGCACGCGCCGGCAGCACATGACCAACGCAGCGAAGAAGCGCGTATCGCGCAGCTTGTCGGTGAAGACTTCATCGAACATGCGGTGCATATCGACTACCAGGCCCAGGGCATCTCGCTGCATGGCTGGATTGCAAGGCCAGCATTCTCCCGCGCTCAGGGCGACCTGCAGCACACCTTCATCAATGGCCGCTACATTCGTGACCGCCTGCTGATCAGTGCGCTCAAGGCCGCCTACGCCGATGTGCTGCACTACAGCCGTCATCCGGCCTATCTGCTGTTCCTGAGCATGGATCCCGGCAGCCTTGATGTGAACGTGCATCCGACCAAGCAGGAGGTGCGCTTTCGGGATTCGCGCCGGGTTTTCGATACCCTGCGTCGCAGCGTGCAGGAAGCCATTGCCGCGCCGCTGGCCGGGTACACGCCTACTGCGCCTGCGGCAACACCTGACACATCGGCAGCTGCCACACCGGATCGCGCGGGGTATGCCGCTGCCGCGCCGGATGTGCCTGCTGCATGGCGCGTGGCCGAGTCTGGCGTGCGCCTGCAGGGAGACAGCGCCCGCGCGCTGTATGCCGACGCAACTGTATCTGCCGCGGTGCAACCCCAGCAGCTGGCCATGGGTGAGCGCGACGGGGTGGATGCAACGCCGCCGCTGGGTTTTGCGCTGGCCCAGATTCACGGGGTGTACATCCTCAGTCAGACCGAAAAAGGCGGGGTGCTGGTCGATTTGCATGCGGCTCATGAGCGCATCGTGCTGGAGGATCTGAAAAAGCGACTGCATGGTCAGCGCCAGCCCAGTCAGCCCTTGCTGGTGCCCCAAACGCTGGAGGTCTCAGTTGCCGCGGCTGATCGGGCCGAGGAC